>SXSK01000228.1 GCA_005793375.1 Verrucomicrobiales bacterium | reverse complement strand
GAAGCCATGCGCTTACTTTCAAGCGTGGCCATTGTGAAAAATCAGCCGAGTTCTCAATATCCCGCCTGCCTATTGTTCTTCCGCGGGTCCATCCTTCAACCAATCCGGCCAAACCACTTTTCTTGAAACTGCCCTGGCTGGCAGCCAGTTTGTTGAGAGTGAGCTTGACGGCTTCGCTGGGGCGTTGCCGCATGATGATGAGCGCTGCGGCATAATTGTTCATGATGACCGGTTTATTTGGCGCGATGGCATAGGCCTTTTCGGCGGCTGCGAGCATGGCTTCGATGTCGTTCTCGCCGTAGGCAGCCATCATGACCTGCAACCAATACTCGGCTTTGTCGTTGAAATTGGATTGGAGTCGGTTGAGAAGTTTCCGAGCCAACTCTGGTTTATCTAATTGGGCAAGACTGGTCGCGGTTTGGAAACCGAGCAAGGGGTCGGAGATCGTCTCGCTGAGAACGAGTTGAAACGCACGATCGGCGGCAACGATGCGATTGCGACGCAGTTCACTGAGGCCTTCGAGGTACCAGGCGAACCCAGCGACATGATCGCGAAGGCCTTCGACCTGGCGCAGTTCCAACGCGAGTTCGCGGAGGCGGTCCCATTTGGCTGTGGTGATGAGCAATTCGGCTTGCCGGATCCACAATTCGAGCTGCCCCCCGAACAGGTGGAGGTGTTTCCCCAAATAGACAGCGGCTTCCTCTGGGCGACCCAGCATGCCGTAAGTTTCGGTGATCAGTGAGCATTCGAGCGGCGTGGTGGGGGGATTTAAGAATCGCCGCAATCGACTTTCGGCTTCCGCCGATTTTCCGGTGCGCACGAGCAGGCGCCACAGGAACGCGTGGTCTTTCACACGAGTGGCGTGGTCCTTCTCGAGGGCGTCGAAGGCCTGGGTATAGGCTTCCAACTCATTGAGTGCGTAACTGATGCTGAGTTGGAGTTGGAGGGCGAGGAGTCGGGTGTCAGGGTTGGAGATGGCCTTCTCCAAAGAGTCGCGTCCCTGCCGAATGGATCCTGGGGGTCCCCACCCGGCCTGCCACGCGGCGCGATACACTTGGAACAGAGTGTTTGTGTGCAGTGAGGGGTAGACATTCCAAACTGATGAGAAACGTTCCATGTCCTGGACCTGAAACAGAGCCTCTAGAAGCAATCCTGCTTGGACCGGTGTCAGTGAATCCGATTTGGGCCCCAGAACGGACACTACCAGATCACTGAGTTGATAGTGATCGAACAGCGACGCCGCTAGATCGAGATCCGCTTGATTGGTACGTGTGAGGCGTATCAACCACTGAGCCTGAAAAATGCCGACCCGCTGATAGCTTACCGAGGGTGGAGAGATCTGGAGGATCGTGTTAATGAGGCCCCGGCTGTTGATCGGATTGCAGGGGTCTTCGAAGACTGCCATGCGCCACGTGTGCACGGCTTCGTCGATCTGATCTGCCGCAGCGCTTTTGATGGCCGATCGACGCAGAGACCAAGACTGAACTTTGTCCAGGCCACTCGTACGTACCTCCGGGAGAAAACCCGGCGGTGAGGTTATCCACCATTTGGGAAGGAAAAATCCCAGTCCAATACAAAGGAAAATGAAAAAGACGACTACCAGTCGGAAGTTCTTTTCAAAGACGAACAGTCGCAGGAAGGAAGAGTCTTCGACAAACTGCGGCAGCTCTGCGGTTGGGGTAGGCTGTAGGGGGCTGTCGGATTTCGGCGGCTTCGATGGGTCCATGATCGCTCAACGTTTCGAGTTCGGTCGCCGTGACGGAGAAACGACGAGCCACTGCCCACCGGTTCGCGACCTGATTTGGAAACCTGTCAACGAGTCTGGAATTAAGCAATAGCGGCCGGCTTTGAGGCGCGTGCCGCCGGCGGTCGATCGGAGCATGACGTCACCGTCCACCACGGCCACAACGCGCATTCCTTGAGAGAATTCGGCCGCTCCACCGGGACCGAGCGTCCAATGGTCGATATGGAACAAGCGATGACGTACCAGTTTTCGAACTTGGGCATCGCCGACACGCCGGATCTGGTGTCCCACCAATTCGGGTTCGAAGTCCTCAAAATCAATGGAAGCGAGTGATGGTTCTAGATGGAGTTCACGGGGTTTCCCGTCCTGGCCAACCCGATTCCAATCGTAGACGCGGTAGGTGGTATCGGAGTTTTGTTGAATCTCGAAAATGACTTGTCCCCCACCGATGGCGTGGACTCGACCACTGGGGAGAAACATGGCATCACCGGCCCGCACCGAGTGGCGATGGAAACAATCAGCGACCGTTCCGTTGAGCGATTTACGTTCGAAAATTTTTCGAGTCACGCCGCGTTTGAGCCCGACATACAATCGGGCGTGGGGGTTGGCGTCGGCCACATACCACATCTCCGTTTTGGGTTCGCCCTTGAGTTTGGAGGCGATCCGGGCGGGGGGGTGAACCTGGAGCGAGAGATCTTCACGAGCGTCGAGAATCTTGCACAGCCAGGGGAATCGGTCGCCTTTGGCGGGTTTGGTTCCTAGCAATTTGCGCCCTTGATGCTCCATGATCCATCTCAAAGTGCGACCTTTCAACGGCCCGTTGGCAACGATGCTCTCGTCGCCCGCACGATCTGAGATTTCCCAAGATTCCCCGATGCGCGTTTCTTTTCCCAGCGGCTTGCCGTAGAGTTCAAGGAGGCGGCGTCCGCCCCATGGACGAAACTTGAGCCGCGGTCGGAACGTCAGAGGATAAAGCATGTTCAAGACCCTTTGAGAATGGACTGCAACTCGGTGTATTGCAACGCGATCGATGCGGCAAGCGACATGAAGGGATACCTCGGACTGGACTGCGGCTCGTCGGGTAAGGGTCACCAACGAGGACCGAGTTCGCCTGGCCGCTGGGGTCGGGGATAAGGTTCGGATCCAATGAAAGTTTTTCGTCTGCCATTCTTCGATGGAATTTGGGTTTGCATTAAACGTGTCGGCTTCGTTTCTTTAGTCTAATTCACGTGAAACTCGCACTGCTTCTTACGGGCTTGGTCGCCACGCGCGTCCTTGCAGCCACCCCTGTCGAAGACATGACTTTTGCTGCAGAGAATCTGCTGGCAGCGATGACCGACGAGCAACGATCCAAGACCTCGTTTGGCTGGAACGACGAGGAACGTTTCAACTGGCACTTCATTCCAAAGGATCGCAAGGGTTTGACACTAAAGGACCTGACTGCGGCGCAGCAACATCTGGCGTATGCGCTTCTGAGTTCGGGAATGAGTCAGCGTGGGTTTTTGAAGGCCACAACCATCATGAGCCTCGAACAGATCCTTCAGGAATTAGAAGGGCCGGGCCGCCGCTTTCCACGTGACCCGGACATGTATCATGTGAGCATCTTCGGAAAACCGGATGCCAAAGGGACCTGGGGTTGGCGTATCGAAGGGCATCATTGTTCGGTGAATTTCACCATTTCCAAAGGCACTGTCGCGGCGTGGTCTCCGGCCATGTTTGGAACCAACCCCGCCGAAGTCCGGAAAGGCCCGCGAGCGGGTCTTCGTGTCCTCGCCGTCGAGGAAGATCTTGCGCGGAAACTGGTGAAATCGTTATCCGACGTTCAGCGTAAGAAGGCCATTCTGGATACGAAGGCTCCGGATGACATTCTCACGGCGGCGTCGCGTCAGGCTTCTTTGGGTGCACCGACGGGATTGCGCCTATCCGAAATGACACCGGATCAAGTTGTGATGGCGGAAATGTTGTTGGCAGAATACACGGGTCGTGCCCGCGAAGAGATCGCCGGCCCTGAACTCAAACGCCATTTGAAGGCGGGACCGGACCAGATCTACTTTGTTTGGATGGGTGGGCTGGAGAAGGGGGAGCGACATTATTATCGGATCCATGGGCCGACCTTTGTGGCTGAGTACGACAACACACAGAACGACGCCAACCATGTACATGCCGCGTTCCGGGACTTCACCAATGATTTCGGATTGGATGTGCTCAAGGAACATTTGAAGCGAGATCACGGAAAGTGATTTCGGCTGCAGAGTTCTCCGCGTTTTTGGGACTCCGGGTGGATTCGCTGGGGTGTTTGTTGAGCCCTCAGTGAGTCACGCTTTTTTGGTGCGCACTCGTCGCTTTCGATCGGGGAATAACGTTCGGCAGATCTCGCAGCAAGTGCCATCGCAGCCGCGCGCCGTGCATTGCGCGCGTCCATGGAAGATGAAGCGCAGGTGCAGCTGGTTCCAATGCTCGCGCGGGAACAGTTTTTTCAAGTCATGTTCAGTTTGCTGGACGTTTTGGCCATGGCTGAGTTTCCAGCGCTGGGCAAGTCGATGGATGTGGGTGTCGACGGGAAAGGTTGGCACGCCGAAGGATTGAGCCAAAACCACCGAGGCGGTTTTGTGGCCGACGCCTGGGAGTGCTTCAAGTTCGGCGAAGGAAGATGGGACGTTGCCTCCATGCCGTTCGAGGATCAGCTGGGAGAGTTCGTGGATGGCCCTGGCTTTTTGCGGGGACAATCCACAAGGCCGAATCACTTGTTGAATATCGCTGATGCTGAGGCGGGTCATGGCCTCGGGATTGTCCGCGAGAGCCCAGAGATGTGGAGTGATCTCATTGACCCGCTTGTCGGTGCACTGAGCAGAGAGGACCACGGCCACCAGCAGCGTGTAGGGATCGCGGTGATCCAGCGGGATAGGCGTGTCCGGGTACAATTCGGCGAGGCGCTGATCGACATAATCAGCCCTGGCCTGCCTGGAGCGGTAGTCAGGCAGTGTTGGTGAGGTCATGGAGGGGTGGCCACCGCTGTCCCCGGCGTGATATCGGGACGCTTGCGGTAAAGCACCGCCACATGGCCGATGACCCAAATTAACTGGCTATCGGTGGCCTTGGCCAACTGTTCGCTGAGTTCGTGTTTCTGATCCTTGAACTCGGTGAATTTGATTTTAACCAGTTCATGGTTGATCAGGTTTTGGTTGACTCCAGCGATGAATGCCGGAGTTAGCCCCGCGCGGCCGAGTCGGGTGACCGTGGTAATGCGTTGGGCTTGACCTTTGAGTCGGCGCAATTCGGTTCCCGAAGGTTTTGATGTCGTCTGTGTAGAATCCGTCACGGCGATCATGCTGCAAAAGCTTGGCGTCGAGCGGAAGTATCAACTTCTTGATGAGACCGCCGCTAAGCTAGGACCGGCTTGACGACTTTGCCGAAAATGTCGGTAAGACGGTAGCGGCGGCCCTGGAACTTAAACGTGAGTTGTTCGTGGTCGACCCCCAGACGGTCGAGAATGGTGGCCTGGAGATCGTGCACATCGACTGGATTTTCGGCAATATTGTATCCGAAATCGTCGGTGGCCCCGTAAGAAATACCGGGTTTGATGCCTCCGCCGGCCATCCAGCAAGTGAAGCAGCGTGGGTGGTGATCGCGGCCGTAGTCGGTGGGAGTGAGTTTGCCCTGGGAATAGTTGGTACGACCGAATTCGCCGCCCCAAACTACCAGGGTTTCATCGAGCAACCCGCGTTGGGCCAGATCTGTGACCAGGGCATGGGAAGCCTGGTCAATGTCCTTGCATTGACGGCGGATGCCTCCAGGCAGGCCGCCGTGGTGGTCCCAACCGGGGTGATAGAGCTGAATGAATCGGACGTTTCGTTCGGCGAGGCGGCGGGCGAGCAGGCAATTGGCGGCAAAGGAGCCTGGGTTCTTCGATTCGGGTCCGTAAAGGTCGAACACACTTTCAGGTTCTTTACTGATGTCGAGGACGTCGGGTACCGACGTTTGCATTCGGTAGGCCATTTCGTATTGCGCCACTCGCGCACTGATCTCGGGATCGCCGAGATCCTCGAATTGTGCGGCGTTCAGTTCCGCCAGGCGATCGAGCATCTTGCGGCGACTTTCGGTGCTGATGCCATCTGGGTTTTTGAGATAGAGGACGGGGTCCTTTCCATTTCGGAACTGAACGCCCTGATGGATGCTGGGCAGGAATCCATTGCCCCAGAGTCGGGCGTAGAGGGGTTGATCGATGCGGTCTTTGGAAATCAGGACCACGAAGGCGGGAAGATTTTCATTGGCACTGCCTAGGCCATAGCTCAGCCACGCTCCGAAACTGGGGCGTCCGGCCAGCTGATGTCCGGTTTGGAAGAAGGTGATGGCGGGGTCATGATTGATGGCCTCGGTGTGCAGGGACTTAACGAAACAAAGGCGATCCGCCATTTTGGCTGTCTGAGGGAGGAGATCGCTCAACCAAGCGCCGCCTTGGCCGTGTTGGGCAAATTTGAAGATCGATCCCGCCATGGGCAGAGTGGCTTGCTGACCGGTCATGCCGGTGAGTCGCTGTCCCATTCGCACACTCGCGGGTAGTTCTTCGCCGTTGCGCTCGACCAACACCGGCTTGTTATCGAACAAATCCAACTGCGATGGCCCCCCGCTCATGAACAAGTAGATGATGCGTTTGGCCTTGGGCGGGAAGTGAGTGCCACCCATGACACCTTTGAGCCCGCTAGCGGCGACGGTGGCGCCTTGGGCCGTCGTCTGGTTCACTAGGGAGGCGAGCGCGGCTCCGCCGAGGCCCAGGCCGAACCGGCCAAAGAACTCGCGGCGCGACAGGTTAAAATTGATGTGCGAGCAGGTCATGGGATTGGAAGACTTAAGGTGCGTTTGGATGAGGGCGGGTTCAGCGTCGCATGATGGCCTCGTCATGGTTGAGCAACGCGGTGCCCACGATGGTGGTGGCGGCGAGGTCGATGGGATCGACGGTGGGATCGTTGGCGGCTTCCCCTATGATCAGCAGGCGAGCGGCGGCCTGGGCATCGCCTTGGAAGAGTTCGCGTTGTTCGCGGTAAGTCTGGTTGAGGATCGTGAGCTCACGGGAGGTCGGTTTCCGACTGGTCACCAAACGGAACCCGTGGGTCAGGCGATTCTCCACGGAACTGCCGCCTTCCTGGATCATGCGTTGGGCGATGAATCGCGCCGCTTCGACATGTTGCGGATCGTTCAGCAACGCCAGCGATTGCAATGGCGTGCTGGTGCTTTGGCGTTTGACGGAGCAATTGCTGCGGTCTGCGGCGTCGAAGACCATCATGGCGGGGTGGGGTACGGTGCGTTTCCAGAAGGTATACAAACTGCGGCGGTGCAGGTCATCGCCATTGCCGTTTTGCCATCGGTTGCCTCCCATCGCCATTTCCCAGAGTCCCTCGGGTTGGTATGGCTTCACACTGGGGCCTCCGATTTTTCGAACCAGAATTCCCGAAGCAGCCAGGGATTGGTCTCGCAGCATCTCGGCGGTCAATCGACGTGAGGGTCCGCGGGCGAGAAGTTTGTTGCTGGGATCTCGCGAGACCAACTCGGGGGTGCCGCGGGAGCCCTGGCGGTAGGTTGCCGACATGGCGATTTGTTTCATGAGACGTTTCCAATCCCAGTGGGATTGGAAATCGCGGGCCATCCAATCAATCAATTCCGGATGTGAGGGAAGGGCGCCTTGCACGCCGAAGTTATCCGTGCTTTCGACCAAACCGCGGCCGAAGAACATCTGCCAGGCTCGGTTGACGGTGACGCGTGCGAACAGTGGGTTCTGCGGGGAGAGCAGCCATTGGGCGAGATCCAAACGGTTGGGGGTGTGTGGAGAGCCACTCTGACCGGATTCTGGCTTGTGTGCCAACGCCGGCAGGAATCCGGGAGTGCCGGCATGGACTTCGTCGGTAGCGGCATCATAGGCACCCCGCCGCAGGACGTATGCCTTTTTGGGTTGGGGCATTTCCTGCATGACCATGATATCCTGGATGGAGTTGACCAATTGATTCTGCTCGCGCCGCAGTTGGCTGAGCTCGTCGTTGAAGTGTTTGGCAGGCGGATAGGCCGTACCGATATAATAATCCAGCAATCCCTGGCGTTGGGTTGGTCCCAGGGCGGTGAGTTCGGTACTGAGCGCCTTGGAGAGATCGTCGCGTCCGGCGATGTGCGCCGCTTCGAGCGGCGTGAGGGCTCGATTATAGAGGCGCAGTTCGTCGACGCGCCCCTCTTTGAATCCGTTATCGCGCATGCGGAAGCCAATCGAGACATCGGGTTCGCCGCCGCCGTAGGTGAAATCCTTCCACAGCCCGTCGCGCACGACGTCCACCGCGACGGGTGCTCCATTCACATAAAGGGCGACGCCTGCGGCTCGGCTGGATCCGTCGTAAGTGACGGTCACGTGAGCCCATGAGTTTGTCGACAGAGGTTCCCGGGAACGGACTTTGATCGCATTGCCAGGCCACATGTGAATCAACCCCACCGTGGGTCGGCCATTCTCCAGGATCAATTCATAGCCACGAGAACCGGCGTCCATCCAGGCTCTCGATTTGTGGAGGACGACCAACCGGGGCGCGTGTGTGGCGGTATTGACCCAAAGGCCGAGGCTGAACGGATCGGATCGGGTGAATGCGCCGACTCCAGGGAAGTTGATTCCGTTTTCGCCGGAAAGGAGAACTCCCTGACCGGAGTGGCCAGGAACGCTCTTGGGGGATTCTACGGCGTTGGCTGGCTTCGAGGCATCGATGCTGTTGGTGAACTTGTTCTCCTTGAGTTCATCAAACGAATAGGCGGCGGTCAGTCCGGGAACCTCCGGAGTTGTGGGGCGTTGTTTGAGCCAGACTTCAAACGACGATTGAGCTGAATTCCGCAAGCCTGGGGCTTGGCGTTGTTTGGCTTGGATCCGATTTTGGAGTGTTTCGAGACGGGCATCCTGTTCCTCAGTGCTGAGCAACAGGGTCGGTACTGGCATGACTTCACCGAAGTACACGGATTGTCCTGACTCATCGATATTCTGGAAGAAGCTGTAGAGCTGATAGAAGTCGCGCTGGGACATGGGATCGTACTTGTGATCATGGCAGCGCGAGCATTCGCTGGTCATGGCCAGGAATGCGGTGCAAAAGGTGTTAACGCGGTCGACGATATAGGCCACTCGGAATTCTTCCTCGACGATACCCCCCTCCTCGTTCTGCATGTGAAGGCGGTTGAAGGCGGTCGCGAGTCGGGATTGCTTGGTGGGTTTGTCGATCAGATCACCGGCGATTTGCCAGGTGATGAATTTGTCGTACGGCAGGTTTTCATTGAACGATCGGATCACCCAATCGCGCCACGGCCACATGGAGCGATAACGGTCCGCCTGATAGCCATGGGTGTCGGCGTACCTAGCCAAATCCAACCATTCTACCGCTTGGCGTTCGCCGAACGTGGTCGATGCCAGGAGTCGGTCGACGGCCTTCTCGTAGGCATTGGAAGACGCGTCGTTCAAGAAGACATCGATGTCCGGGAGTGTCGGCGGCAAGCCGGTCAGGTCAAAAGTGACCCGCCGGAGCAGTCGTTCGCGAGTGGCCTCGGGCGACGGCTTGAGTCCCTCTCGTTCAAGCCGAGCGAGGACAAACTGATCGATCTCCGTCTTCGGCCAACGCGCGTCTTGAGTTGTCGGTGGTGCTAACTGCCGCACTGGGTTAAACGCCCAGTGGCCCCGGAACTCTGCTCCCTCCTTGATCCAGCGGCGGAGGAGGTCTTTTTCGGTTCGATTTAAGTCCAGATGGACCTCGGCTGGGGGCATCACGTCGTCTGGATCGGTCGTTTCAATTCGTCGAATGAATTCAGAGGCGTCAGGATCTCCCGGTTTGATGATGAACTTACCATCGGTGTTCTTGGATAAGGCGCCTTCCTTGGTATCCAGACGCAGTTTCCCTTTCCGCTGCTTTTCGTCAGGGCCGTGGCATGTGAAGCAACGGTCCGACAGGAGCGGTTGAATGTCGTAGTTGAAGTCGAGTCGCTCGATGGCTTGGAGGTGCGATGAGGCGAGTGAGAGCAACCAGAAGGAGACGCCTGCTAACCAGAAAGGAAAGCGCCGACGCGGGATGGCGACTGTCGGGAATTGTATGGGCAACGACATGGGAGCAATGGGGTATCCTGGAGATTTAGCGATTAGGCCAAGTCTCTCAAACGAAGACTGGGTGCCGCTAGACATTGGAGGGGTGGAGCTTTCAACGGACCGGCTCCCAAGGATCGACGTATTCCGGGGTCTGCGCGTGCGGAAACCCGCACAAGCAGCTGGCGGTCCAGGCATTGCCAGATGGCTCACCGCGAAGTGGAATCGATGGGAGGCTTTCGATGACGACGTCCGCATGTCTGATGACAGTATCTCGAGTTTGACGGCTTGGAGCCACTCTAGATTCATGGCAGCCCCAGAAGTAATTTGTCCTGAGTTTAGCCAAATTGGTTGCGGATCGACCCGGGGTTGGTGCTTTGGAGCTGCCCTGAGGTTGGCCGGGCCTCAAAGCGCCTCCAGTCTTCTAGGGTGTCGATATCCTCCAGTTCACGCAGCAATCGAACTTTGAGACCCGCCTGGTTGGCGGCCGACAGGGTTTGCTGGAGGACACTATCGGTACTCCAGGCAATATTTTGGAACAACGTGGGATGCGGTGTGTTGGTCCCGATCAGCCAGTAGCCCCCGTCCTTGGCCGGCCCCAAGACGACATCCGCATCGCCATTGAACAAGCAGTCGGCGGCGTCATCGAGGTCAACGGGTTCGATGTCTGGACAATCGGATCCAATGATCACACACGGGGTGGGATTGGGTGTTTGGTGTTGAGTCAAGGCGCGGAGCAGTCGTTCCCCCAAAGATCCCTCTCCTTGAGGCCTCGCGGACCATCCTGGTTTCAACCAAGGTTGGATTTCCGATTCGGCATCATCGGGTGCAAATCGTATCTCCAGCGATATGGACGGCGACAATTGCTGGAGCAATTTTGAAACCATTTGGCAGTAAGCGTCGCAGGCCGCATCAGGGCCGAGGCTTTTGGCCAGCCGGGTTTTGACGAAGCCCGGCCTGGGTGCTTTAGCGAAGAGGATGATCTGAAGTGGACGGTTCATGGGGAAACCGGTTGGGTCCAGGCGGACTCTGGATCCTTCGCTCGATACGAGTTGGTCTTGAATCGGGACGAAATAATCTTGGCGCGGACGTAGAGTTCATCGCCGACGAAGGTGTACTCCGCCTGGGTGCCCTGGACTTCTTTAAGTACTTCGCCGACGGAATCCGAGTAGCGATGAGTGACTCGCAGTTTGTCGCCGGCGGCATTTTGAAACGGGGTGTTGGATCGATCGAAATCCCGTCGGGTGCCAATGAACAAGGTTCGGTAGGTGACGCCCGGTTCGGTCTGGATGGAGAGTTGAAGGCGGGAGGTATCGCGTCGGATGTCTTTGAGAGCGACACCACTGCTGGCGTAAAAATCACCGGCTTCCATGGCGTCGATGAGCGACCCTGGGCTGAGATGTGGTGATCGGACCATGATCCAGCCGCGCCCCGCGTTGCTGAGGTCGGTTTTGAATTGATGATAACTGTGCGAATCATCGACAGCGATGCCGAACATGGGTGGCAGATGGAGTACGGCGAGGCGCCATGTGAGAAGTATGTCCCACACACGCTCGGTGCCGGCGTGAGACTCGTCGCCTTCATTATGAACGAGCGGGTGTCCATTGTAGACCTCGAAGAACCGTTCGCCGCGAACTTGCATGAGTTCTTCGGCGGTGATGGCCCAGACAAAATTCGGGTGGTTGATATGGGGGAACATGGGTTGCCCGGTGGTGCCACGCTGGGCGAGGACGGCATCGACGTTGCGTTGCATCACATCGACCACACTGGTGCCGCCCTGTGGAGCGAGTCGGTCTCGAAGGTTGGTGAGGTTGATGTGGATTGGAGCGGTGAGGTGGCGATCACTGAGTTCCTCGCTGGGAATCAGAAGGAACCGTCCGGGTTCTTCCAGAAACGGACGGAATTCGGCGAGCGGTTTGAGTCGGACTTGGTTGGTGCCGAGCCACGTGCGTTCCTCCACCCAATTGGGAAAGCGCGTTTTGTATTTGGTCAATGCGACACCGCCCCCGCGTTTGCTGGTGACGTTCAACCAGTTTGGTCCTTCCAGTGTGATATTGTGATCCGAGAGTGCGAGGAACTGATAGCCTTGGGATTTGTACCAGTGCGCGATCATCTCGGGGTAATCATCGCCGTCGCTCCAGAGCGAGTGGGTATGAAGGTTGCCCTTCCACCAAGTGGTAGTGGCGGTAGCCGGGAGGCGAGCGCCTTTAGGATTGGAGCCGGTCACCTCGGCAAGCAATCCAAAGAAGCCTCGTTTGCGTGCGCTGGAGATCTTCCAATCCACGGGCACGCTTTGGAATCCTTCCTCGAATGCCTCACCGTTGGCGCGGAAATCAAAGTAGCCCCAACCGGCGCGCTCGGTGATGGCCGCGACAAAGTGGTTGAGTGGTTGATCGAAGTCGAAATGATCGTCCTCATTAAACAGAATTGGCTTGGGTCGAAAACCGGGAAGGCGACGGGTGACACGCACCATCTCGGCGAGTTTGGCGGGGTCTTTGACTCCATTACCATGGAGCAAGACAAAGTCCGACGCAGCAGCGACGGTATCGCTGGGAATGGTGCCACCGCCGTAACTGGTACTCACCAGAAGCCGATGGCCGTCGCGCGAGGCTTGGTGGACTCGCTCAATCAACTCATGAACTCGGTGGGGCTTGAGAATTTCGTGATCATAGCGGACATTGCATTCGTTATTGATCTCGATCAGGACATTTCGCCAGCCGCCTTCCTGGATCCACCGGACGGTGTTATCCACGGCGCGCAGCACAGAGGCTTCATCTTTGAGGCGTTGATCCTGACCGAAATAGAAGATGCCGAGTATGGGGACCATGCCGAGTTCGTCGTCGCGGTCCAGGATCTGTTTAAGGCGGCTGAGGTACTTCTCGTCGAGCGAACCATCGGAATGAATGGCAGAGTTGTGCCAAGGTTGATCGGAGGAATAGCCTTGGGGGGAACCTCCCTGAAGATTGAGCGTGAATCCGAGCAGGCCATGGCGTTTCCAATCGGGCATCGCGTGGATGAATTCCCGGGTGTTACGTTCGGCATCCCACTTGCCGGTGTCAGGGTAGGCCCATCGCGTCGCGGTCGCTGGATTTCTATCTTCAAAGGTAGCTTGAACCACGCGTGCGTTGAGCAAGAGACCTTGGATTTTGTGGCCCTGCCAGAACTGACCGGCGTAGGTGGGCTGGCCGTTGACCAAGAAATCCTCGTCGGAAATCGACACCGTGGTCTGCCCGCCTCGGGCGAGTGGGAGGGCCATCAGGAGCCAAAGCGAAGACCCCCAGAATCGGCGAATGAAGTGGATGTGGCGTTGAAGCATAACCGGGCGGTGTTGAATTTATTCGAAACTGAGCCACGTGCGGCTGTTGGCGGGGATTTGGACACGAACGGTGGCGCGGGCCTGATCGTCGAGGCGGATACGTTCGGGTTTCCCATCGTCGCGGCGAAGTCGTGCCTTCTCGCGAAGTCCTGAATAATAGAGTGGCAACTGGAGGGTCCGGTCGATTTCCGTGGGCAATGGGTTGTGAATGACGGCAAAGGCGCGTGTGCGCAATTGAGGATTCACCTGGATGAGATAATCCACGTCGCGCCCGTCCGCGCGGCGGCCGTGAATGATATCGCTCTCGAGAATTTCTCGATGCTTTTTGAACCAGTCGACATAGCGTTTGACGAGCGCTTGGGTTTCCGCGGAGTCATAGAGGCGTGGGCCGCGCCAGCAGGCTTGGACTCCAGAACCGAGGGTGTTGGCGAGATGCGCTTCGTAGGCGTCCAGATGGTCCTTGAGAGGCTCAATCGTCGCGCTGGGGCCGCCGCCGTGGTATTCCGTCAGCGGCACGAACATCCAGCCGGCGGTCTGGGGTTTGGTCCAGGTGCCGTCGAAAATGTTTTGTCGGGAGTGAATGAGTTGTTGTTCGCGCGGCAACGACCAGTTGTCTTCGCGATAGCCCATGGCGGTTTTGTTGCCACCGGTGAAGAAGTAATAATCGGGTTGATTGACGTAGATTCCGCGTTCGCGGCACCACTGGTAGAGATGGGCGCTCATCTGCCAGTTGACCCATTGGGAGTCCGCTTCTCCCCGGTGGCCAGGGTGTTGGGTGGAGGCGCAGACATCGCCAGGATACGGGCCGTCGTGTTCTAGGAGGTCGAGGCCGGTGGTTGCGAGGAAGTTGGTTAGTTTTTTGAGATAATCGAATCCCCAGCGGCTGCCGAAGCACGGGGCACTGCCAAAGATTGCGCCACCGGGTCGGCCCGTTTTGGGGTTGATGACATCGTTCTCATCATTGATGCGACGGCTGCTAAATAGGGAATACGCCCCGACCTGGACGCCTTTGGCATGAGCGTAATCGACGTCGGCTTTCACTTTGGCGATATAGGATGGGTCTTCGTTTTCGACATTCAGGCCGGAACCGAAGGTGTAGATGATCATTTCGAATCCGACCTCGGCGCACTGATCCACCGCGGTGCGGAACGATTTTGAATCGGCGTTGCGCACATGCATCATGATGGGGTTTTCGGCGGACCATGGGGCCAGCGTGCGATGAGCTCGACGAATCGTCAGGCCCTGGCGTTCGCGATCGGTGGAATCATGGAGGACCAGGAAGGAGCGAAAAGAATGAAACACCGAGCCGGGGGCAATTCTGGCGCCGGGCCCGATAGGGGGTTGGCAAACCAAAAAGCACGGCGTTTGGTGAGCGTAGCTGACCTGTGTGCGGAAGAGAGGATCTTTCTGCCAGGAAGCGACTTGATTGCCCGTTACGAGGTCCATGCCCTTGAACATGTAGTCACTGAGGACCTGGACATTGGGGACGCGCCAGGCCATTTCGGGACGTTCATCGACGGCGGATTCGGCTTCGACCATGGCGAGCCGTTCTACGGTGAATCGATCCAGAGTGATTTCGGCGGCGGATTGGTTATGAACTGTGAGCCATTTGGCGATTACGGGCAGGCCATCGTAGAGCTCATAATGTACCGTGACGGAGACGTCGTGCGTGGCTGGGTCGGTCCCTTGGAAATCGAATTCGAGAGACGTTCCTGGAGGCGGCCAGGAAAGGTTGGGTGAAGGGCGGGTGCGTTTCCAATGGAACGGGGCATGGGTGGTTCCTTGACGGAAGCCGGCCAATTGAAAACTGCCGGGCACGTTGGTCATGGACTGAAGCCAGGCTGGCAGGAGGTAGGCGCGGTTAGGTTGGCCAGAGAGGCCGCCGACGTTGTAGGTCTTGCCGTTGAGTGTCAGTTGGGCTTCGGGTTCCACGGCTCGAAGCAGGCTGGTTCCTGTCGCGAGTTGGTCTAAGCCGACGGTGGCCGCATTGGGCGCCAGGACAAACGTTCGACGGATCAGCCCGTTCTCCAAGCAAATTTGGTGGTTGGTTCCCTGGCGTCCAGCCCTGGCAGTAAAACTGCGGGGATCGATCAGCCAGTCAGCCGTGTGAACGCGAAGAATTCCGCCGGGGATGGGTGGCAGATCGGATGCGGATCGAAGCTTAGGACGAGTTTGGGTTGGGACCGTTTCAGCCGCATGGGTGGCGTTGGCGGAAACCAACCAGGCCACCGAGGCGGCGACAGCAACCAACCGGCGTGCTCCGGGGGAATGGAGCGGCCCGTGCATTTTCGATAGGAATGGCATCGGGCGATCCTTGCCTGAGTCGGGGATTCAGCCAAGGCAAAGTGCTCGGCCTTTGTGGAGGGGGGAGCGCTGGGGATTTTCCGATTAGGTTATGGGTACTACGCGGCGTCGCGTAGTCAAAAAAACAGCAAGAGGACGGCGCAACTTCATGGGCAATTTTCCTTAGATACGGCTGGCAGCATCCATCGCCTGCCTTGCGACACTGAACGAAAACGAACCATACACTGTTAAAACATGAAACCGTTGATCCCGAAAATAACGTTGGCGCTGGCCTGGCTCGCAAGCTTGGCGATCAGCCAAGCTGAAGTGGTAAATTTGCAATACGAAGAAGCCGATGTTGCCGATGGTCCATGGCGCACCATTGAGCCCTCCCGGTTAGTACGGCACGCCGACGGTTCGGCCTCGGTCGACACCGAAAATACTCGGTTCTTCCGATTCCGCGTTGGCAAAAGTGGACAGGGCGGAGCGTTTCCATTGATGGCGTTACGCCAGCTCACCCCCAAGGTGGTCGAGGTGGCGCGTGCGCATATTCAGCAGATCGCGCTCGCGGTGGATTCGGAAGATGCGGAGGATTCAGCCCGGTGGAACGAAGTGGACATCGCCCCGTTTGCATGCCCTTTGATTGCCCCCAATTCGGCCCCGGGCGCATCACCGAGTTATCTCGAGCTCAAAATTGTTGCCAAGAAGATGCGCTCGGCGCCGGTGCGAGGGTTTCTTCGGAATGTTTCCAGCGACGAAGGGTCGTTGGATCGCGGGTACATCATTGTCTCGTTGGATCGATCGGATCTGCCAGTCTTGGAATTCTCGACCGACGGTGAAACGCCTGCGGAACGGTTGATGAAGAAGACCAATGGCAAGGTGCCGGCCCGCATTGTGCGTTATGGACCCACCTTCTGGGCCGCGGAGGATGCTGAGGGCAACCTGCTGGCCAATCATGGGACTGAGCCGATGAAAATACCGCATGCCATGGTCGATCAAATGGGCCGGCGAAACTCGGGTGAGGACGACGCCCGCAGCACGGTGCTGCACAAGCCATTTCGTTCCGGGTTGAAGCTGCAACCCTATGAGTCCTATGCGGCACTCAAAGTCGATTGGAACAACAGTCCTGTTCACAAACTCCTCCGTCAACGGCGTGCCGAACAAGCGCGCATTCAGTGGGATCTCGAAGATGGAAAGCTCCCTGAGATTCTCGATGTGACCTTGACCCGTTCCAACAGTTTCTTCGGCGAGGCGCGGGTTACGGATTTGGTGTTGCACGATGATGATGAAGGACTGGCTGAGGTCACGGTGCTGAGAACGGGTGGTTTCCGCGTGGTCGGTCGCAAGGTGGGAACAGCGCCGGTGACTTTTCGGACGGCGGAAGGAATTCAGCACAAGGTCTTACGGGTACGACCTCTGGTTATCCGGCCCTTGGGTGCTGGTAAACATGCGGACAATGAACCACCTCATTGGAAAGATCCGCAGACGTGGTACGTCGGCAGCTGGAATGATCAGTGCCATTGGTATCAATTGGAGGACAGCGACTGGTGCCGTTTAGTGGGTTGCGGTCCGACGGCGTTGGCCATGCTGTTTGGGTATTGGGATCGCAAAGGGGTGGAGAGTGCGTTTTACAAGAATTCGATGAGTTTTGCGTCGCTGTCGCAGTCGGATGCACCGCAGGAATTGGATACGACGAATCAACGAGCAATTGTCCGGGGCGCGTATTTCAAACTTCACGAAGACTGCGATGTGATCTGCAATCCATTTGGCGATGAGGGAGGGACGCTCCCAGAAGATTTGATCGAAGGATACTACAGCTATATCTGGCCGATCACCCAGAGCAACCTCTCGGGTGGTGCGCCGAACCCGACCTCGATCGCCTATGGTGGCCCCCTGTGCAATTACTATGTGTCATGGGCTTACGATTTCTGGGGTGACGACTGGGATTCATCGGGGAGTCGAGTCGCCAGTGGGATCAAGGATGGGCGACCGGGGGTGGTCGGCCTGGGATGGCTATGGCACTATGGTGTCGCTTATGGATACAAGCGTCAGGACAAGGTCATGAAGGTCAATGGCGAAGAAATTCGACTGGCCATCCGTCGCCACTTCAAAGTCAATTGCGGCTGGAAGAACGATGGCCCGCACTGGTTCAACGCCCATGATGTGTTCCTTGGTTTGAGTAGCTCTCTGAGCCAAAAGAACACCCCAAAACAACCCTGAGTGCGACGCTTCAACGGTGAGGCAGCCTCCTGGTGGAGGTTAGGGGCGATGGAGCGACGCGAGACGCTCCATCGCCTTTTGCGTTGAGCGAGAGTGATTGTGATATCGAGTCGGGGGAGGCTGGAAGGTGCGGGGAGTTGATTGGATGGATTACCGCTTGCCACGTGGTGGGTGGGTTCAGCACCGTTGCGCATGGCAGCACTACCTGGGCCTACGGAAATCGACGGCACATTCTACCTCGGCGCGGCAGATTTCTTTCATGCGCATCGGAGCGTGGCGCTTACCTATGACGACGTGACGTTGGCGACGTTGTACTCGGATGTCTTGCCGAACGAGACGCAATTGGACACGACCTTGGTGGAGGGGTTGCAGTTGCGCATGCCGATCATCTCGGCGGACATGGACACGGTGACCGAATCGCGGATGGCGATTGCCATGGCGTTGGGTGGTGGGCTGGGTTTAATCCACTGCAATATGCCCGAGCGGGAGCAGTTGTCAGAAGTTGCCCGCGTTAAGAACCATGTCCATGGGCTCATTCAGGACCCGATCAAGGTGGGACCCGAGCAGTTGATTGGCGATGTGCTGGAGATGATTGAGAAGCGGAAGTTCGCCTTTGGCACCTTTCCTGTGGTCGATGGTAGTGGGAAGTTGATCGGCCTGCTGTCGGGCCATGTCGTGAAGCCGCGGTATGCCAAACGCGTGGTGGCGGAGGCGCTCACCCCCAGGAGTCAGGTTCACACCATTCGACATGGCGAGTTGGGCTCCGATCCCATCGCGAGGGCGGACCGCTTCTTCACCGACCACCCCGGGATCCACAAGCTCCTGGTGGTGGACGACGACGACCAGCTTCGAGGACTGTTTACCATGAGCGATATTGAGCGCATCACCCAGGAGAAGAGCGCCAAGCGCAAACCGGCGCGCGACGGGCAATTTCGATTGATTTGCGGTGCCTCACTGGCCCCGGTGCGCACCGAATCGGGTGAGTTGGACGCGGCGCGGATTTTGGCTCACGTGGGATCTTTAGTGGAGCGTGGAGTGGATGTGGTCGCGGTGTCGACCGCACATGGTCATAGCGAAGGAGTCGGGGCGATGGTTCGTTTGATTCGGAGCGCCTTCACGAGGCTGCCGATCATCGCGGGAAATGTGACCAGTGCTACCGGGGTGGAATATCTGGCCAAGTGCGGTGCGAATGTCGTGAAAGTGGGGCAGGGTCCAGGTTCCATTTGCACGACGCGCGTTGTGGCTGGAGTGGGAATTCCTCAGTTGACGGCTCTTTATGTGGCGTCGCGTGCGGCGGCCCAGTGTGGGGTAACGGTCATTGCGGATGGTGGGATTACCAAGTCTGGGGACATTGTGAAGGCGATGACTCTGGCGAATGCGGTGATTTGCGGTGGATTGCTAGCCGGTTGTTCGGAAGCCCCCGGGCAGATCATGGAAATCAATGGCAAATTGTACAAACAATACCGAGGAATGGGGAGCCAGGCGGCGATGCGAGCGGGATCGGCAGCGCGGTATGGGCATTCACTGAACTCGACGATTAAGGCCGCCGCAGAAGGGGTGGAAGCGTTGAAAGAAGTGTCTGGATCGGTGGATTCGGTGGTGGGCCAGTTGTTGGGGGGGCTCCAATCGGGGATGGGATACCTGGGTGCGGCTGATCTGCGCGAGCTGCGATCCCGTGCGCGATTCATTCGAGTGAGCCACGCGGGAATGCGGGAAGCGGCGCCACACGACATTATCGAAGTGAAAGCATCGCATTAGCATTTATTGTTAATTAAACCCGACTTTTGGGTCGAGCGGGACGAAATCGCTCATACTAGGGCTCTTCCTACGTTGACTGCCCCCCAGCGCTTGCTAGCGTCCGTGCGCCTTTTTCCGGCGGAACTCGCCTGAACTGCTTAAGAAACATACAGGACATTGACATAGACTCACATGGCCAAAACTCAGAAATACGTATACGTCTTCGGAAACAAAAAGGCGGACGGCGATGGTACAATGAAAGCCCTGCTTGGTGGCAAGGGCGCCAACCTCGCTGAGATGACACGCATCGGATTGCCCGTTCCTCCCGGCTTCACGATCACCACCGAGGTTTGCACCTACTTCTACGCCAATCGAAAGACCTATCCCAAGGAACTCCAGGCGCAGATGGAAGCGGGTGTCGTCAATATGGAGAAGATCATGGGATGCAAGTTTGGCGACGCGAAGGGGATGCCCCTTCTGGTGGCCGTGCGCTCGGGCGCCCGTGATTCGATGCCAGGCATGATGGACACCATCTTGAACCTGGGGTTGAACGACGACACGGTGCTTTCACTGGCGTTTGCCACCAAGAACGAGCGTTTCGCTTGGGACTGCTATTGCCGCTTCATCCAG
>SXSK01000227.1 GCA_005793375.1 Verrucomicrobiales bacterium | reverse complement strand
GCCTCGCCCGGACCAATGCCGCCGAGATCGAGCAAGGCGATAACATTCGTGCCGACAACCGTCGATCCGATGGCATTGAACATCTGGATTCGGTTGGTCTGGCTGTCCACATCCAACCCCTGCACATAAAGCCTGACATTACCGAGCATATCGCCGGGATTGGTTAATCGCAGAGCTTGTTCGATTAACCCCGACTGGCGGTTAAGGACAGGGGTGTTCGTCGTCCATAGTGGCAGCAAGGGCGCGGTTGACGGCAATTCACCCACGTCGCCAGGTGGCGCGTATTTTAACGGCAGAGGTTGCGACGCAAATGCCACGCGGCCGGCATAAGGATTGGTGATGCCAGGAACCAAGTTGAACACGAGGTTTCCAATGAGATTGCTGTAGCCCGGTTCGAAACGTTGGCCCTCTGGCAATGTGATGCTCACGCCGAGGCGGCCGGTTGCACTTTGAGTGGTGTCCAGACTCACTTGCGCGTTTTCCGACAACGACGCTTTGCCCACTTGACCCAGCCTCCCGCCAGTTGCATCGGTGTTGGTCCCCACCGGTGGGATCGGGATGAAGATAAGGTTGGAGGCAGGGGTGTTGAGTTGCGTCGCGCAGCTGCAGATGGTCTGAATGATGTACGGCTGAAACGACGCGTTGGTCAGCACGGCGGGATCATATCCAAACGAGAAGCTCAGATTGGTCTCAATGCCTTCCGACGAATAGAAGACAGGAATCGAGACATCGGATTGAGAGGCAGGTGTTTTGTAGGTGCCAAAGTTCAGGGTCGGCAGCGGACGCAATAACACGCGAAGCAGTCCCGTGCTGCTGGTGGCGACACCGAACTGATTGCTAACCACGAGGAAATACAATCCGCGATTGATGAATTCCAGGTTGGTCAAGGTAAGATTCTGATGGGTCGCGTTGGCCAATAATTGATCATTGAAATACCACTGATAGGACAGCGGTGGTGTGCCCCAAACACTGGAACCCAGGACGACGTCCTTCCCGACAAAGGCCGCCCATTCGGTAGGTAATTCGACTCTGGGCGGTAGGTTCTCCGCGGGGGCCGGATCCGCCGCCCGACTTTGCCAGATTGTTCCCAGGCCAAGGAAGAACTGCCAAACAACCACCAAGGCCAATCCAGCAGGACCTCTACCGTTCAAAAATGTTTTTTGCATGTGTCGATGTCGTTGCGAAACGCGCACCCTCCGAAACTCCCAAAGCCTAGCACCGCTTCACAGCATAAAGTTCAAGAGCCGCCGCGATCGTGTGTGTCTCACATTGTTGCATTCGCACTCTCCCACCTCGTTCTCCTACTCCTACTCCTACTCTTGGTCGTTGGGGTGTTTGACTGTTGGGGCCATGGTCTCAGTGGCGGCCGCTTCCTGAGGTGCGATGCGCGGTCACACCCCACTCCATCGACTCAAACGCTTTCGGAGCCGTTCCTCGCGTTCGTCATCCCACAACAGATTCGGAAAATCGCGAGTCAGATCGTCCAACTTCGGGACGGTTCCCCACGCGGTTACGGTAAATACCTCGCACGCCCGGCCCGATGGCAACCCCAATTCACGCTGCTGCCGCTCAAACCGTTGGCGCAGCTTTTCCTTCCACGACGGCAGATTCGATGTCGGCTCGATGTCATGTCGAGCGACCCAGGGCAACCATTCATTGATCTGACTCTGATGACACCACGATTGACGTGCCACTGAGTCCAAAACGCTTTCGGTGTCAACCGCCAAGTCGACTGCATTCGCGCCCGCCATGTAGCTATCGTAGGTATTTAAGATGACGGGTGTTTTGATCCAGGTCGAAACCCGTTCGTTTGCGCTGGGGTATTCATCCAGAAATGCGTGGGGGACATTGATCATGTAGGCCACGCGGCGGATGGCTTCGGCGACCGTGATGTGGTCTGGATGCACTCCGGCGAGTGGATCGGAGGGGAGGGGAGGGCAAAAAAGGTAATCCGGCTCGAACTCCCGGATGGACTTCCAGAGAGCCGCGAGCAGGTCATTACTCAAGACCCGACAGGCTTCTTCGAAAGGTTGTCCATTGGGTTTGAGCAGCAATTCAACCTCGTAGCCGCCGATCTCGGCCGCGGCCAGTTGCTCGGAATGGCGCAGGGCGGCGGTTTCGGCGCGAGTTCGGAACTGATGTCCGCTTCGGCCGTCTGTGCAGACCAACACTCGGGCCTTGAGTTGGGAGCCCAGCCGTTGCCGGAACAGTTCAAAGGTGCCGGCGGCGACGAGTTCGAAATCGTCGTAATGCGCGTGGACGCATAGGATTCGCATGTTGTTTCGGAAGAAAACCGTAGGAAAAGCGGCCGATCCAAGCCTAAACGGTCGGATGGTGGGCGAGGAGGGATTCGAACCCCCGACCAACAGTGTGTAAAACTGCTGCGCTAACCACTGCGCCACACGCCCAGTTCCAGCCAACCGACACCGCTGCTCGTATCATTGGTCGGCCCGGGGCGCCACAGTTTTTCACGCTAGACCGGTTTTGGAAAAGCGTAGTGAATTTTTCGTTTGTCCCGGTGGCACCCCTAATGCGACAACCTACGCCATGAATAACTTTAGTTCGTCCGGCCGAATTCAGCCAGACCTGAGCCAGCTCCAGGAAGCCCTGGCGCATTTGCTCGGTAAACTACCAGCCATTGTGATCGGCTTGATCTTCCTCAGTGGAATATTCTCCTCGTGGTATACTGTTCCCGCCGAATCGGAAGCGGTGGTGACTCGCTTCGGCCGCTTCAGCCATACCGTGCAGCCCGGACTTCGCTTCAAGATCCCTTGGGGGATCGATGAAGTGGAAAAAATCCCTGTCAAACGTCAACTCAAGCTGGAATTTGGCTTTGCGACCCAGGGCGCCAACAACCCCTTTCAAGGAACGGATTCACGCGAGCAAGACGAGGAGAAGCGGATGGTCACCGGCGACCTGAATGTCGCCCTGGTGGAATGGGTCGTCCAATACCGGATTAACGATCCACGCGCGTTCCTCTTTAACGTCCGCGATCCCGAACAAACCCTGCGTGATGTCTCTGAATCGATCATGCGGCAAGTCGTCGGGGACCGCACGGTCGATGAAGTCATCACGTTCGGCCGACAAGACATTGAGTTTGAATCGCTGAAAGAGCTTCAAGAATTGGTCAATCAGTTCCAAATGGGCCTCTCCATTGATCAGGTCCAACTCAAAGATGTGAATCCGCCCGCCGCCGTGCAGGCATCGTTCAACGAGGTGAATCAGGCACAGCAAGAACGCGAACGCTCCATCAATGTCGCCAAAGGTCAATTCAACAAGGCCATTCCCGAAGCGCGTGGCGGTGCGGATCAAAAACAACGCGAGGCGGAGGGATACGCGACCAAACGCATCAATGAAGCCGAAGGCGACGCCGCCCGCTTCAAGTCCGTGCTCGCTGAATATGTCAAAGCACCGGAAATCACCCGCAGACGCATCTACAATGAAACCATGCAAGAAGTGCTGCCACGCCTCGGTCGCCGCGTCATTTTGGATGAGTCCTTGAAGTCACTGTCTATTCTACCCCTCGGCGACGCCACCTTGCCGATACTCAATCGCCCGACGGGCCCCAACCCCAACAACAGCCGTTCTCCCCAGCCATGAAACAACTTTCCAGCGCCCTGCTTCTTGCGCTTTTCTTCGTCCTATTGCTGACGGCTTCGGGCGCCTTTTATGTCGTCCGTGAAACGGAGCAGGTAATCCTCACACAATTCGGTAAACCCGTCGGGGAACCCATCTCCGAAGCGGGTCTCCGTTTCAAGATCCCGTTCATCCAGGTCGTCAACCGACTCGAGAAGCGGTCTATCGAATGGGACGGTCAACCGCGCGAAATGCCGACACGCGATAAGACCTACATTGTTGTCGACGCCTTCGCTCGCTGGCGAATCAATGATCCGACCACGTTTTTTCTCCGACTACGTGACGAGCGCAGCGCCCAGTCACGCTTGGACGACATCATTGGGGGCGAAATCCGCAATGTGGTGGCGTCTCATGAGTTGATGGAAATCGTGCGCAGCAACAAAGATCGCAAACCCACTCAAGAAGAAGTCAGCACGGATGGCTTGACTCGTCAGGTGAATTGGCCGCCGATCAAACTGGGCCGAGGTGCCTTGGAACAACAAGTGTTCACGGCTGCTGCCGTAAAGCTCAAGGGGTTTGGATTGGAATTGCTCAATGTTCAATTCACGCGCATCAACTACAACCCGGGCGTCGAGCAGGCCATCTACCAACGTATGATCAGTGAACGCCAGCAGATCGCCGAACGATTTCGATCCGAGGGGCAAGGCGAGGCGGCGCGAATTCTTGGCAACCGCGAGAAGGAGCTTCGAACCATCGAGTCGGAAGCCTACCGCAAGGTTCAGACCATCCGAGGTGAAGCAGATGCCCGCGCTGCCGACATCTATGCCAGAGCCTATGGTCAAACTCCGCTGGCAGCGGATTTCTATTCCTTCTTCAAATCGCTTGAGACTTGGCAAAAGGTGGCTGACCCGAACACCACTCTGGTGCTGACCACGGAGAGCGAGGTCTTCAGTTTGTTGAAGAAACTGCAGCCGAAACAGTAGGCGACACCAAGAGAACGCGCCTACCGGGCTTCCCCAAGCACGGAGACCTTGTTGCGCGAGGTCTCGACCTTAATGAAGTGGAGCACGACCGGCGCCATGATCATGCCGGGGATTCCCATCAGTTTTTCCCCGAGGATCAGGGCGAGCAGCGTCATCCACATGGGATTCCGGATGCGGTTCCCGATGATCTTGCTGTTTAGGAAGTATTCTCCCTTATGTAGGACAACAAGAAAAACCAGGGAAGCAGCGGCGGTATAAGGTGAAATGCTGAGCCCCACCCCGACGATCATGGTGTTGCTGAGCAGGTTCCCAATGATCGGGAGGAGTCCGAACAAGAAGGTTGAGACGATGATCACCCCCACGTAGGGGAAATCATTCCATACCAAAAAAATGGAGGTGAGCGCTGTGTTGATGGTGGATATCACCATCTGGGCACCCATTACCGTGGAAAAACTCTGGTAAAAGGTGCGAAATCGGGCGGCGACTTCGAGGCCGATGGCTGCGTAAAGATTGTCGGCGTCAGCCCCTGGTTCAGCGCCGATATCCAGTTTGGTGCTGAGAAAGAGGCTGACGGCCACGACGATTCCAATGATGACGAACACGAATTCAAAAGCTGCCGAGCGGGCGTACAACCCCACATTCACGATCTTTTCCTTCACCTTGGTGATGGCGACGTCACGCAGTTCCTCCCAGGATGTGAATGGAAACTCAAGCCCGCGTTCCTTGGCGTAATCGGCCGCGCGTTCGATACTGGTCTGCGCAATTTGTGGCAGGGCGAAGTAGGCATGTTTTGAGAAAAACCATGTCCCCAGAAAGACGCCAACCAGCAGCAGGGAAAAAAGCCCCACGCCCAGCCATTTGCGACCGCCGAAACTCAGCGTGTTCAAGGCAAAATACGCCGCCAAAACGGAGATCAGCGGCGTCGCCATGTGAAGCCACCCCACGAGAAGCAGGAGAACTCCCACGAAAAAATATGATATCCGCATCGGTTGCGTCACAACGACGAGCTTAAGCCGGAACGAATCCGTTGGAAAGTCGGAGTGTGAAACCCGGCGGCCGCGCAACAGGAAGTCAAGCTCGCCTGGCAGCACTGATAACTAGGAGATGCGCCCATGCCGAATCAGTCACCGTTTCTTTGCTTGCCCGATGAGGAGTCTCGGGCAGGATGACCGCCTCGCATGCCGGAACCTTCATCGAAGCAAGATCTGCTGGTGGGTATCGATCTGGGTGGCACCAAGATCATGGCGGGTATCTTCACGCCTCAACTCAAACTCTTGGGTACTTCCAAGCTGAGCACCAAGTCCGGACGCGGCTTCGACGCTGTCGTGGATCGGATTGCTCGCACGGTGCGAGACGCCGTGGACGAATCGGACCTATCACTAAAGCAGGTCCGCGGCATTGGCATCGGTGCCCCCGCGACCATTGATCCGGAAAAAGGAGAAGTCATTTTCGCCCCCAATCTCGGCTGGAAAAACGCGCCCCTGAGACGCGAACTGGAAAAAGCGTTGGAAATACCGGTGTTTGTCGAGAACGACTGCAACATCTGCACACTGGGCGTTCATGAAGCGGAACTGCAGGGAAAACCCCGCAGCATGGTCGGGATATTTCTTGGAACGGGTATCGGGGGAGGCATCATTCTAGATGGTAAACTCCACTCCGGCTTCAATCGTACCGCGGGTGAAATTGGTCATATGATTCTGCAAGTGGGAGGTCCCAAATGCGGTTGCGGCAATCGCGGCTGCTTCGAAGCGCTCGCCAGCCGAATCTCCATCTTCCGCGAAATTGAGGACCGGATCAAGGAAGGCGGCAAATCGGTGCTGACGGAAATGCTGGGCCCCGGTGAAACCTACCGCGACCTGAAGAGTGGCGACCTGCGAAAAGCCATTCGCAAAGGCGATAAACTTGTCGAAAAGGTGATCGAGGAGGCTGCCGAGTATACGGGCATAGCCGTCGCCAACGTCTTGAACTTCCTCAACCCGCAAGTGGTGGTCCTCGGCGGCGGCGTGATCGACGCGCTCAGCGACGAAATGATGTCGATCATCCTGGAAACGGCGCGGGATTATTGTATGCCAGGGGTGGACAACAATATCGAGATCGTGGAGAGCCGATTGGGTGATCTGGCTGGAATCCACGGCGGCGCGGTTCTCGCCCGCCAACGATTGAAGTAAGGTCTGCTTTGATGAAACATCTGGCAGCCCTTACCAGTGTGCCAGAGCTTTCC
Organism: Verrucomicrobiales bacterium; assembly: GCA_005793375.1. GTDB lineage: Bacteria > Verrucomicrobiota > Verrucomicrobiia > Limisphaerales > UBA9464 > SXSK01. Next base: position 6,625 of record SXSK01000227.1, on the reverse strand, counting down.
TGACCGCGTCAACCGGCAGCCCAACGACATTGCTAAACGAACCTTCCACGCTCTCGACCAACCGGTCGCCCTGGTCTTGGATGGCATAGGCCCCCGCCTTGTCGAGCGTATTGACCTGGCTGACATAATCCTCAATCAGTTCCGGGGACAACGATCGGAATCGGACCCGGGTGACCTCGGAAAACACAATAGCTTTTGCCAACGTTTGGTGCACTAAGCACACGCCCGTAATGACTTCATGCACTCTTCCAGCCAATTGGCTCAGCATAGCGCGTGCTTGGGTCAGGTCAGCCGGTTTACCCAAAGCCTCTCCATCCAGAAAGACCAGCGTGTCCGCCCCCAATATCACATGGTCCGGAAATCGTTCCGCCACGCTGAACGCCTTGCGTTGGGCGTTCACTTCGCATAGTCGCCGGGGCCCCATAGACGCGTCTTCCAATTCCGTCGTGTAACTCGGGGTGACTTGAAACTCAGGAACGATCTGACGCAGCAGTTCGACACGTCGAGGGGACTGCGAGGCCAGTATCAACGGTGGCAATCGATTTTCATTGCAGTCAAATGGTGTCATCGGCGCCTTTTCTCACTCAGGGGACAGGATCTGATGGAAAGCCTCGAGTCGCGATGTGAATTCGGCGTCGCTCAAGACGGGATATCCACCGCGGTCGTCCACATCCACACCCAACTCGATCCAAGAACGACAGCCGCCATACGAGGGCAACATGGAAAGTTCGGCGGGTTTGGGCAGACCCCAAACCCGAAGCGCCATGGCGTGAATGGCCGCTTCGCCTCCCCAGTCAAATCGGCTTTCGATCACCGCTGGCTGCCAGATGTGCTGGCCCTCGAGTCTCTGAGCAACTTCCAGGGAAGGGATTTTTCGCCAGGCGACCACGTCAGCGACGTAGGCGATTCGAACCCGGGAATCGTCTTGGGGCGTCCGTTTCGCTTGGAGTTGATCAAAGCGATTTTGGGCGGCTTCGATAACCCCGTCGCGTTGTTGATGAAACTGGGTTGGGAAAAGCAGGAATCGTCCGTGTTCGACGCGAAAGCCGCCGCGCGGCTCCGCAATACCGCCTTTGCGGAGTAGGACAATCTGGTTCCCTGTCGCCAACGCATCGATGACCACCGACCATTCTTTGAAAGCGATTCGCACTCTGGGGGGGACTTGAGATGAGATTCAAGCGGATCGCAATCTTCAATGATCTGCGGCGCCTCCTTAACGGCGGGCTGTCCAGTCAAGATTGACGTCGTTGCCGTTGTAGCTGGTTTTTGCCTTTCCGAGTAGAGTCGTGCCCTCAAGACGGCCAGTGAGATCGTAGGTCATGCTGGTGCCATCAGTGCGGTCGCGTTTGATGATCCAGGAAACCTCAGTCCCGTTTACTCGCCCATTTAGGACGTCTAACCAAGCATCCCCTTCACCGCGTTTGACCCGGCCGGTCAACATGGCCCCGGTTTGCTTCAGTTCCAAGGGCATCGATACCGGTTGACCGTCTGGGCCTGGAATCGTGAATGTCCAGGTACCGGTCAGATCGGATGTTCCACTTGCTCCGGCAGTGTTGGACGCCTGAACCTTGGAGTCGCCCAGGATCCGGGAGAGTTGGCCTTCGATGGACTCTGCCCAGATCGCGTATCCCTTCGGGGACAAATGCAAGTAATCCGGCATCAGGTCGCGCGGCATGGTGCCATCGTCGTTCAAGAATCGATGGCCAAAATCGACCCAGAACACATCCTTCTCGTCGGCGGTTCGACGGAGGACCTGGTTGATCTGGGCGAGTTTGCCGCGCGCCACACTGTAGTTTTCGCTGCGGGGGAAGATGGCGAGCAGTAGAATTTTGGTGTTGGGAAGTTTTTCACGAAGTTTCTGAACGATGGCGCGAACGCCGTCGACGATCTGAGCTGGGCTATTGTCTTCACCGTTGGAATTGTTGGTGCCGATCATCAACACGGCTGCCTTGGGCTTGAGTCCAGAGAGGTTTCCATTGTCCAGTCGCCACAATACATGCTGGGTACGATCGCCACCAATACCGAGATTGACGGCATTGCGATGGGCAAAATAGGTGGCCCAAACCGCTTTTCCCTCACCTTCCCATCCCTGAGTGATGGAATCCCCAATAAAGACCACCTCCGCCTTTTCGCCGACTTCGGCCACGCGTTTATTGAATGACTCATGGCGTTCTTTCCACCAGCCGTCAGAACGTGGGACGGGTTCGGTGGCGGAATGGGCGAACGCCGATGTGGGCAAGGAACAGGCTGCGATAGCCAAGCCGAGGGCGAGACTCAGGAAGTGAAAGCTCATGAACGGATAGGACAATTTGATTCTGGGAGTGTCAATCTATTGGAGCTGTCCAGCAGTTCCTAATTTGCTGCGACCTGCCCCGGAAGGCGGGCAAGTTATGGTCTTCCTCCGCGCCTCCACGTGCGGCTTTCGGATCACGCCCTTCAATCAACTCATGAAGACTTTCATGTTGCGTGTTTTGGGTCTCGCGGAGACGCGGAGACGCGGAGGGGGACTCGATTCGAGGACGGTGCGCGTCGATGTTTATCCGCGAACTCCTTGTTCTCTGTGGTTCCAGATGACGATTAGGATTACGAGCACGATTAGAGCAAGACAGACGGTTCATCGAGAGAAAACCGGTAGCCCTCTACGGGTTGGCGATACAATACAGGCTGGTCTGTCCGCGTAGGAATAACTGGTTGCCTGCCATCGCCGGAGACGCATCGATGCCCTCATCGAGTGGGTTGGTGGCGAGGATCTCGAACTTGCCACTGTCCTTGAGCACTACCGTCGTGCCAGCCCGACTTACCACGTACACGCGATCGTTGCCTCCGGTAATTGAGGCGTAGACGCCACGGACCGCATCCAACCGTTCCGCCTCGTATAACGGCTTACCCGTCTTACGATCCAAACACGAGATCAGACCGTTGTTGCCAGAAACGAAATACAGGCGATCGCCCAAAAGGGCAGGCGACGGAACATAGGGTGTGGATTTGTCGTGCTTCCAGGCGATGGCATCGGTCCCAGTCAGGTCACCGGTTCGACCCAATTGGATGGCTTGAAGTGATGCGCCTCGAAACCCGCTGATCGCGTAGACGAAACCATCGGCGGCGACGGGTGTTGGAATGACGTTTTGGGTCATGCCTCCGCATTCCCAAATCGATTCGCCAGTGACGAGATCGTAGCTGCGAGTTTTGGTGGTGGCGGTGACCACCACCTGGGGTTTGCCGTTGTGGGTCACAATCAGGGGTGTGGTCCACGTCGTGGCTTCTTCGCGCTTCTGGCGCCAGAGTTCCTTGCCGGTTCGTTTGTTGAAGGCCACGATGAAGTCGTCACCTTCATGATCCCAATTCAGAACAAGGATATTGCCGTGAACCGCAGGGGATGCGCCCTCACCGAAGCCGGCACGCGTGCGCATGGTTCCCAGGTTTTGGGACCAAACCGGTTTTCCATCGAGCGTGTAACAATAAAGGCCGCGTGAGCCAAAAAAGGCGAATAAATGCTCGCCGTCAGTGACCGGCGATGCTGAGGCGTACCCATGGTCGGGATGATGACCTTCGTGGGGTATGGTATTTGCAGCGGTTTGTTCCCAGACAGTCTTTCCGGTGGTTCGATCTAAGCACAGAATAACAAAACGGACTGGCGATGTCGGGGGCGGCTCGGACATGCCACCGCGGCCGCCGCCTCGGCCACCACCGGGTCCGCCCTGACCGCCACGTCGACGCTGCCCTCCGTCACCAGCAGCGGGTTCTGATGGGTTGCCGGGAGCACTCCCTGTCGCAGGAGATTGAGGGGATGCTGATGGCGCGGTTGAGGACGCCGTTTCCTTTTTGGTATCCGTTCTGATGGCGGTCAGGACGAAGACTCGGTTGCCCCAAATGATCGGAGAAGCGTGGCCCGAGCCGGGGATCTTGACTTTCCACTGAATATTTTTGGTTTCACTCCATTCGGTCGGAGGATTGGCTTGAGGCGAGTAGCCATTGAATTTTGGGCCACGCCATTGAGGCCAATGGGCGTCTGCATCGCTCAAAGGAGCGGCAGAATGAACATTAACAGGGAGAAAGAGGGTGACCACTGCCACGGCAATGGCGCCCCCGAATTTCAAAGGGAGATCCAGATGTCTGCGTCTGGAAGTGGGTCTCGGAGCGGAGAGGCGGGACGAGTTGATCATGGTGTCAGAAGAACCGAGACTAATGACGGCTGATGGGAAGGGAGGTTACAGGCCAGAGTTTGGGGGCGTCACAATGCCCACCCGCTCTCCAGTAAGGGGCTAACTGTCACAATATTTCGCTGGCAACTCGGAGATGCGCCCCAGAGTTCATAACGTTCCAAAAGACCCTTGTGCTCTGGCTCGGAAACTTGGAGCGTCCGCGAAGACCATGTCGTCGCAGGATTATGTCCGATTGCTGGATGCGACCATTCAGCATCTTGAAAGGCTCCGTTCAGACGGAGTAAAGTTTCTTCCTATCGCGCCGTCGACGTTGGCTGCCCTGGGCGCACCAACTCCTAAGTCGAACGATCCAAAGTCTTCCTCCACAGCCTCTCCAAAGGTTGCTCCGACTCCGGCAACAAATTCTCCCCAAACTCGGGCAACTGGTACTCCGGGACGAACCGCGTCGCCTCGTTTTCCCGAGGAGATGGCCGAATCGTTTGATACCGCGAAAGCATCCTTAACGCCCTCGATCCTCCCCATTTCATCGACGCCAGCGGTTTTAATTCCTACGACCGATGTCAGTCGACCGTTGCCACCACCGCTGGAACATCCGGGCAAGATTGCCGCGATGCACTCACTCCGGGAACGGGCATTGGCGTGCACTCGGTGCGCGCCATTGGCAAAGGCTCGCAAGTCGGTCGTGGTGGGCGTGGGGGATGTTGCCGCGCGGCTTCTGTTTGTCGGTGAAGCGCCAGGGGAGGAGGAAGATGCACAGGGCGAGCCATTCGTGGGAGCTGCGGGCCAGAAACTGACGCAGATCATCCAAGCCATGGGGTTGACCCGCGAGACGGTCTATATCGCCAACGTCCTGAAATGCCGGCCAGACACGCCGAGTCAGGCCTACGGCAACCGAAAACCGCGTCCGGAAGAGATGTCGACGTGTCTTCCGTACTTGCAGGAGCAGATCGAGATCATTCAACCGCAGGTGATTGTTGCGCTGGGGGCGACAGCGATGGAAGGCCTGTTCGGTAAAGCATCGGTGTTTATCACTAAAGTGAGAGGCGATTGGCAGTCGTTCCGAGGTATTCCAGTAATGCCGACGTATCACCCCTCGTACATACTCAGGAATCAGTCACTGAGTGTTAAACGACAGGTCTGGGAAGACATGCTTGCGGTGATGGAACGGCTGAGCCTGCCAATCAGTGACAAGCAGCGTGGTTTCTTTCTGAATCCAGCGGGGTGATGGGCCTAGGATCAGGGTCTTGCGAGGAGTTCGTCATTTTATCGTCTCAGCGATGGCATGGCATCGTTCCGCCAGCGAAAAGTCGCGCTCGGTGAGTCCATCCGCGTCGTGAGTGGTTAACCTCAGGGTCACCCGATTCCAGCGGATATCGATGTCGGGATGGTGTTGAACCTTCTCGGCGACGCGTGCCACCGAGTTAACGAACTTCATTGCGGCGACGAACTCGTTGAATTCGAAGGTTCGGCGAAGCATGGCTCCACGACGGGTCCAGTGCGGGACGCGGTGCATGCCGAGTCGGATTTCAGCAGGTGTCAATGGCTTCATGAGAGCCATACTAGGAACAGTTGGAGGTGCTTGGCGATGGCATTTGGTCCTGGGGTGGATGGAACGAGCGGCAGCGGATTCCGCCAGGGGTCACTCCAAAGAACCGCCGTCTCTCGGCGGTGGTTCTTTGGCGACTTGCCGGGGGGTGGCTGGAGCGTTAGGAATGACGTGGCTGAAATTGAACAAAACAGTGTCCGAATCGTCGGAGGCATGGCAGGTCGACTCGAGTCAATATGGATTCATTTAACGCGGCGTTAAGGATTAGGTGCTTTGGCCTGTGGGTCAGGCGCTGGGTTTTCAATGGCCATTTGAGGCGCGCTCCTGGGGGCTTACGACTGCCTTGGCTCAGATTTGTACTGGGTTGGTTGCTGGTTTGTACCGGTATTTCGGCAGCGACCCCAGAAACCCCGCCGGAACCTGAAGACCTGGACCTGCGTCGCGATGCGACGGTAAAGGCGATTGAAAAAGTAATGCCGAGTGTCGTGAACATCATCGTTCGCGGTTCTCAAGGCGAAGGAGGTGGTTCTGGGGTGGTGGTCGACGATGAAGGTTATGTGCTCACCAACGCCCATGTGGTTCGTGGTGCCCGACAGATTTTCGTCAAGTTTAATGACGAACGGGAGCCCTATCCGGCCGAGCTTCGCGAATTGACACGTTCCAAAGACATCGCATTGCTGCGCATCAAGGCTCCTGCCGGCACACGTTTCCAGGCGATCAAGTTTGCCAAGGAAGATGATTTGCTGTTGGGCGAGACGGTGATTGCGTTGGGGTATCCGTTTGGTCTGTATGGATCGGTGAGTCGCGGAATCTTGAGTTCCAAGAACCGTCGTCGTCCCGAGGACCTCCCGAGTGGTGAATACCTGGACATTCCGGATTGGCTGCAAACGGATGCCGCGATCAACCCGGGCAATTC
>SXSK01000226.1 GCA_005793375.1 Verrucomicrobiales bacterium | reverse complement strand
GGCTCCTCACCAACAGGTCCGAAACATGCGCGCAGATCCCTGTCCCGCTCTTCAGCCGAAGGTCGCCACGAACTGTTCAAGATTTACTACACCCCAATGCGGACTCCTTGAAACCCATTGGGGTGGTAACACCGTTCCCCTAGCACCATTAACGGTCTGCCAGTCACCGCCATCGGGAACGGGGCGTTCTCGGGCTGCACGAGTCTAGCGAGTGTGTATATTGAGGGAGACGCACGAGACTTTAACGAAGGGGTGGTGTTTGAAGACAACCTCGCTGCCATTGTCTATTATCAGGCCGGAACTTCCGGTTGGGGAACCACATGGCAAGGCCGTCCCACAGCCTTGTGGAGGTTAACGCCCTCGTATACCGATTGGGTGCTGTCCACGGCCTTGCTCACCCAATATCCAATGGCCAGCTCGCAGACGGATGACCCGGATCAGGACGGCATGAGCAACGATGCCGAGATGCTGGCCGCCACCAACCCCACCGACAGCCTCTCAGTGTTGGTGTTGGAAATCATCCCTCGCCCCAATGACCTCAGCGAAGAGGACCGGTCACCTCTGGCAGAGGGACAACACGCCCTATATATCCGGAGCGTGCCTGGCAAGAGTTATGGAGTTCAAAGCAAGGACACCATCGAAGCACCGTGGCGCACCGCCGCCGTTGTCACTGCGACCACGACACAAAAACGCTTGGTTTTCAGCAAGCCAATGGGCCAGGCATTTTACAGGGTCATCTTGGCGCAGTGAGATCTGCCCGATGCCATGAAAGAGTGAACCTTGCACGCTGAGGTCCGTAGGGTGATTGGGCGAGCCATTGGGCTAGCCATTTGTTAGCGACAACGTCACTCTCCAAGGCGAAGCCCATTCCTTGGCACAACGGGCGTTGGCTTTAATCCACGAACCACGGCCACCGGTCGGTCCCCTCCCCTCTCCTGCCCTCGGGCATGAGCCCGATGGGTGTCGTCGGATGGCCCGCGCGGTTCGCCCGTTGTCTGAATGGGCTATGGTTCAAAATGCAAATAACGTGATACCAAAACGGGGTCCAGACACCCCAGGATTGCAAAGGAAATGCTACCAAACACTGCAAGAAACGACGGTTTTGGAGTCAGAATGCCTTCAACTCGCTTACCCGCACTCCCGACTTTGATCCGCTCTCTGAAATGAGCGGGTTTGCCAGGGGTCACCATTTGTGATACATCTGCTTACATGGCATCGTTGACACTCAGAATTCCAGACGTTCTCGAAAAACAGCTCGAAGCCCAAAGCAAGGAGCGCGGCATCTCCAAGAGCGATGTCGTCCGCGAAGCCATCGAACGCGACCTCAAGGTTCAGGCCTGGCGGAAACTCCGCGAGGAGTTTCGTCCGCATCTTGAACGTGAAGGCGTCTTCACCGAGGCCGATGTCATGCAACGCCTGGGCGAGGAGCTTTGAGAATTGTCCTCGACTCCTCGGTGCTCATCGCTGCCATCGCCCGCCCCGGCGTCTGCACGGAGCTGGTCGATGAGGTTGCGCGCGACCATACCTTGGTCCTTTCTGATTACATCCTTGGCGAGGTTGACAGGAAGCTGCGGGACAAATTCGGCCTCTCCGCCAAAAGCGCTCGTTCGCTCGTGTCCGGAATCCGGGCGCGCAGCGAGCTCGTGAAACCAACCCAGATTCCACCGAACGTCTGCCGGGATCCCGAGGACTTGGCGATTCTTGGAACTGCCGTGGCCGCTAAAGCCCACCTGCTGGTGACCGTGGACAAAGACCTCCTCACCCTTGGCGAGTTTCAGCGCATCCCGATCATCAAGCCCGGCGACTTCTGGAGGCGGTTCAGGGGCGCTTGAGGTTTGTGACGAACGTTTGTTTTGAGCATAAACGTGGAGCCATTCGTACGCTGTAACATACTCCTGGTTAACGCCTTGGAAAACACTGTCTGCGCATAGAGTAACGTAACCGCTTGTTATGTTCATAAACTCTTTCTTTGTCAAAAGTTGCAACTCTCGGCATTGTGAAGTGCAAGAACCCAAAGGGGCTGAACGTCTGACCACAGCATCACATCGATCCCGTGAGACGGGCCGCAAATCCATTGTCACCACCGATGTCTGTTAGCCGCTGTTCTCGGCCTTGATGCAAATAGGTCAAACGCCGGTGATCCATTCCCATCAGGGCAAGCATCGTCGCATGGACGTCATGTATATGAACGCGATCTTCGGCTGCCCTGAGCCCCAGTTCGTCGGTCGCCCCAATGATTTGTCCCCCTCGAATACCGCCACCTGCCATCCACAGACTAAACCCGTTGGGATTATGATCCCGTCCTTTACCACCCTGCGACGACGGGGTTCGCCCGAACTCTCCCGACCACAGGACCAAGGTCTGCTCAAGTAACCCTCGGGACTCCAAATCGGCCAATAAGGCCGCGACGGGCTGATCGACTTTTCGCGCCTGTCTCAAAGTCCCTTCGTAGGCGTCGTCGTGGTGATCCCAATCCTTAGAATCGCCACTGCCCGAGATGACTTGAACGAAGCGAACGCCGCGTTCCACAAGGCGGCGGGCGATCAAGCATCGGGTTCCAAAGTCCCGGGTGACTGACTGGTCTAAACCATACCGTGCTCGAGTGACCGAGCTCTCCCGTTGGACATCGACGGCTTCAGGGGCTGCGGATTGCATGCGGAAAGCCAATTCATACGAGGCGATGCGCGACTCCAATTCGCTGGCGGCAGCTGGCAGTTGTTCGCTATGGCGCCCATTTAACCATTGGGCTAGATCAAGGACACGCCGCTGGCTGGATTCACTCACGCCCGGTTGGCGATTGAGATACATGACGGGTGTTCCTTGGGCCTGAACCGGTGCGCCTTGATAAATCGCGGGCAGGAATCCGTTTCCCCAACATGGCGTCCCTCCTTTGAGTTTCCCGTCGGGTTCTGCCAGTACAACCATGGCGGGCAGATTGTCTGACACCGAACCCAATCCATACGTGAGCCAGGCCCCGACACTGGGGTACCCCAACCGAGACTGGCCTGTGGTCAGCATATACTGGGCAGGGGAATGATTGAAGGCATCATGAAAACAACTCCGGACCACGGCCAAATGATCCGCCTGCGATTGCAACATCGGAAACGCCTCCGAGATCGGAATTCCGGATCGGCCGCACTGTTGGAATTGCAGACGGCATCCCAGGAGCGGCTCTTTGGTGACATCGGTGAATTGTGCAGCAATTTTCCCGAAACTCGCCGGCATGGGTTGGCCCGCCAAACGGTTGAGCAGTGGCTTGGGGTCGAAGGTTTCCATCTGGCTCGGACCTCCAGCCATCATCAAGAAGATCACCGATCGCGCTTTAGCTGGAAAGTGAGGGGCTCTCTCAGCAAATGGATGGCGCATGGACGCTGCGTCCGGCGCCAGGATATCGGCGCGACCTTCGCGATTCAGCAAATCGAGCAACGCCCAGGCGCCCATGCCGCAACCGGCTCGGGTGAGCCAATGGCGTCGCGAGTGCTGACCGTGCTTAGGGGATATAAATGAATTCATTGGTGTTAAGCAACGCGAGGCAGAGTTCAACCAGAGCAGTTTCCGATGAGGAAGATGGCGCAATGCGGCGCGCGTCGGCGGTGGTTGCGAGGAAGTCCAAAGCACGTTGGCGCTCCTGCGGCAAGACAGGCCTGCCATAAGCATGCCGCCAAGCCAGATTAACCCAACGCTCCGCATTCCAACCCGTTTCCTGAATGATGCGCCGGGCGAAAACCCTCGCTTGTTCCAGCATACTGCGATTGTTCAGCATCGCCAGGGCCTGATTCGGAACGGTGGTCACATCCCGCAGACCACAGCTGGAAATGTTGTCAGGTAGGTCAAAGGCGCTGAGGGTTGGAAAGCGAAAGGACCGTTTGATCAGCAAGTAGATCCCGCGTCGATTCGACTCCTCCGGTGTACTGGTAGGCCATCGCAAGAAATTCCCGATCATTTCCTGGTCATCGAGTGGAGGCGCGAACGGCAGCCCCCCCATGTCACGGTGAAGGGAACCAGAAACCGAACGAACGGAATCCCAGATGGCCTCAGCCTCAAGTCGATGAGGTTGGTATCGCGAGAGCCAGCGGTTGGAGGGATCCAACTCCAGAGATCTCTCCGTCGTCAGGGACGACTGCTGATACGTGCTGGATCCAAGGATCAATCGGTGAAGATGCTTCAGACTCCAGCCCGACTCCATCAGCTCAACCGCCAGCCAGTCCAACAATTCGGGATGGCTCGGGGCGTCGCCTCGCCAGCCGAAGTCGTTTGGTGTCCGCACCAATCCCTGCCCGAAATGCCATTGCCAAACGCGATTCACCAGCACTCGCGCCGTCAATGGATTAGATTCCGATGCCACCCAGTCAGCTAGCGCCAATCGCAGCTGGGTCGGCGCCAGCTGGGTCGGAAATCGCTGCCCCTTTATCGCCTCAGGAACCCCCGCACCCACCACTTCGCCTGGCATCTCCAGTTCCCCACGCTTGAGAACACGGGTTTCCAGTGGGCTGTCGCGGTGGCCCAATACTCGCCGCGGAATCACCGATGGCCCCTCCAGATGCGCCAGCGCCAGCGCAACCCGCTCCCTGTCCAGACCCTCCTTACTGCCACCAGGCCGTTTCGGCTGTTTTGGCTGTCTCGAGAGGTAGTAATCGCCCAACCGAAGTAGCAATGCCTGCCGAGTCTGAGGATCCGATTCTCGTTTTATCCGGGCACGAACCTGCTCCAATTCGAATTCTGTCTGCGTGTTTCCCAACGCCGCGCGATCCCGCAGTCGCTTGCCCGAGGCGTCCAGATCATATTGATCCGAGGCGGCAAAAATCGCTTGGAGTGAGAAGTATTCGCGCTGAGGTATCGGATCATACTTATGGTCGTGACAACGCGCACACGCCAGCGTCAGCCCCAGAAACGCAGCGCCCGTGGTGTCGACGGCGTCGGTCAACTGGTCGTATTCCAGTTTGCCTGGAACCATGCCCGCTTCCTGCAATACAGGTCCTGTCGTGAAAAAGCCCGTCGCAATGAGCGAATCCGGGTCGTGCGGCGCCAATTCATCCCCCGCGATCTGCTCACGAATGAAACGGTCAAACGCCTTGTCCGCATTCAAGGATCGCACCACGTAATCACGGAACCGCCACGCGTGTCCAAAAAAGATGTCCGTCTCAAACCCGCCCGAATCGGCATAGCGCGCCACGTCCAACCAATGACGTCCCCAGCGCTCACCGTAGTGGGGCGATTGAAGGAGCTGTTCGGTCCAACGCCGCCATGCATCCCGCCTCGTATCAGCCACGAATGCCTCCACAGCACCCCATTCAGGCGGCAGTCCCAATAGGTCCAGACTCGCGCGACGCGCCAGGGTTCTTCGGTCCGCCAAATCCGCACCTCTCAATCCCAATGTCTCCAATTGAGACAGCACAAACCGATCGATTGGGTTCTGGCACCATTCCGGTGTTTGCACCGAGGGCACGGCAGGACGTCGAATCGGGCTGAACGACCAATGCTCCAAAAAGGGTGCTCCCGCTTCGATCCACCGCTGTAACAGTGCGACCTGATCCGGCGTCAACCGAGCACCAGATTTTGGGGGCGGCATGATCTCGTCAGGGTTCGTCGAGGTGATTCGCGCCACCAACTCGCTGTTGAGGAGGCTGCCAGGCGCAATGGCCTGACGACCGTCGCGGAATGCGGTGGCATTGACTCGATCATCCAACCGCAAGGAGGCCTTTCGCGACTGGGCGTCCGGTCCGTGGCATTCGAAACACTTGGAGGATAACAACGGCCGGATATCGCGGTTATAGTCGACAGGCTCCAATGCCTCAGTTCGCCAAGTCGCCATCAGTTTCCAACCCACGACAAGCCATCCCATCCAAGCCAGGATGTGCCAACACGCGCACCACCGGCGACCCGTGTTGTAACGCTTGGTATTGAGCATGACTTCTAAAGAAAAGTGCTTCCGGAGACGCGGGTCAATCCCGTGGTTTTTGGACCCCTTTCTTCGAATTCAATTGCACGAGATAAGCCACCAAATCTTTCAGCGCTGCATCCTCTAATCCCAGTTGTTCTCGCATCCAGCTCACATGGGGATCTTTGCGGTCCGTCCCGCGCCAACCCATGCGAAAATCCCTCAGCTGATTATACAGATACCATGGTTGTTGACCCGTCAGACGGGGCGCTCCTCGGGTCCGGCGTCCTTCGGCATTCACGCCATGGCATGCAGTACAACCCCTATACAAGGACTCTCCGCGCTTGGGATCTCCTTCTCGGGGCCGTTGAACAATCGGAGTGGGCAATTGTTGTAGGTAACGAATCAACACTCGAGCTTCCGAAGGGCGCAGGGTGTCCACCACGGGGTGCATGGCTTGCGTGCGGGTCTCGGGTGGAAGGAATCCTTTGACTTTGGATTCATCCAACCCCCGCGCCCGCACTCGAAACTGTTCCAACTGACGCCTCAGATACCATCCTTCGAGCGATGCCAATGCCGGGGAACCCAGCGTTTCGTTTCCCTCGGCATTCGACCCGTGGCAAACCGCGCACGTCTGGTAAAGTGACGAACCCGTTGCGGCCGCCAAGGCCTCGGCGCACAGAATCAACGAGGCTACCAGCCAAATCCAGGTTCGCCTCACCCCATGGACTCGGATCGGCGTCCCGCCATGATTCTGAAACACTTCGGAACCACGGATTCCAGCGTGTCTTAAATTCATGATCCAATTATCGTCTCAACCGCCTTCAATACCAGATTCTTGTGGAAGTCGCCAGACCGGAACATCACCCATAGCTACCGCTGGAGTGGGACGACAACCTGTCAGCGACCATAATGCGGGGGAGGCGGATTATTCGATTGGATCCGATCTATCTGGTCGGCTTCAAAACTTTGAGTCAGACGGTCCAGCACCTTCTTGAGCCGCGCGATTTCCTTGCCTTGCTGGATCACCACCGCATTCAGTTCCTCAGTTTGGCGTTCCACGTGACTGAGATGCAGCTCCAATCGCTCCAATCTTCCCTGTGTTTCGTCGGGTTTCAAAACTCGTCCTCCCGCTCAGTATAGAACAATCGGTAGGCACGATCGTAGTCCGCCTCCAAAACGGATACGATCGCCTCTCGACCCAGATCCCCATCATCAGGAGCTTCTGGATCCACAAATGCCATGGTAGCAGCAATTCCGTGCTTCTCGAGCCAAACCACCATCAGCTCGGTCTTAATCATGGGACCAGTGAAAAACTGTCGCATGGAATAAACCAACGCCATTTCGAGCCTAGAATCAATGTGTCCTTTTGCTCAATCAACATCAGGGCCGCTGGCTATCGCAAGCTGGCGTTGGTCATGACATCCACTGGACTTCCCGAGGCTCCCCATCAAAGACTGCACTAAGCTATGTCGCGATTAGTCATCCGAGGGCTGGTCAAACGTTTTGGTGGATCGAGTACCGATTCCCGGTGCGCGGTCGCGGACGTCGCATTTTCGGTGGAAGCCGGGAATTGTTTGGCGTTGGTGGGACCTACCGGCTGTGGCAAGACGACTACCCTGCGGCTGATTGCAGGGCTCGAAACCCCCAATAGCGGCAGCGTTTTTCTCGATGGAATCGATATCACTCAGAAACCACCCGGCGAACGGCGGATCGCCATGGTTTTTCAAGCCCTCGCCTTATACCCCCACCTGACTGTGCGCGAAAATGTCCAGTTTCCGCTCCAGATCCAATCGGTGTCTCGCCGGGAATTGGACCAGCGGACCACTGAGATCATGGAAGAGTTGGAAATTGCCGCCCTTTCCGACCGGTTACCGGAGAAGCTATCGGGCGGCGAACGGCAGCGCGTCGCGTTGGCTCGTGCGTTGATCCAGAAGCCGGCTGTCCTGTTATTGGATGAGCCCTTCACCGGATTGGATGCCCCGAAACGACAGGCATTGCGAGGGCACTTGCGTCGGTTCCAGAAAGCCCAACGCGTCGCGGTCATTCACGTCACTCACGACCAATCCGAGGCCTTGGCGTTGGGGAATGAGATCGCCCTGATGCGCGAGGGTCATCTCGAGCAGTTAGGAAAACCGGATCAGGTCTACGCCGAACCGGCCTCTGCCTTCGTCGCCGGTTTCCTGGGCACACCTCCAATGAACTTGCTGACTGGGCGCATCGAATCCTCGGATCAGGGCTTGGAATTCCTCCCGGGCACGCCGACGACTTCAATCGATCAGCCGATTCGACTGCGAATCCCACTGTCGACGAACGGGGTCCCTGGCATGAGGCAGCCCGTGGTGCTGGGCATTCGGGCGGAGTCCATTTCACCCGGGCCGCACCTAGCCGACTCGATCCCGGTGGCTGTGGTTCACAGCGAGTGTTGCAGCTCGTATTGGTCGGTCTGGGGAAATCTTCAAGGTCAGTCGCTCGTTTGGCGTCAATCAGGGCCTGAACCCATCGAAGGCTCAACGGTTTGGATTCGGATTCCCAGTCAGGCAATTCATTGGTTCGATGTGGTCACGGGTAAGCGACTGTAGAATCCTGGCAGTTTCGCCAAAGAAATCCTCGCCCTAAACGATGCCTTTGGCTAATCGCTGCGGATGACCACTGGCACCGTGACGTCGTCTGAAGCCGCTGTGACGAGCCCGGGGAAGGGCGACAACCGTCTTCCACCGCAAATCAAGTTCATCATTGCGAACGAGGCGTGTGAACGATTCAGCTATTATGGCGTCATTGCCATTCTGACGCTGTATGTGAAGAACTTCCTGGAGCAAGGGCCATCCAAAGCAGCTGAAATCTCCCATCTGTTCAAGTTTGGCGTCTACTTCATGCCATTGTTCGGGGCCTGGTTGTCGGACCGTGTATTGGGTCGCTACAAGACTATTCTGTACGTCTCGCTCTTCTATTGCGCAGGCCACGGCCTGATGGCGTTGGCCGACGTCTTTTGCCCGCTCACCACCAAACCCACGGAAGTGGGAGCAGCACTGGACGCTTGGAAAACGCTCAACCAGGGCAACATCGATGGTCGGATGTGGTTCCTGTTTGGGGGACTATCTCTATTGGCATTCGGTGGTGGTGGCATCAAGCCCTGCGTCGCCGCTTTCGTTGGCGACCAGTTCCACGCCGGCAAGGAACACCTCCTGGAGCGTGCCTATGGACTGTTCTATTGGAGTATTAATTTTGGCTCTTTCTTCTCATTCCTCGTGGTGCCACTCGTCCGCGATCGCTACGGATACGGCTGGGCTTTTGGTATCCCGGGCATCTTTATGGGCATCGCCACCCTGGTCTTTTGGCTGGGAACGAAACACTACGTGCATGTCGCGCCAGCCAAAGGAAAGGATGGAGGCGCGTTCTGGGACATGCTCTGGTATGCCCTTTGCCACCCGGCTAATCGCCGCTCAGGGCATGGGTTCTGGGACGCGTGCCGGACTCAGTACACCGAAGTTCAAATCGAAGCCGCCCGCGCTGCGACCCGCGTACTCGGCGTGTTCTCGTTGATACCATTTTTCTGGGCATTATGGGACCAAAACAGCACGACCTGGGTCGTGCAGGGTGAGAAAATGATCGCCTACGAATTCCCAGCGTGGCTGCGCACTTCGTTTGTCTGGCCCGCTTTTGACTTTATCGTCGGCCCAAAGATCGGGGCTGAACAGATGGGATCTCTCAATGCTCTCCTGGTCATGTTGACCATTCCGGCTCTGACCTTCGGCATCTATCCTTTCAGCCGAATGCTGGGTGTTCGGCCCACCACACTGAGACGGATGGGTGTTGGCATGTTTCTTTGTGCGGCTTCCTTTTTGTTGGTGGCCTGGATCGAAGCCCAGTTGGTTGCCGGCTCCAAACTCAATGTGCTCCTTCAGACGTGGCCCTATCTCCTGCTAACCATTGGCGAAGTGTTGGTTTCCAACACCGCACTCGAATTTGCCTTCCGCGAAGCTCCCGTCTCCATGCGCAGCACACTCATGAGCTTTTGGTTGCTGACCGTCGCCGTGGGAAACCTCGCCGTTTCCCAAGTATTCCGCCTAAACGTCAAAGCCAAATTGCCCGATGGCACCGAGTTACTTCACATCTCTGGTGTCAATCAATTCCTGCTTTTTGCCGGGCTTTTGGGAGCTGTCTCCGTCGCCTTCGTCTGGGTCATCCATCGCTATCAATATCGCGACCACACCCAGCACTCCGCCTGAACCGTTCCTGTCCACCAACCCCTCATCCCTTTAAGCCATGTATCGAGTCAAAGGTGCCGATCAACGCGAGTACGGACCCATCTCCACGGAACAAGTTCGGCTCTGGATATCAGAGAATCGACTCAACCGCTACACGCTGGCATCCACGGAGGAGAATCCAGCCTGGCGTCCCTTGAGCCAGTTCGCGGAATTCGCCGATCTCATCAGCGCACAGCCCGCAGCCGTCTCCAACATCCCCGCCTCAGCCAACATCCCGCCAGCAACGCCCAACAACATTTCTGATGCTTCGATTGGCGCCGCCGTTCCGGCCGTCACCCGCGAAGCAGCCCTTTCATTGGTGGCTGGACCCGCCATTTCTCTGATCGTCCTGGGTTCACTCGGTATCGTCTATTGCCTGCTCTCCATCCCAAAACTGTTGCTCCAAAACTGGACCGACATGCCCATACCCCCGGGTATTCCCCCGGAAATGGAACCCCAATTCCGCATGGTGATCGACTTCATGAAGAACTACGGAAAATCCTACGGCATCGTTTTTTATTCGCTCATCGCAGTATTGCATGGTTTGGTGCTGTTCGGAGGTATCCAGATGAAACGGCTGCAAGGCTTAGCCCTCTGCTGGGTGGCATCGGTCCTGGCCATCATCTGTTACGGATGCTGCTGTTGTATCAGTATCCCCTTCTCGGTCTGGGCCATGGTCACATTGACGAAACCCGGAGTGAAGGCACATTTCCGCTGACAAATGATGGCCACTCACTCCGAAATCGCCCCTCCACGTCTGGATTCGGTCGTCCGGCGACGGCGTCTTTTCTGGGGCGCTCTCACCCTGGCCGGAGCCGTTGTGATCGCGGGGATTCTTTGGCGATTTAATCCGATGCATCATGCCTTCTATCCTCGATGCGCTCTCTACGTCACCACCGGACTTCAATGCCCCGGTTGCGGTGGCCTCCGGGCGATGCATCAATTGTTGCATGGAAACCTTCGCCAAGCCTTGTCCTTGAATCCAGTGGCTGTGCTCGCACTTCCCTTCGCGGCCTTCTACAGCGTCCGCCTAATGCTGTCGCACTGGCAGGGAGGCACAATCACCCTGCCCTTCCGCAATCAGCCGTATGTCTGGGCGGTTCTTGGCGGTCTGGTCGCCGGATTCACCATTGCCCGCAATCTGCCGATCGGACGCTGGTTAGGTTGGTGAGGTCAAGAGGGGTGGTTCCCTAGGGAACGCACAACCAATTCATCAATACTTACCGCGTTGGCCCTGGAATCTTCCGCCGCACGTACCGCGTCAAACTCCGCCCGCACCACAAGTCGCATCGAGTCGTCGGGAGTCGCTAGTTCGTGACCTTGACTGGCTCGCAACGCATGAAGGACGTGCTGAACGCGAATCTGCGCCAGCGGCTGCGCCGGGACAAACGCCGGCTCGACACCTTCAACCTCATGAAGAAGACCCGCTTCCGAAAGGGTCTGCAGAATTTTGGACGCCAATCGATTGGGCACCCCGAATCGTTCCGCCATTTCCGCAGCCGCAATCGGCGGCTGTTTCAAAACAAATCGCCGCCCAATCTCCGCCATGAAACGCAACGCAATAAACTCACGACCTTGCTGGTGAATCTGCTCTGCCTGTCGATCTTGTAGATAGGCGTGACGGAACTGGAACGTGTAGGCTGTCTGGGCTCCCAGCAATAGTATGGTCCAGGACAGATACATTCC
Organism: Verrucomicrobiales bacterium; assembly: GCA_005793375.1. Lineage (GTDB taxonomy): Bacteria > Verrucomicrobiota > Verrucomicrobiia > Limisphaerales > UBA9464 > SXSK01. The sequence continues at coordinate 16,689 of SXSK01000226.1, read as the reverse complement.
TGCCAAAAACAACGGTACCGCTCCCAGACTGCCATAAATCTTGGAGTACGTCAGCACTCGGGTGTTGTACATGGCGCCCAACTTGTTGTTCCCCCACCAGAGAAGCGCCGCGACAATTCCTCCCACAATCGCGGCCTGCCAACTCACTCGCGTGTTGGGCATCAACTTGTACAATCCTGCAAACAGTAAACAGAGCAACATCACCGGCAATAGCGATGTCTTGAGGATGCCAACACCTGGGATGGATTGCATCCAGTTGGTGCCGCCCTGCAATGCATTGAGATATCCCGAAGTCATGGCCACGAGCAACACAATCGGTCCCAAAGTGATTGCCGCCCAGTACATCACGATACTGTCGAACCAACTGCGTCCTCGCGTGATGCTCCAGATGTCATTGAACGCATGTTCCACCGTTCGCAACAACGAGATCGCGACGAAGATCAACCCGGCCATGGCAGTCACGCCGATGGTCCCGAAGTTGATCTTCTCCGCGAAATCCAGGATGGTGTTGGCCACCTTCGCTCGCTGAGCAGATCCATCCTGGTCCTCCAGCCCGAGCGTCGGAGCCACACTGGTGACGAACTGCTCAATCTGACCGGTTAGTTTGGCCCGGGATTCGGTCTTCTTCACGTCAAAAACTAGAGACGCAACGGACAGCGACACCGCCAGCAATGGAACCAACGCTAATAGCGTGGTGTAGGCCAAAGCCGCCGCACGAACTTGGAGTCGGTTGTTCCAGAAACCGCGCGCTACCAGGGAACAAAACCGCAGGGACCGGTGAAACTGGCTGTTTGGCGCGGTCGCCCCAGGGGTCACAGCATCGGTAGTCAACGCCGCGGTCACTTCTTCCTGCAATCGTTTTAACTTGCCCACGGAACTTTCGCCCATGCCTCCAGTCTAACGACTTCATAGGGATACGCCGCAAGTTTTTGGTGGATTTCGACAAGTCGAATGGCTGCTCACAAAAACGATTCCATCCCAACGGCAGTTGTTCCATGATACCCATCGTTGATATGAGCCCCCGCAATCGACCCTTATCCGCACAGCACATCTCGTGCATTGCTGGATGTTACCTCCCGGGGCTATTCATCGCTTGGATTCTGAGCCTCAATTGGTTGCAGGCTGCATCCAACCCCAAATCCATTGCGTCATTGCAGGTCCACCCAGCGTTCTTGGAACTTCGCGACACGCATAACCCGCATGGTCTGTTGGTTTCTGCGGTCTTGCAGGATGGATCCAGGCACGACGTCACGCGGTTGGTATCCTTCCACTCTCGGCACCCCCAGCAACTCCGGGTTTCTACCAATGGCGTCGTCCACCCGATGGCTCCTGGCTCCAATTCGATTGCCATCGTGCTGGGCTCGCACCGCGCCGAAGTGCCGGTCGTTATCCGAGATCCCGCAACCGCCACTGAAAGGCACTCGTTTCGGCAGGAGATCGAACCGCTGCTGACGCGGGCGGGCTGCAACATGGGCAGTTGCCATGGCAAGCTGGCAGGTCAGAACGGGTTTCGTCTCTCCCTCCGAGGTTATGCGCCCGAGCTCGATGCCGATTGGCTGCGCGACGAAGGAGCCACCCGCCGACTCGAACCCGCCGACCCAGAGCACTCCTTGCTCGTTCTAAAGGCCACCGCCCAAGTACCTCACGAAGGCGGCCAGCGAATTATTCCAGAATCCCGAGGACATCAACTGCTCGTTCAGTGGATCGCTGAACGGGCTCCAGGTCCGTTGGAAATTGAAAAAGACCCCAATCCGACTCGCATTGTCGTGCTGCCGGGGGACTGCACCCTCCAACCGGGTGATCAGCAGTCCCTACTCGTCCAGGCAGTTTATCCAGACGGCCATGTCCGCGATGTGACTTGGCTCACACAGTTTTTCTCAAATGACGAGGCAACGACATCGGTGACACCGGATGGCCTGGTATCCGGGCGTCGGCATGGAGAAACCGCCATTCGAGCCCACTTTCAAGGATTGGTGGAAGTCGTGCGTTTTTCGTTGCCCTATACCAACACCGTCGAGGAATTTCGCTTTGCTCGGACCAAAAATGCCATTGATGACGCCGTCTTCGCCAAGCTCAAGGCCCTCCGCATCCCGCCATCCGCTCTGTGTCTAGATGAGGTATTTCTCCGCCGGATTCAACTGGATCTGACCGGCACCTTACCCTCCCCCGAAGAGGTCCGAAGATTTCTGGAAGACCGGACACCCGACAAGCGGGCGCGGTTGGTGGACGAGTTGTTGGAGCGGCCATCGTTTGTTGACTACTGGACGCTGCTTTTGGCCGACTTGCTCCAAAACCGCAAAGAACGCGATCACGACGTGCGCGGCGTCAAAGGCGTGCGCAGTTTTCACGGTTGGCTCCACAAGCAGGTGTCGCGCAATCGTCCTTGGAACGAACTTGTGCGCGATCTCCTGGTGGCGTCTGGCAGCGTGGCTGAACATCCTGAAATTGGGTACTTCATCACCACGGTCGGCGAAAAAAGCCCTGTGGAATCAGAAGCGGTGGATTCTGTCGCCCAGGCCTTATTGGGCACGCGGATTGGCTGTGCTCGTTGCCACAATCACCCTCTGGAGCGCTACACTCAGGATGACTTCTATCATTTCGCTGCCTTCTTCAGTCGAATGTTCGTGGATCGTAAAGAGCCAGACAAGAGTCCCACGGAATTGCTGGCCATGAGCCGCGATGAACGGGATCGGGCGCGGGAATTGGATGATTCCGGCCGGAAATTGCGAGATTCGGAACGGGTATTGCTCCAATCGGACGGCAACGAGCAGGAGACGCGAAAGCGCGAATTCGAGAAGCATCAGCGGGAATTCGCCGAACGGAAACGGCGCCTCGCGGAATCCCGAAACCAGACTCCAGTGGCCTGGCAACCGAGGACGCGAAAGAACCTGACCGCCCAACCGTTGGATCGCACGACCATGGAGTTCAAGCCCGGCGGCGATCCCCGGGTCCAGCTGGCCGATTGGATCACGTCACCGACCAACGCGGCCTTCACCGGGGCTATCGTGAACCGTCTTTGGAAACACTTTTTGGGAGTGGGCATGGTGGAACCTGTAGACGATTTGCGCGCCAGCAACCCGCCCTCCAACGACGCGCTTTGGCAATTGCTCAACCGTGAGTTTGTCGCGCACAGGTATGATCTGAAGCACCTCATGCGGTTCATCGTCAATTCGCGCACCTATCAATTGAGCAGTCAGACCCTCCGGGGCAACGAAACCGAGACCCGGTTCTATTCGCATTATTACGCACGACGCCTGCCAGCTGAAGTGCTGCTCGATGCCGTGTCGTCGGCTACAGGCGTGCCGGATACTTTTGCCGGACACCCCGTGGGCCTCCGCGCGGTTCAAGTTCCGGAGCCACACCTCTCCAGCTACTTCCTTTCCCTGTTTGGACGCAGCGAACGTGTCACAGCGTGTGCCTGCGAGCGCAACTCGGAGGTCACACTCCCTCAATTACTGCATCTCCAGAACAGCGAGGAGACGACGCGCAAGATTCGTGATCCCGGAGGTCGCCTCCAGAAATGGATCCATTGGAATGCAAGTCGGGAAGAGCTGGTGGAGCAACTCTATCTGGCGACGCTAGCCCGACGACCTCGCGCCACAGAACTCGCCAACGTGTTGGATAGTTTCGGAACCGCCGCCTTGGAAGAAGCCGGTGCCGACTTATTTTGGGCGCTCTTGAATTCCAAAGAATTTGCTTTCAATCATTGATTCGACATCACCCAGAAACCAGCAACACACCGTTCTTTTCCCATGATCGATGTCTCTCTTTCCACTCGGCAATCGTCGTTGTGTTCCGGTTTCTCTCGACGGGATTTCTTGCGCATTGGCGGACTGGCACCCTTCGGAATTTCTCTCGCGGGATACCTGGCGAACACGCCGGCATCGGCACAAACGGCAAACGCGTTGCGGCCGCGAGCCAAATCAGTGCTCCTCGTGTTCCTCGGTGGTGGCATATCGCACCATGACACATTCGATCCCAAGCCCGATGCCACCGAGGAAATTCGAGGGAAGTACCGCAGTATTCGTTCCTCGGTTCCCGGTCTCCATGTCACTGAATTGCTCCCTAAACTCGCCACCGTCATGCACAAGGTGTGCTTGGTACGGTCGGCAGCTCACGAAAACGATCATCATGAAACCGCCACCAATTGGGTCTTGAGCGGCCGATTTGGATCGCCCTTTGGGGATTACCCTTCCATGGGATCGGTGGTGGCTCACGAAACCGGGTTCGCCAGTTGTCTTCCCCCATATGTCGCCATCCCCAAGAATCCTAGTTTTACCTGGGAACTCGGAAAGAGTGCCTGGCTCGGCGGGCGCTATGAATCGTTCAAAACCGGCGATCCCAACGCGAAGGATTTTCGAGTGCGCGATCTCGCCATCCCAGCGTCTCTCACACCAGGATCGGTCGATCGCCGGAAAACCTTGCTTCAAGCCGTGGATACCCTGGCAACCCGCATCCAGGGCAATGACCAACTGACCACCTACGGCGAGTTTTCACGCAAAGCCTCCGAAATGGTGCTCTCCAGCACCGCACAAAATGCGTTCGCCATGGATCGAGAACCAGGGCCGATGCGAGACGCCTACGGGCGGACTGAGTTCGGCCAAAGCTGCTTGCTCGCTCGGCGCCTCATCGAATCCGGCGTTCGATTCGTCAGCCTCAACTACGGAGGTTGGGATCATCATGCAAAGATCTTTGATAATCTCGAGAAGAAGGTGCCGGTGTTCGATCAGGCTATGGCGGCTTTGATCGAGGATTTGGATCAACGCGGATTGCTCGAAGACACGTTGTTGCTCTGTATGGGCGAGTTCGGCCGCACCCCAAAAATCAATAAAGACGCTGGGCGCGATCATTGGGGCCGAGCTGGATCCCTACTGTTTGCCGGTGCAGGTGTCCAACGCGGCAAGGTCTTGGGCGCTACCGACCGCGACGGAGCCTTCGTCACGGATCGACCGGTTCGCCCAGCGGACGTCTGCTACACCGTCTATGAGGCACTAGGTATTGACCAAAAAAAACGCCTGCTGACTCCCGAAGGTCGGCCGGTCGAGATTCTCGACGAAGGCTCGACCGTCCGGGAGTTGTATTCGTGAGAAGCCGCGCCACGAACCCCGTAACGATGAGTTTCCGCAGCCTCAACCCCTTCCTGGCAAGCAGCGCAGCATTTTTCGTACTACTGGGCGCCGACGCTCCCAAGGATCCGCCGAAACTGGAACGTCCCCAACTCCTTTTTTCCCAACCCCTGGGTATCGCTCTCAGCGAATCCAATCGGATCACGGTGCGTGGACGGTTCCTGACGAACGCGACCGAGGTTTTCCTTCATTGGAGCAATACCTCCAACGTCGTCCCCATTCTCTCGAGGGGTCCGGCCAAGTCCATCGATGGCGTCAACGCGGATCGCATCGGCGATCAGACTCTGGAACTGGCAATCGCGCCGACCCAATCGTCGATCGATGGAACCAATGCCACGCTCGTTGTCGTTTCCGAGGGGGGACGAAGCCTGCCTTACCCACTGTTCTTGCTGCCCAGCCAAGGATGCGTGAATGAAAAGGAACCGAACAGTGGGTTCCGTGAGTCCCCAGCTCTCGAAACTTCCCAAATCATTCGAGGAGCTCTGGAATCCACGGGTGATGTGGACGTCTTCCAGTGCGAGATGCGCGCAGGCGATCGATTGCATGTCGAGGTTTTTGCCGATCGATTGGGATCCACCTTAGACGGATCCTTGGCCGTCTATGACGCCGACGGGAATCTACAAATCACCAACGACGATACTCATGGACGGGATCCTTTGGTGCAATTGGTTTCCCCAAAGATAGGTCGGCATTACATCGCACTCAGTTCGGTTAATGAGCGCGCAGCGCCAACCCACCTCTACTTGCTGAAGATCCAGATTGATAAAGGTCCTTAGAGCCTGTCTGAAAATTCGAAGGGGCCCTATTTTCAGACAGGCTCTTAATCGCGCTTGGGGATAATGGCACCTCGGAGGTTCCCCACTCGCTATCCGCGGAATCCGTAACCCCTTCGTTCGCGAAACCCAGTGGACGAAAGGTGACAAACGAACCGCTGCCGTGCAGCTTCCGGGTCAACCGTCGTGACTAACCAACCGTCATCTGACCCAAATCCGTCCCCGATCGACAAGATTCAGACGCCTCCCGGCGTCGTGCGCACCGACATCCTCTCTGACAAACACGAATTGACTATCGAGTTCGATCCAAAGTTGGTCACCGAGGATGCCATTCGTTCCGTCGCCGCCGAACTCGCTCCCCGAGGCCACCAGCAATACTGCAAGACACTGCTGCATTTACAAGGGAGAGCCTCCGGGGCCGCTGAACAACGCCTGGAACGTAAGGCCCAAAAGATCGAAGGCATTCGCCGCGCACGCGTCACGTTCCTCGGTGGTGTGATGAGCATCACGTTCGACGATGCCAAATTGAGCGAGGAGCAAGTCCTCGCGCGAGTCCGCGAAACCGGCGCCACCGTAAAGCCGTTTACCATGGAGCCCACCCAGGCTCCCCAGACCGCCAGGGACTGGTTAATCCATATCACCACCGGCGATCGGCTGGAAGCGCTCTTTATGGGGCTGACCTTGGTGTTCATGATCGCCGGCTGGGTCTCCGTCAAGATGGGCTGGGGTCTCCAGACAATCCTGTACACTGCCGCCTATGTCACCGGAGGTTATTTTGGGGTTCGGGCTGGATGGGAATCGCTTCGCCAGTGGACCATCGACGTCGATTTGTTGATGGTGCTCGCCGCGCTTGGGGCTGCCTACATCGGGTCCCCATTCGAAGGCGCCATGCTCTTGTTCCTTTTTTCCCTCTCCAATGTGCTCCAGGCATTCGCCATGGACCGAACCCGCAACGCCATCAAGTCACTGATGAAGTTGCGACCAGAGAAAGCCTTGGTCAGGCGCGATGAACGCACCCTCGAATTGCCCGTGCAAGCTCTGGTGGTCGGCGATGTGATTTTGGTGCGTCCCGGAGAGAGCATCCCACTCGACAGTGTCATCGTGGAAGGTTCCAGTTCTGTCGATCAATCCTCACTCACGGGTGAATCCATGCCCGTCTCCAAGAAGAAGGGCGAGCCGGTGTTTGCTGGAACCATCAACCAGACTGGTGGGCTCGAAATACGTGTGGTGAAACTCGCCAAGGATTCGACGATTGAAAAGTTGGTTCGCATGGTGGAGGAAGCTCAGAGCGAAAAGGCCGACACTCAACGATTCCTCGATCGAGCGGAGCAATTCTATGCCGCGGGTGTCATCCTCTTCACATTGGGCTTAATCCTGGTTCCCCTGCTCGCCTTTCGAGAACCATTCCAAATCGCGTTTTACCGGGCCATGACGGTGATGGTAGTCGCTTCCCCATGCGCCCTAATCATCAGTACTCCCGCTTCGATTCTTTCCGCCATCGGGGGAGCCGCCCGCCGAGGCGTGCTCTTCAAGGGAGGCGTTCACTTGGAACGTGCCGCCAAGATTCGTGTCGTGGCCTTCGATAAGACGGGTACCCTCACCGAAGGAAAACCTAGAGTCACCGACATCTTCGTCAACGGCCTGATCCAACCCATCCCTTCCGGTTCCCTCGATACCGCGGCAGTCTCTCTCCTTCAACTGGTCGCGGCGGTGGAGGCCAAATCCGAGCACCCGCTCGCTCAAGCCATCGTCACTGAAACCCGTCGACGCAACCTCCCCGTCGAGGAGTGCACGGCCTTCGAGTCGATTTCCGGCAAAGGCGCCAGTGGACACGTCCAGGGCAGGCGCATCGCCGTTGGTAATGCCCGCTACTTCCAATTCCTCGGACTTCCCATCCCCACTGAATTCGCTCAATCGATCGCGACTCTTCAAGACGACGGAAAAACCAGTGTCATCATCGGTCAAATCGACGAATCCTCTGGAGCGGCAAAATTGCTCGGCGCCATTGCCATCGCGGATGTTCTGCGCACTGACGTCGCCTCCGTGATCCGACAACTCAAGGCCGATGGCATCGAACGGATTGTCATGCTGACCGGGGACAATACACGGGTGGCCAAAGCCATCGCGCGGCAAGCAGAAGTGGACGAGTTCCATGCCGATCTCTTGCCCGAAGACAAAGTCCGGGTGATCAAGGAACTCAAAGCGATTGGCCCGGTTGCCATGGTGGGCGATGGGGTCAACGACGCTCCGGCTCTCGCCACAGCGTCGCTGGGCGTGGCCATGGGAGCCGCCGGCACAGATGTCGCCATGGAAACCGCCGATGTCGTGCTCATGAGCGACAACCTCCACAATATCGTATTCGCCCTCGAACTCAGCCGTAAGGCCAGGCGGATCGTCATTCAAAACCTGGTGTTCGCCATGGGCGTCATCGTAGTCCTAGTCATTTCAGCGCTCGGCTTTCAACTGCCGCTGCCAGTCGGAGTCATCGCCCACGAAGGCAGCACAGTGCTCGTCTGCCTGAACGGACTTCGTTTGCTTGCGTTTAAGGAGTCCCAAGTCTAGTAGTGGTAAGGTCATTATGCCTTGTCTTGCCGGGTGCCACGCCCTTCGCGGTTTGGGCAGACCGTCCAAAAGCAAAATGCGGCACAATCAAGCGATCACGTAGAGGAGAGGTTTGACAGTGCTCCGTCGGCTGGATAGCAAGAATCCCTTTTATGGTTCACCTAGAATCGGTCGGTTGGGAAGCACGCGCATTATCGCGTGATGCCAGTCGCGTCCCCATGTCCAGCTTGAACTCGGCCGCATGCCTCGAACACTCCGGAACTTATCGTCACCGGTCCGGAATTCAACGAGGGCTCGCAAAACCGAATGCGCACGCGCCTGCCCCCTGCTCCGCAGCTGGGGCGTATGCCACGCTGCGGCAGGCGCTTTGGGTTACTTCATTTCTCCTTCTAGCCCTCAACTCGTTTGCCGCCGATTTGCGCCTCTCCGTCTCCACTCTCGATGGTCAGCGCCGCCCCGCGCTGGTGCTGTCGGGATTGAGTTCGGGGCAGTACGGCATTGAGGCCTCCACGAATTTCTCGAATTGGTTCAACCTGATCTCATCGCCCGGTGCGGGAGGGGAATTGCGCTTCACACACACTGATGCCGCAAAGTTTGGCACGCTGTATTATCGCGGCATCCAACTGCCGGATTCACCCGGTCCATTATCGAAAATCGTGCCGAATGTAGACTCCAATTTCTTTGCGGTCGGGGTGATCACCCAGAAGGAAGGGGGCCGTCTGTCGCTGACCAACGGGGGCGGCACCATCTACACCTTCACTGTCGCGCCCAGCAACGTGGTACAGGCCGCTGCCATCACTATGCAGCTCGTGACAAACCTCGTCTCGTTTCCTTTCGAAAATGAACTGCGAACCAGCGTGAAGTTCGGACCAGACGGCTTCCGGTTTCACGGTGCTGGGCTGCTCGAGATTCATTTCCCGACCAATATACCGCACTTGAAGGTCTCCAGCTTCGCCTTCGACGGCGAGGGTGGCGACTTTCACTTGGCACCCGACCGTGTGACCACGAATTCGGTCAAAATCCCCGTCAACCACTTCAGCGTGTTCGGAATGGCTGTTTGGGCGCCTACCGAGCGCACGAAAGCCTTCGAGACCCGCGTCAGTAACGCCGAGTCCGCCGCTCAACACCGGATCGCGGAAATTCTTGGGAAAGCGCGCTATCGGGCGTTGCTCGGCCAGGATAGCAGCAACATCGAATCCCTGGCGGAAGTTCTGCAAATCCTGCAAGATTATTACGATCGCGAGCTTAAACCACAGTTCTCTGCCGCGGAAAAGGACTGTTCACTTTTCCGTTCGCTCACACCCAAAGTGCTCGGCATTGAGCGAACGCAGCAGTTGCTTGGTTCCGAGGGAGGCGAGTTGTTCATCGGAACCGCCAGCGGACAAAAGGCCATTTGCAATTGCCTGGAGGAATTGATCTTTGCCTGTGAAGAAGCGAACATCTCGGCGGAATCCTTCATGCAGGGGTTGCTCGGCATCGAACGTCAGGGGGCGTTGCTCGGGTTGAACACCTCGGAAAATTGCGGCAACGGCAGCCTGACCGAGTGGACTAGCGACGCGCAAAATAAGAAGTTGCCCTGCATGACACGATGGATCGGCACGCTCACCTACAGCGAGCAGGGCACGTTCTCGAGGCAAACCACGACAAGCGGCACGCAGTCCCAGGACTTTGTATCGACCGTCCAGGAATCTATCTCAATCCAGTACAGTTTCGAGGGCGGCGTGGAGCGGGTGGAACTTGAGGATGACTCCATACCCGGCCTGTTCTCCTCACTCACGTGGGACTTGTACTTTTATCCGGACGCCAGTGGGTCTTACTCCTACAAACGGGATACCCGCAAATCGTTCGTGTGCAAAAGCGAGGATGGCGTGAAGCAGGAGGACAATCTCCACACAGCCAACGGCGCTGGCAGCGGTTCGAATCAGGTGAAGGTTCACTTCGTTTTTGAAGAAGGCGAACTGACCGCATTCACCATTCTGCAGCGTGAAAGTTTCAAACTGAAGCTTGCCGTGAACAGCAAAGCCACCCGCACCGATTGCCCTCGCCGCGACCGGAACACAGGAGAACTTGTTGAGCAATCTCCGCGCGTCGTCTTCGCCAACCTCGGTGAAGCCACCTACAACTTCGCGGTGAACTACGTCCCGACCGAGCAGGTGGTTTTTTCCAAGGTTTCAGCCGATGAACTCGAGGGCACCGTGACCGGCAAGCGGCAGGAATTGTTTCTGCTCGGGACGGAAGTGGTCGAAGTCCCCTATAAGTGGACTTTTTCACTGAAACGCAGGCCGGAGTGACGGGCGGAACCACGAACTGGCCTGAACCAAACGGCCTGGCGCCTCGATTTGGGCACTTCATGCATGACGAAATGTCCGTAATCGTTATTGTCTAGTTGCGTGCTTTGACCAGGACCGACGCCAGCCTGACCATCCTTAAAACATCCCAACCTCCATTCCATTCCTTTGCTTCTCCACTTACTCACCTCACGATGGAGTCGGCTTGGCGGACTGAATCAATGGTCCCCCGCGACGTTCTCACGCTCGGCTTGGATGGGTTGCCTGGCGGTAATTCTCGTGGCGTTACTAGTGCCCGGTACCACGCTCGCCCAACCGAGGCTCGATGTGGCGTACGACAATTTAGGCGGAAGCCTCGTCTTGAGCTGGGCTGTGGCGGACACCGGTTATCAATTGGAAGTCTCCGATCGCCTCGATCCCAACTCCATGGCACCGCCGGTTGGTTGGTAAACCGTGACCCAAGAACCTCAGACTCAGGGCACACGACGAACCCTGGTTCTGACGCCTGCGGCCGCACAACGGTTTTATCGCCTGCGTCAGGTGGGCGGCAATGAACCAACCGCTCTAACCACGATCGCCGAGAGCTCACCGTCGGGCGGCGAATCCGGCGTGGCGGTGACACGTGAAACCATTATGCGCTTCAGCGCGCCACTAGCCAACGACGCAATGGTTGGCCCGGACACATTCTTCGCGGAGTTTAGTGGTCGCCGCTTGTTGGCGCGGCCTGAGCTCTCGAGTGATCGCAGGACAGCGACTTTGTTTTAACTGGAGAACTTGCCCGCCAGCGCGAAGGTTTGGGTCAGCTTCGTGGGCGATGACGTGAGCGATGCCAAGGGGACGCGAGTGGACGCCAACCACGATGGCCAACCCGGTGGAGTGCAGGTGTTGGAATTTGAAACGCTAGGAATCAGTGGATTGAACAACTCGGCGGTGATCGGTCAGGTGTTTGCCTCGGGAAAAAACGCCGACGGCTCGAACAAACCATTGGTCAACGTGACCATCACAGTCGATGGCGCAGAGGAAAAATTGCGCGCGACGACCGATGCGAATGGCGCGTTCAAGCTTTCGCCTGCCCCAGCAGGTCGCTTCTTTGTGCACGTCGATGGACGGACAGCGCAAGGCTCGCAGTGGCCCGGCGGTGCCTACTATCCGTTTGTGGGCAAAGCCTGGGACGCCATGCCCGGCAAAACCAACAATCTCGCCGGGGGTTCGGGTGAGATCTTTCTGCCCTTGATTCAAAGCGACACGCTCAGGGCGGTGAGCGCGACGGAAGAAACAAAAATAATCTTTGCGCCCAGCGTGCTGGCGGCCAATCCCTCCCTCGCGGGCGTGGAGATGAACGTTTCCGCCAACTCGCTGTTCAGCGACAACGGAGCGCGGGGCGGCTAGGTGGGCATGGCTCCCGTGCCTCCGGATCGATTGCCAGAACCCCTGCCGCCGGGTTTGAACCTGCCGCTGGTCATCACAATCCAGACCGATGGCAGCGCGAATTTTGATCGGCCAGTGCCAGTGAAGTTTCCGAACCTGCCCGATCCAGTGACGGGTGTGAAGCTGCCACCCGGCGCCAAAACTGCGTTGTGGAGCTTCAACCACGACACCGGGAGATGGGAGATCCAAGGCTCTGCCACAATCAGCGCCGACGGCCAACTCGCGGTGACCGACCCAGGTGTGGGTGTGCGTCAACCCGGATGGCATGGCGTCGCGCCCGGAACCGGTGGCAGCAGGCCACGTCGTCAGGACAGAAGTGACGACGGACCCGGTTGTCCACCCTACTGCGGGCCGCGGCCCGATCCACCCTGTAATGAAACCGACCCATGCGGGAATCTCCATTACGAATACACCGAAGCCCTGCATGAATGGCAAAAAGAGGCCAAACTCAAGGACAGTTATACGGCGCTTTCTGTGATCAACTTGGGCAAGAAAGTCGACGAGGCGTACGCTAAGTATGTCGAGTGCCGTGAAGTCAACGGGCGTCCGTGCCAAGACGGACCGGGACCCGCATCGGTGACGCGATCGAGGACACGAGGTGGTGCTTCCCTGGCTAGCTTGCCGGTCGAGGCAACGAGTCGAATTGATACGGCGGTTCAAAACACCATCGAGGAACAGAATCATGCGCACTCAAACACATCGTTGCCGGGCCCTGGTGCGTGGTTCGCACTCGAATCACTAGAATTCAGCAATATTCAGCGCGGGCGATTGAACATCGCCGGGGTGGTGGAAAATCTCGTTCTGATGCCGGGCCAGCCCTACCGGATGAGCTACTACGACGCGGTCAATCGCCGCAGCGGTTCCGCATATTTTCACTCGAAGGAATCGGGGGAGACAACCTACATCCCGTACGCGCGCCTCTACGGTTCCGAGTTCAAGCCGCAAACCGACACGGATGCTGATGGGCTGTCTGACGCGGCGGAATTCACATTGGGAACCGCCGCGATCAAAGCCGACTCGGATGGCGACGGCATTCCGGATGGGCAGGAAGTCGTCACTGGACCCCATCACACTGGACATCTACAACGACACGAACCCCCACGAGGTACGCTTGGAATCGCTGTTGTGTCGTGAACCGTTCACGTTTGGCGGCCGGCTCAATCAACCCCAATTCTTTTACGCCTCTCAGGGCGCTGAATTTTTGGGTCCAGTGTTGTTTGCCAGCTCCACTTTTTTGAATGGCGGACCCTGGCGATTCGCCGGAGGCATCATCATCCGTCCGCAACGCATCATCGAGATTGGAAACCTGGCCCAAACTTTTGCTCCGCCGGGCCGGATCACCTTGGGTTCGCCAGGCGCGATCAGTCTGATCGACGACGCTCTGCTGCGTCCAATCGGAGGTGCATTCCTACACCATCCTTCCGGCAGCACTCTGGAACTGCCCTCCACCAGCGATGACCTCGGGTACAGGATTATCGACGCCGCCAATCAGTTTACTGGGACTTCGCAGTGAATACACTCAGGCCGGCGGTGAAACCGTGCTAGCTGGCGGGATACTGGCCACGCGGTCTTCCGCCCGCATTATCGGGGGCGAAATCACAGGTTCCGGCACGGTGGTCTGTCCTGACCTCAGACTGGGTGATGGCGCCACCTTGAGCCCCGGTACGCCCTTAACACACGACCTAGCAAAGAGTCTCCCCAAGGGGGATTCATCAAGTCAGGCTGTCGTTTGGGATGAGGTAGCCGAAGTGTTCGAGACGTTTGGTGAACGCCCTAATATTGTCCAAGTGCAACGCGATGCGTAGGCCTTCCACCTTGAGCACCGCGTCCCGAAGAATCGGGTCAGTCGACAGCAGTCGGCGCAGTTCTTCGTCATTGTTGATCTTGAGCACCAAGTAATCATGTTGCCGCCGGAACGGCGCAATGCGCGCCAGGGTTTCTTCAAAGAATCGCTCCCAGATGGCCGGAGGCTTGGCGGAAACCACCCGACGAAAGAGTCGGAGACGCTCCTCGACATCCTTTCGCCGTGAGCAGCCCCCTAGCAACGTTTTGTGGGTCATTCGATAGCGGCCCGGCGCCAATGGATCCATGAACTGCCGGAGAGTGAGGTCCGTGATCCTATCTGTGTTCCAGCACGTGGCCACCAGGCGAGATTCGTCCAACAGGATCCTGGACTGGTTGGAGGATGTACGCGTGATCTCGAACGTTCCACGTTTTCCTACCACGTACTCACCCAACTGGGTGAGACGGACGGCCTGAAGTCCGTCGAAGGGCGAGAGGTAACCGGTCCCGGTTCGATGGTACAGTGGATGAGTTGGAAGCGCGTAGGCGATCTCGGCGAGCCCCAGCGCCGCCAGCATGAACGCATAGCCTTTTAGCAGCGGCACGCTCACTATCTCGAACATATTATTGTCCGCAAGAGTAACCGTGCGGGACCAACTATCGTCTGCACGCTGAATGTTCGCCTGGAAACTTGAGGAGGTTCGATCAAAGAGGCAGGGCTCCAGTTCTCGAAGGAAATGATACTGGCGGATGTTCTCCCACGATACCCACTTCCCCGAGGGCAGTTGCCCATAAAAAGCCGTAAGCTGCACGGCCACTTTGGCGTCGTAACCACAGTGTCGATTGCGGGCCGCCGAAAAATGCGCCAGCAATTCCTCGTGTAGAAATCTTGCATTCACCATGATGGCCTCGAGTAATCGGCGGACAGGGTCGGCGGATTCTGGATTGGCAAGAAACTCCTCACGGAACTTGGCGCCGATCGAGGCGATTCCTCCTACAAGCAATCGCCCCCGCAGCATGGCGAGGTCCGACGCCACAGCGTCGCCCACGAAAAACTCCGTTCCGCCAATGAGGTTTGCCAAGGTGCGCAGAGATCCGATCGCGATCGCTTCGCTCTTGGTATATCGAAGATGGCCTTGGGAAACATATTTGGCAACCGTCCCGAGGTTGTCCAAAAGCTGGGCCGACCCGGAGTATCGAATCGCATCAGCGGGCGGGTGCTCTACCGGCAGAAGTTCGTAGTCTGGAGGTGGGGTGAGCACTGCCCGGAACACCGCCCGGATGGCGCTCGGCAAGGCGACATTAAACCGTTCCTTTTGAATCGTGCTGCTGCTATGCAGATAGGCCCAGCCGTAATCCAACTGGTTTGCAATTACGAGGAACGTGTGCTCTGGCAAGAAGTGCAGCGGATCCCTGTAAACCAGCCTCAGGTCAGGATTGACGTCGGCGATCGTGATGCCCAACTCCTGCTCCAACGCAACAAGGTTGACCTCCCGCTTCCACGCAAGCGCACGAATGCATTCCTGGGTCGCGCTCGGCAATGCCTCGAGAAATCGACTGCAAAGCTCGGGATCCCGAAAGATTCGCAGCAGCACTTCGACATGTTCCGCTTTCGTTGGAGGCTTGACTTGTTTGGAGGGCCGCGGTCGAACCGATGCGGAGGTTTTGGGATCATGCTGGGGTGGTGACGCGGAATGCCCCTGAGAACCCGTTAATCCTTCGGTCAACTCGCGCGCGCCAATGTCATACATCCACTTAATTGCAGGCGCCCCGTAATATTTGTTCAAAAGGATCTCAAGAGGTGCCTTGAACCCATACCTCATCTCTTCATAACTCATCATGTTGGGATTCAGCTGCTAGATGGTGTCAGCCGAGAATGTCGTCTACATCGGCTTCGGTGAGTGACTTCAATGCGAGACCATCGCTGGAGATGACCGCGTCGAATAGATGCTGCTTGCGTTCCTGGAGTTGGCGGATTTTCTCCTCGACGCTGTCACGTGTGATCAATTTGTACGTGAAGACCGTGCGATCCTGGCCGATGCGATGGGCTCGATCAACAGCCTGGGATTCAGCGGCGATGTTCCACCAGGGATCGAACACGAACACGGTGTCGGCGGCAGTGAGATTGAGGCCGAGGCCGCCTGTTTTGAGCGTCAGAATGAACACTTTAAGGTCATCGCGGGTTTGGAACTGGCGGACGAGTGACTCGCGGTTGTGGGTGGCCCCGGTCATGGTGAGGTGTCCAATGCCGCGCTCGGCGAGATCCGTGGAAAGCAATTCGACGGCCGCCAAAAAATTCGTGAACACCAGCACCTTGTGACCATTGAGCACGGCGTCCTGCACACTTTCAATCAAGAGCTCGCGCTTGGCAGAAATGATGGCTCCCTCGCTTTTTTCCTCAGGAATAGTCGCGATTTTTCGCAACTCAAGCAGCGCCTCCAGAATGAAAAAGCGGCTGGCATTGAGGCCATCCTCAGCGATGCGGCGCTTGAGGGTTTCATAGTAGAACCGTCGCCGCGCATCATAAAATCGCCTTTGTTCGGCGCTCATATCCACATAGAGCGTCTGTTCGACCTTTTCCGGTAGCTCCTTAATTCTACATTGTTATAATTTTCTTCCGGCTGGCTTCGCGACGGAACTTAGATTCCATCGCCAGCTTCCGTCGTCGATGTCGCGCCTTGATTCCCGCCTCCACCTCCGCCGCGCTTCGCTCCTCTTGGAAGTACCACG
>SXSK01000225.1 GCA_005793375.1 Verrucomicrobiales bacterium | reverse complement strand
CCTGGGACGCGCCCTGTACCAGGCCAGCGATGTCCACGAATTCGATTGCGGCCGGGATAATCACTTGAGTCTTAGCGATTTTCGACAGGACCTCGAGACGGTCGTCCGGGACCGTGACGACACCGACATTCGGGTCGATGGTACAAAATGGGTAGTTGGCCGCCTGAGCCTTACGCGTGCGCGTGACGGCGTTAAACAGGGTGGACTTGCCAACGTTGGGCAAACCGACAATACCAGCTTTCAGCATAGCGAGGGCCGGAGAATGGCTAAGGACTGGCCCACGGCAAGCGGTTCTTCAAACTGTCGGCGTCGGCGGGTTGTCATTCCGGCAGCCCAACCACGTTTTAAGGGCAAAACGGCATTCCAAGTGGATTCAGTAAGCGGCTTGTCCAATAATCAAGGCATGACGATCATCACGGACCCCCGTTGTGTCGACTATCGCTCTGTGGGTCATCCAGAGAAACCGACGCGAATCATCCGCACTTCAGAGTTGCTGAAGCGACAGAAGTCCCTGGAGTTGGCCTGGGCCGAGCCCGCACCCGTCACGGACAGCATCCTATTGCGTGCCCATCCACAAAGCCACCTGGACAGACTGCTGGTCCAGGAAGACTTCGACGCCGACACGGCTTGGCATCCAGGGATCGATCAGCATGCGCGACGGGGTGTCGGCGGGGCCATTAAAGCGGTGGAACTCGCCCGAACCGGGGATTTCCCCTTCAGTCTCCTACGACCGCCCGGCCACCATGCGACACGCCATCGGTCGATGGGGTTCTGTTACCTCAGTTCCATGGCGATTGCCACCCTCCACGCGTTGGCAACTGGCTCCCGACGAGTCGCGGTGCTGGATTTCGATGTCCATCACGGCAACGGGACCGAGGACATCCTCCAGGGCAACCCCGCAGCCACGTTCTGCTCAATCCACCAATATCCATGCTATCCCGGCACGGGCGACGCTGACGTCGGGGGAAACTGCTTCAATTTTCCCGTCGCACCCCGCACACCGCGCGAGGAGTACCGCGTGGTAATCTCCAAAGCCTTTGATCGCATCAAAGCCGCCAAACCTGACTTGGTGGGGGTGTCGGCGGGTTTCGATGCCTATGCTCGAGACCCGTTGGCTCAAGAAACCCTGGAGCGCGAAGATTTCCTCTGGATCGGTTCGGAATTGCGCAAACTCGGAGTTCCGGTATTCAGCATCCTGGAAGGCGGTTACAGCGCCGACCTTCCCGATCTAGTGCTCTCCTACCTGCTGGGCCTCGCCGGCAAGTAATTCAGCAACATTCGTGACGGCAATTCTGAATTTGACGAAGGTTGCACTGGAGCCGCCTTAAGGCAGTTCTTTGAGGCGAATCCGTCGATATTCCATTTGCCCTCGATCGCCTTCCAGCCCAATAGGCCCCGTTTCAGGAACCTTGTACTCGGCCTCGAGGACTTCGCCGTTGCAGGTGCAATGGGCCACACCGCCGCGCACCACGATCTCCACCTCGTTCCAATCCTGGGGCTTGTAGTTCTTGAGGTTCTTGTAGGGACCAGCCAAGGGATAATCTCGGCATTGTAGCTGGGGTTGGCGGATGAAGATCCCGCTGTCGGCATTGGGGGTCGCGCGAAACTCCAGTTTCAACACGAAATCCTTGGGGAACTGCCGCGTCGTCCAGATCTGCTGAATCCGGCTTCCCTCCGGAGGTGTCGTGACAATCAATCGCCCTTTTTTGGCGACGTACCGTCCATCGGGACTGCGGGTGAGTCCGTCGAATTGGTTCGTCCGAAATCCCCATCCCGTCAGGTCAACCCCGTTGAACAAACTCACAAAACCAGGCTCCGCAACAAAGGAATCCGGGGTGGTTTCCAGAAAATCTAGCGTTGCCAGGATTGGCCTCAAGGCAGCTGCCCACTTCGAGTAACCGATCGCATTCGGGTGTAGCAGGTCGGGAAATTCAGCCGGCTTCGCGTCGCCCTGGGTGTCCGCCAACAGCGGCCAAGTTTCAATCAACGTCACCTGGGCATCTCCCTTCACAGCTGCCGCCATTAATTGATTGATTCGTTTAATCTTGTCTGCCGGTCGCTTCATTGTAGCGAAGCTCGGGAATACTTGACTCAGAATCACCGGCAACTTCGGGTTGTGCTCTTTCAATCGCGCCAAAATCAGCTTCAGGTTGGAAACGATGGTTTCGGGTTCCGCGTTTTCTTCGAGATCGTTGGTCCCAATCAGAATCGCCACACCCACCGGCCTCAACGCCAACACATCTCCTTCCAGTCGAATCAGCACCCCGCGCGTGGTATCGCCGCTGATCCCACGATTGGCCACCTTCAATCCGTCAAAGTAGCCACCCATCCGATCCCCCCATCCTTGCGTGATCGAATCTCCCCAAAAAACAACGGCCCCTTGGTCGACCTCGACCCGTTTGGCCCATTCCGCGCGCTTTTGTGACCACAGTTGAAGGAACCAATCATAACGGCGAATAGGACCCGCACCTGGCAACCCGTCATCGGTGGCGGGGATCTGCAGGTACGGATCTGCCGCCCAACCGGTCGGTGTCAGCAGCGTAAACAACACCCCCCAGCAAACAGCCCGGGTGGAAATGTATCGTCGGAGGTTTTGGAACATAGGAATCAATGAGAACCCATCCATGATCCGCTTCCTAACCACAGAAACAAGATTAGAAAACCAAGCGCCGCAATCGCTATGATAGTGTTGCATTCAGCGGCGGCCCGTTCGAGTACCCCGTCCAGACCGATTGGGTCACCCCCCTCACCCATCACGCCGCGGTCGATCTCCGAAATCCGATCAATCCCAGAACAAAAACAACACCCAATGCAACCGCGGCCCACCGTTCTTGCTGGAGGTTGGGGACCAGAAAAAAGACGTGCAACAGCACCCAGAGAAGAATCGGCGATTTATCCTGCGGTGGGTCCACAGGCTTCTTGTTCACGAACCAAGGGAACACCGCAAATTGGAGGAGGGTCGCGCTGAGGAACCATCCCAGCGAATTGGTCCAGGGAACTCCGTACCAACCGCTCTCCAGATAACTCGGGTCCCAGATCCAATAAGCCCTGTCGTGAAATGCATACGGTTCCAATACCAGGTCGAACCCTGTCGCCAACACCGAGGTCACCCCCAACAGCCAGAACCCATAGTCAGGCGTCAAACGCCATCGTCGCAACAGGACCTTTGCCACCCCGCGGCATGTCAAAAGCACCAATATCCATGCGGACGAAATGGCCCAAGGCACTGTCCCAAACCAGCGGGTACCCAGGGCATCGGTGTATTGAAACCGACCGAAGGGAATCCCTGTCCGAACACCGATGGCTTCAACCGCCACGGCTAGGCCACCGATCATCAAACTAGCCCCGACCACATTCTGGAAAGGAACGTGTCGCCACAACCCCACCAGCGCGGATACCGCACCCAAACTTAAGAACGCAGCATCCGTCCATCGCCATGACGTCGGGAGTTTGACCCCTCCGATTTGAATCCCTAGCCCCATCAACCACCACCAACCGAATAGCAGAAGAATAGGACGTTGGAATCGCGCTGCGCCGCTTGCCAAAACCTGAGGCAGTTGAACCGAAGCCGCGTCACGATCTGCAGTCGGACTCATCGTGGGCTCCGCGTTCGCCGCCAGGATTTCTCAGTTTTGAAGGACATCATGGACCCGCACGCCGCGGAGATCACACAGACGTCGGATCGTGTCTTCGATCAGATTGTTGGGACAAGAAGCCCCGGCAGTGATCCCCACTGTGAGTGGCCGTCCCGCCGACAACCAATTTCGAGTCACTACCTCGAGCGACGAATGCTGGTCCCAATGGCGGATCAATTCCGAGGATTCCATCATCGCGGCATTCTTGATGAAGAATGTGGGCAGAATCTTTTCCCCCATCTCTGCCAAGTGAGAGGTATTAGAGGAATTGTAGCCACCCACCACGAGCAAGAGGTCCATCGGCTCACGGAGGAGTTTCTGAAGCGCATCCTGACGGTCCTGAGTCGCCCCGCAAATCGTGTCGAAAAATCGGAAATGATTCGGTAACTCCGACGTTCCATACTTGGCTTCCATCGCCGCCCGGAATCGGCGTTGGACTTCTTCGGTTTCACCGCGAAGCATCGTCGTCTGATTCGCCACACCCACCGCCACCAGATGGATGTCGGGATCGAATCCGTGCGAATGGGCTCCTTTAAACTTCTCCCAAAACTCCGCTTTGTCCCCACCATTCAGGATGTAGTGACAGACGTAGTCCGTCTCCGCCAAGTCGAACACTACCAGATAGTGCCCGCTGCCATAGGCAGTCGCCTGAGATGTCGTTGCCTTGGTCTCCTCGTGTTTGGCCTTTCCATGAATAATGCTTGTAACACTTTCCTTGGAGTACTGCCGCACACGTTTCCAAACACTCATCACATCGCCACACGTCGTGTCCACGATGGGACAACCCTTTGCTGAGATCTTGTTGCGTGTATTCACTTCCGTGCCAAACGCCGGAATGATCACCACATCGTCAGCAGTCAAGTGCGCGATCTGTTCGTCCGTCGGCTTGGGAGGCAAACTCACGATCCCCATGTTCCGGATCTGATCGTTTACCTCCGGGTTGTGGATGATCTCGCCAAGCAGGTAGATGCGTCGGGGCGACGGAAACACCTTGCGGGCAGCGTACGCCAGATCAATCGCCCGTTCGACCCCATAACAGAACCCAAACTCTTTGGCCAATTTGATCACCAAGCCGTCGGCGCGAATTTGTCCGCCATTCGCACGAATCTGTTCCACCACCTCGCTGCGATAATGGACCACGACTTGCGCCTGGACGGCTTGCATCACGTTCGGCGTTCGCAGATTGAACTTGGGCGGTGTCGGCAATGGTACGTCAGACATCCTGGAGACTCTAGTGGTACCAGACGTCGCGTCGAGGGTCTTGTCAAAAACTTGATGAAATCTTTTGCCACACGCTCGCACTTCCCCACACTTCGACCCCGTGACAAAACCAATGGCCGTCGTCTTTTATGAGAGTCTCCTTCCCGGGAGTCAGCTTGCCAATAAGCTTACCGACCTGGGTTACCGAGTGAAGACCATCCAGGTGGCCTCAAGTGTGGTTGAAATCGTGCGCCAAGAAAAACCCATCGTTCTCATTGCCGACCTGGCATTGAGGCACGGGGATTTTTGCGGAGTGATCACCGAACTCAAACGAGATCCCAACACCGAGCACGTGCCGGTCCTGGGGTTCACCAATCCGAAGAACCAGAAACTCGTGGATGCCGCTGTCGCTGCCGGCGCCAAGCTGGTGGCAGGTGATGCCGGCATTCTGGAGCAACTCCCCCAACTGCTCGATCACGTCTTGGCGATCGAGTAGGAACCGCACATCACGCATCCTTGCCCCACCCTCTCCTGGATACTCAACCGCAACCTCGTTCCGAACAACATTCATTTCTTTATGCCGATTCCATCCATCAAACTTTCTCAAGGCATTCATGTTTGCCATCTGTTCTTCTGCATCGATCGCTCCCGATGGACAGGGTTGACTGCCGAGGAAGCGGCCGCAGCAAGAACTCGGCTCGAAGCCGTTATCGCGGCTAATCCGGGACCCGCCGCGCCGCGTGTTCTGACCTTCGCCACTGTTGGTGGCAAGGCAGATGTCGCCTTCATGTTGTTTGCCAAGGAACTCCAAGAACTCAGCGCGTTACAACGTTCGGTCGAACTCGCCTTTCCACCCGGCACACTGATCCCTGTTTACACCTACCTCAGTGTCACAGAACTCCCTGAGTACGTGACGACAGACGACGACTTGAAGCGCATGCTCCAGCATGGCGAGCGCAAACTGCTCCCGGAAACCCCCGAGTTCGATCAGGCCTTCGCCGCGGCTAAACAACGCAACGAGGAGTACAAACATTTCAGGCTGCATCCGGAACTCGAGAACTGGGAGATCATGTGTTTTTATCCCATGAACAAGAAACGATCCGGCGCCGACAACTGGTATTGCCTCGACTTCGATACACGGAAGAAACTGATGGCGGGCCATGCCAAGACCGGCCGCAAGTACGCAGGCCGGATCTCCCAACTCATTACTGGTTCGACCGGGATCGATGACTGGGAATGGGGTGTCACCCTACTCGCTCACCAACTCGATGCCATCAAAGAGATCGTTTACGAGATGCGTTTCGACGAAGTCAGTGCGCGCTTTGGCAAGTTCGGCACGTTTTACATCAATATTCGCCTCGAACCTCCGGCGCTTTGGGAACATCTTCAGCTTTGAGTACTGGGCTTCAACTGAATAACGGGTACTGAATACTGTAAGTGGCGGTCGTTATTCGGTCGTCGCCGCCCTTCCCATCAACGTCAACGCACGCCCAGCATGAAGCCAATCATTAAACGTCTCGTCGCCGGCGTCATCGCGTTCGTCGGGCTGATCCTGGTCACGGGGCTCGCGACCTTGACCCGCGTGGACGATCGACCGTTTTCAGAACTGCCAGAACTGGCTGGCAGTTTGAATCAGCTTCAAACATCGAGCACCGCGACAGACTCAGAACCTGAACCCGGCCGAGCACCGGCTTTGTTGAGGGCGGGATTTAGCCGGGTCAAACTGACTCCCACCCTAGGTTCCCGGGAAGACGCGCCTGAGCGAGGGGAATTCCGCTTCCTTCCATTGGCTGGATATGGAAACCGAAAGGGGAAACCCGCCGAGGGAATTCATGATGACATTTGGGTTAAGGCCATCGCCTTGGTCTCCGGCGGCAAGACCGGCGTCGTCGTCTGTGCCGATGCGCTTATCATCCCGCGTGAAGTGACTGCCATGGCCATGGACGAGCTCGGCAGGAAGGTGGGACTCACTCGCGAGCAGGTCTATTTTTCTGCGACCCACACTCATTGCAGCTTGGGTGGCTGGGGGGAAGGCCTGGTGGGAGAATCATTCGCGGGGCCATTCCAGCCCGCCGTTCGTGTCTGGTTCTCCCAACAACTCGCCGCCGCCGCCTCGGAGGCACTGAAGGACCTGAAACCCTCACGTCTTGGGACCAGTTCTTTCGATGCTCCCCAATTCATTCGAAATCGACTGGTTGGAGACCGCGGCCGTGTGGATTCGGAGTTTGCGCTGGTGCTCGTCCGCCAAGATTCAGGGGTTACTGCGGTGCTGGGCAGCTACGGCGCGCACGCCACGATCATGGGTGGAGGCACCTTGCAATTCAGCGCGGAATACCCAGGGGCCTGGCAGCGGGCCATAGAACACGCCACAGGTGGCTTGGCACTGTTCGCCGCAGGTGGCGTCGGAAGCCACGGACATAAGGCCCCCAAAGGCGGTTTCGAAGGTGTCGAGGCTATGGGACAGGCTCTCGCTCAAGAAACCTTGAAGCGATTACCTGACATCGCGCTGACCAACGCGCTGCAATTTGATGTGCTCGGCCTAAAACTCCAACTACCCCAACTCCAAACCCGGGTGAGCTCGCGCCTACGCCTGCACCCATGGGTCGCCGCCAGATTATTGCCCGTGGGCCAGGACACGTTTCTTCAGGGATTCCGATTGGGTCAAACCATCTGGTTGTCGACGCCCTGCGATTTCAGTGGGGAACTCGCCTTGGACCTCAAGGCGGAGTACAGTGCTCGCGGCACCAAAACGGTCGTCACCAGTTTCAACGGCGACTACGTGGGCTACGTGATCCCAGCCACCTATTACAACCTGGGTGGTTACGAGCCTCAAACCATGTCATTTTTCGGCCCTCAGGTTCCGGATTATTTCATGGAGGCATTGCGCCGGATCTCGACGTCACTGATGAAGCGCTCAGGTCCCTAAGGCGTTGGAAAACTCGATCTTATCCGCGCCACAAACTCTAGCAGATTTCCCATTCCCAACGGCGCTCGTAAGAGTAGGATTGCCCAATGAAGTCAGCCCTGCTTTTTCCACTGATTCTGGCACTCTTCACTGAGAGCACGCTCCTCGCCGAGACCGTCGCGGATCGCAAAGGGGCCGTTCTCAAGGACCGGGCAGCCATGGAAAACGACGCCCGCTGGATCTACAACGATTTCGAGCGCGGCTTCACGGAAGGCAAACGGACCGGTAAACCCGTGTTAATCGTGCTCCGATGCATTCCGTGTCTGGCGTGTGCGGGCATCGACGCCCGAGTGTTGCTGGATAAATCCGATCTGGACTCCTTGCTCGATCAGTTTGTGTGTGTGCGTGTCATCAATGCCAACGCTCTGGATTTAACCCGTTTCCAATTCGATTTCGACCTCTCCTTCTCGACGTTGGTGTTCAACGGCGATGGTACGCTTTACGGGCGTTACGGGTCCTGGACCCATCAGAAGGATCCCAAAGAAAACGCCATCGACGGCTTCCGCAAAGCACTTGAGTCCTCCCTCAAATTACACAAAGGCTATCCCGCAAACCGCTCAATCCTCGCCGCCAAACAAGGCCAATCGATCCCGTACAAATCTCCGGTAGAAATGCCCACGATCCAAGGCAAGTACACCCGTAACCTCGATTGGGAAGGCAAAGTTGTCCAAAGCTGTGTCCATTGCCATCAAATCGGCGATGCACTTCGGATTTCTTATCGGCAATCCCAGCAGAAGATTCCCAGCAACCTGATCTATCCGTTTCCCGAACCCGAATCCATCGGCGTCACCCTCTTCAACGACCATGCGGTCCGCATCAAATCCGTGGCCCCGGGATCGACGGCAGACAAAGCGGGTCTCAAAGCCAACGACGACCTCCTGACCATGGCCGGCCAACCCCTGATCTCCAGTGCGGATGTCAGCTGGGTACTCCATCATACGGCCGACAGCGCCGATATTTCCCTGTCGCTCCAGCGGGGCGCGGAGCGGATTAACTCCAGGTTAACCCTGCCAGACGGTTGGCGGGCCGCGTCGGATATCTCCCGCCGCGTCGGTACGTGGCAGATGCGCGCCATGGCCCTCGGCGGATTGTTCTTGGAAGAGTTGCCAGAAGCCGATCGCTCAAGCCTCGGACTCAAATCGGATCAACTCGCCCTCATCGCGAAACACGTCGGCGAGTATGGCGAACATGCTACCGCCAAAAAGGCCGGATACAAAAAAGGTGATGTGATTGTCGAAATCGCTGGAATCACGTCGCGCCAAACCGAAGGACAAGTGATCGGACACCTTCTGCGACGCTACAATCCTGGGGATAAGATCCAGTCGCGAGTTCTCCGGAACGGACAACTCGTCGAGATGGAGTTCCCCATTCAATAACAGCCGAACCTTCTTTGGAGTGTCGGCAGTCCGCTGCCGCTATTGTCGATCCAGGAATTCAGCACGTGAGGGGCCAAAGCGGTGGAGGGCCCTCATCTTTGTCTCTAAAATGGCTCTCTAGACATTCTCACCATTTTGCTTGGGAATGTCGTGCTTGGCGGTGCGTGAGTTCAGGGGTCTCCGGTATCTTGTTTGGCACACTCGCCCGGAGCAGATCGAGGATGCCCGG
>SXSK01000224.1 GCA_005793375.1 Verrucomicrobiales bacterium | reverse complement strand
CATCGGTAGCAATCGACCCAACTGCCGCCGCCCCACCGCAACACTCGCTTCCGCGAAACGCAACGTCGCGGCCGTCATTCCCCATTCCTGATCCAGTGCAATCAACTCACGAGCCTTCCCACTGAACGCCAAGTCCCGCGCACGCAGCATGGTCGGTAATTCCTTAGGCGACAGCACTTCGTCGCGGTATTGCTCCAGGAAAGTTCTCAACGTTTCAGGTGTTGTCGGGAACCCTGTCGGCGCACAACCCAAACCCGTATCCGCGTTCACTAATGCAGGCGACCCCAGACGGGAGGTCAGAATCCGGGGGTCTCCCGTCATCTGTGGGTCATTCTCAGTTCCTGGTGCAATAAATGGCACAGCCAGTGAGCGTAGTTTAG
This sequence comes from Verrucomicrobiales bacterium, assembly GCA_005793375.1. Classification (GTDB taxonomy): domain Bacteria; phylum Verrucomicrobiota; class Verrucomicrobiia; order Limisphaerales; family UBA9464; genus SXSK01. Next base: position 11,865 of record SXSK01000224.1, on the reverse strand, counting down.
AGGTGATCGAAGGCGAGGCTGGAGTTGTGAACACTGGCGAAATCGATCAGGCAATCTGATGGCAAAACATCGCGTCCCTCAGTTTTGGTTCAAACCAAGTGCTCTTTGGAGGCATGATTCCACCCCCATCAGCAATTTCCATGAGGTCTTCAATACCGGTCGGAAACATGGAGAACGCACAGGCGTACTCCCCCCCGTTAACCAGCTTTTCCAATTCTGCTGTTCCACGGATTCCTCCAACAAAATTAATGCGTTTACTGGTTCGAGGATCATCAATCCCAAACAACGGCTTAAGAACCAACCGCTGCAGCAATGTCACATCCAAACGCTCAATCGGATCTTTCGACTGCGTCAAATTCTCACGGAATCGCAAGGAATACCACCGCCCTTCCAAGTAAAAGCCCAGTTCATGCTTTTGCCCGGGTTTAGGATTGAGGCAGGAGGTACGAACAAAGTGACTGTCCAAGGCGGCCAGCATTTCTTCCGCCGTCTTGCCATGCAGATCTTTCAACACCCGATTGTAAGGTAGGATCTGCATCTGGTTGTGCGGAAAGATCACAGTCAGGAACCGACCGCTGTGCCCTTCCCCACCGCGCGATCGAAACACCCGACCGGCGGCCGCACTTCGATGGTGACCATCCGCAATGTAGAGAAATGGGATATTTTGGAACTCTGCTTCGATCCGTTGAATCGTTCCGAGGTCGTCGACAACCCATGCGGTGTGCCGGACACCATCAGTTGACGCAAAGTCCACCGCAGGCGGCAACGCGACTCGGGATGCCACCAACGCATCCAGCGTCGATACCGATCGATATGCCAAAAAAACCGGCCCGGTTTGTGAGTTCAACGCCTCGATGTGGCGTACCCGGTCATCTTCCTTATCCGGCCGCGTCAGTTCGTGCTTCTTGATGATTCCATCCAAGTACTCTTGGCAACTCGCCGCCGCTACCAACCCAACCTGCGAATGCTCACCCATCACTTGTCGATACAAATAGAAGCAGGGCTGCTTTTCTTGAAAGAGCGCGCCGTCTCGGATCAACCGCTGAAAATTCTCCCGCCCCTTGGCGTACACTTCGGCGGAGTACAAATCCGTTCCCGCGGGCAAATCAATCTCTGGTTTGCTGACATGTAGAAAACTCAAGGGGTTGCCCCGAGCCATCTCACGCGCTTCCTCCGACGACATGACGTCGTAAGGAAGTTCACAAATTCGCCCCGCCAGTTCCGGACGGGGCCTCAACGCAGCAAACGGTTTGATCGAAGCCATAAACGGGCGCGGAGATTGCTCCCATCACCAGGAAGATCAAGCAAACACATGATGCACCCATCGTTGGCCAAAATCGCCCCCTGTCGGAATCATTCACCGGGACGATCCTGTTATCCTTTGGCTTTGGAGATCAATCGGCGCAACTCCGCCTGAGGCTCGTCTACCAATTGGGCCGTGAGCGCAAATTTCTTCACCCGAGTCGATGGCAGCCGAAACTTGAAGTCTCGGAACACCTGCTCACACACCGTCATCAAACCCCGCGCCCCAGTCTGCTCCACGGCGGCGCGTTCCGCCAGACGCCGCAATCCGTCGTCACGGAATTCCAACTCGATCCCATAAGCCTTGAAGGCGCGTTCGTATTGATGAATCAAACTGCTCTCACTCTTGCGAAGCACATTAAACAAATCATCGGTATCCAGACCGTGGCAGGCCACTCGAACCGGCAGCCGTCCGATGAATTCTGGCTCCAATCCGTACATAATGATGTCTGCAGTGGTCACTTGAGAGATCAACTGATCGGCCGTTATGCGACCCACTTTTGATCCAGTCTCCCCCGACATCAGACGGCGCCGCACTAGACCGTCGATACCCGAAAATGCGCCGCTGACGATAAACAAGATGTGTCGTGTGTTGATAATCTCTGGCTGGCCCGCACCGCCTCCTCGCATCGCCGACATTGCCGCCTGAAGCTGGCCAGTCATGTCATTGGGCGACACCAATGGCACGTCGCCGTCTTCCATCAGTTTCAACAGGTTCGTCTGCACACCACGACCCGACACATCCCGCCCGGATCCCGGTTCGCGCGTCGCCAATTTGTCCACTTCGTCGAGATAAATGATTCCGTTCTCCGCCTTCTTGACGCTGCCACCCGCACGTCGGACTAAATCGCGCACCAAATCGTCCACATCACCGCCCACATAGCCGGTCTCACTAAATTTGGTCGCGTCAGCTTTCACAAACGGAACTCCAATCAATTCCGCTGCGGATCGAATCAAATGAGTTTTTCCGACGCCTGTTGGCCCCAGGAGCAAGACATTCTGCTTCTGATAAAACGGAGCCGACTGCCCCTCCAGGGTGAGACGCACATGCTGAAAATGATCACACAATGCCACACTCAGCACTTTCTTGGCTTCCTTTTGCCCGATAACAAACCGGTCCAAGTGGCGCGCAATCTCAGCTGGCTTCAGGTGGAAGCTGAACTCAGGAGAGGGGGTGGCGGATTGCACGACGCCCGGTTTGCTCAGCGCTGCCGCTCGGGGTTCCCTGCTAAGCCGCGACCGCAGGATTCGTGGGGGAATTCCCGCTGTGACTGGTCCCAGTGCGCTGTCGGTGCCGCTGATCGGCCCTGAAGTCGTTGACTTAGCAGAATTGGTTTCAGAGGTACTCAAAGAGGATTGAGTGTCCGAGCTCCATGAATGAGTTTCGAGCTTTTTTACTCGAGCACTCCCGTGGCGCTTATGGGTATCGAGCCACACCATTCCCGATCCGTTGTCCTTGACGAAACCCTGTTCGCTACCGTGCCAAGATCAGCTCATAGATTCCCCTAAAAGTTCAACATCAACAGCTTGCGTTTTCGGCAAAATCACGTACCGGAGGAGGGTCTATTTGAGAAACGCGGTGCCCAATCCAGCGACCTCCGCAATCTCCGACAAGGAGAATCACCAAGCTCTGGAACGGCATGTCGCAAAACTTCTACCGCGATTAACGATAGGACTGGGGGGGCTGTTCACCCTGCTAGCCCTGGCTTATTTGATCCGCCCACACTCCGAAGGTGCCAACCTCCTCGCTCCGGTGGCTGCAGGCACCGTCGTGATGCTATTTGTCTTTTATATCCTCCTCAAACGAGTCTCGTCGGCTGGAAACCATCAATGTTGGTCTTTGATTCCCTTTGCTGGCGTGGTTCTCAACGGTGCACTCCATATCGCCTACCAAAACGAGCCCGCTCACTCAATCTGGATAATGCTGCTCTGCATCGGCGCTGGGGGCGTCCTGATGTCGTGGAAATGGCTGGGCACCGTCTGGTTGCTCGCCTGGACTGGATGGACCATCGCGATGTATTCACTTCCCGGCTCGCACCAGTGGGATCTATTGGGCATCGGCATGGCAGTGGCCACCGCCATTGGGGGATCCCTCCACGCCTTGCGCCGCTCAGATCTCCTGCAATACGAGCACAGCCTCGCTGAACAAATCCGTGCATCAGAGCTCATCCAATCTGCCAAACGAGAGGCAGAACGTGCAAACCAAGCCAAAAGCGAGTTTCTGACCCTCATCAGCCATGAACTTCGCACGCCACTGAATGGTGTCATCGGAATGGCTGAACTGCTTCTCGATTCAAAACTCAATCCGGAACAGCAAAACGATACCCAAACCCTCAAAGAAAGCGCCGAGCACTTGCTGTCCATCATCCAGGACCTTCTCGATTTGTCCCGTATCGAATCGCGGCGTCTGACCATCAATCCTTCCGATTGCGACGTTCATTCATTACTCCGAACGGCTCTGGAGTCCGTTCGACCAGATGCCAAAAAGAAAGGACTTCACGTCGCGGTCGAATGGAACGCCTCTCTCCCGCGACGAATCCATGTCGACGCTCAAAAACTTCGCCAAGTGCTTTTCAGCCTCCTGAGCAATGCCGTCAAGTTTACAGACCAAGGATCCGTCAAACTGGTGGCACAATCCTCGGAAATTCCGAAACAAGGCTGGCGGCTGCGGTTGGCGGTGATCGACACAGGAGCAGGAATCGAATCCGCAGCGTTGGGCCGCCTTTTCCAACCGTTTGAATTCGGTGACCTCACCCCTGCCAGACGCCACAGCGGAACAGGTCTAGGTTTGGCCATAGCCCGACAATTGTCAGAGTTGCTGGGCGGCCGAATTGAGGTCCGCAGTCTTTTGAACAAAGGCTCCGAGTTTCTCATCGAAATTCCCGTCGGTTTTCCAAGAGATCCAGAACCGACGACGACGCCCGCAGAGTCTCTCGCCGCCGCATGTCCAACCCATTCCCTGCGAGTACTTTTAGTGGATGATAATGCCACAAACCGAATTCTCGCCGTCAAGCTACTGACGCGGATGGGTCACGAAACCGTGATGGCGCGAGACGGACGCGAAGCCATCCAATGGGTCAGCCGCGAATCCTTTGATGTCGTCCTGATGGATTGTGTCATGCCGTCAATGGACGGGATTAGTGCCACGCGAGAACTGGTTCAGACCCTCGGCGAAAAATGTCCTTACATCATTGCCCTGACAGCCGAAGCCTCTGCGTCTGACCGCAATCACTGTCTGTCGGTTGGAATGAACGACTACCTGAGCAAACCATTCACTCGGGAGGCACTGGAAGCCGCATTGGCGAAAGTAGCTCTTTCGAATCGGCCAGCGGCGTCCTTTCAATAACCTGGTCGCATTCGTTTAACGGCGATCACGGAGCCCGCACTCGGTAGAACCGACTGACATCGGCCGGAATCGGATCCAGGAGGAGCGACCCAGTGCCAGTTCGAATTTCGCTGCTCAATAGGTTCCAGACGGGCGGAAAGGACTGGGTGTATTCGAGGACAATCTTTCGGCTTTGAAGATTGCTCCAAGTTAAGGAAACCTTTCCAGACGGAAAAGGAGCCAAGACCACCGACTCGGGTGCCGGGCTGGTTAGTTCAACCAACTCAAGGAACAGCGCGTTGGTAAACACCTGAGCAAACGTGCTGGGGATTCTCAGCAGCGGGAATGCCGGCGGATTGGGCCTTGAGTCAAATGGAAACTCGGTGCCCGTTAGGTTAAACAAACGATTGGTCGGCTGAATCGACGCCGAAATGGTGTGGGCGAATTGATTAAACAGATCCAGTAGTTCCAGGCCAGTGACTACCTTCCCGAACACTGTGAACCCCCCGTTCTGAATGTCCAGATTGGTCGAATTGTCCCCTAGATTGATGAACCATTCGGACGATGCGGTGTCGGGTCCGGTTGGCGACTTGGCCATCGCGATAGTACCCAGGACATTGCTCAACTTGGGCCCAACACCGAACTCATTCTTGATCGTGCCATAATCGGGAATATCAAAGAAATCGGCGTTCACGGTATTCCGATTGGTCACTGAAAAACCACCCGCCTGCATCACAAACCCCGGGATCAGCCGGTGTGAAAACATATTGGTGTAACGGCCTTCTCGGACATAACGCAGGAAATTTTGTACCGTAATTGGCTTGTCGGTGTCGAAGAGTTGAATCACCAGCGAACCCAGGGCGCATCGCAATGCCACCTGAGTGTCTGCATGAGACGCTGTCGGCACAATCCATGCCCAAAGCAGTACCCCGAGGAGCCACAGCTTCTGGTACTTCTTAAAACCACGGACGCTTGAATTCAACCGGCTTACCGAACAAAATTTCGCTCTCATAGTTATCCTCGAATGACTTTCTCCAATGCCGATCGCAAGTGGCCATTGTTGGCATTGATGGAATAGTGGAAGAGTTCGGGCTGTGGCCGACTCCAAAACTCACCGCCCGCCGATTCAACAATCAGACCGCCCGCGGCGACATCCCACAACTTCAACCCCGTTTCCACAAACGCATCAAAACGGCCATCGGCGACATAGGCCAGTGCCAGCGCCGCCGAGCCCATGATCCGAAGCTTCATCACGCAATGAGTCAGTTTCCCGAGATCGCGGATCATGACCTCCAACCCCTTCTTTCCCCCGGGGAATCCCAAGGAGACGACCGCCTGATCGAGGCGCTTTCGCGAACTGACCCGAATGACTTGCCCATTTCGACGGGCTTTGCCTCCCCGAACCGCCGTCCAAAGCTCATCCATGAAGGGATCAAAGGTCACTCCTACCTCGCTGACAAATCCTTCGCTCGTTCGCCGTTGAAGCGCAATGCTCACGGCGGCATGAGGGATCCCCAACGCAAAATTCACCGTGCCATCGATCGGATCCACCACCCATCGTTGTTCCGCATGTTCGGTAGAGTCGTCGCACCCTTCTTCGCCCAGCAGCGGAATATGCGGTAACCGCTTCGCCAACAACCGGGTGATTAACTTCTGACACCGAACATCCAGGTCGAGTTTTATGTCATGAATATCGGTGGAGTTCACTTTCTTGGTCCGATGCAGATTGGGACGCATCAGGGAACCAGCAGCTTGTGCGGCTTCGACGGCCGCTTCCAAAGCCAACGCCTGTTGGGTTTTTGTCATAGTTGAATTAGGGGAGCACTTCGTCGCGATTCTCTAATCGAGAGTTCATTTGCGCGCTTTTTTGCTCCAGTAAATTGGACTCAGCTGCCAATAGAGCATCGGCCAGATCGGACGCTTCGGACAATCGAGGGATGCTCACAAAATTGGCACCTGCCTCATAAAGCTGCGGCACCTCAGTCAGAACTTCCGCTGGTGCAATAATTTTGGCGTGAGGATTCAGTTCACGCAATTGCCTCACCAACCGGGCATTTGTAATGCCCTTCAAGATGGAGTCCGGTACTGTACATACCAGGATTTCCGCACGCTCAATTCCCGCATGGACCAGTGTATCACACTGGCTGATATCCCCGTAAATCACTCGGATACCCCGTTCCTTGAGACCGCTGTGGACCTGCGGGTTGAAATCCACGACCGCCAAATCTTCCAAGATCCGCGGATTCCGGCGCGCCAATTCTTCCACCAGGGAACTGGCCGTACGGAAGAATCCCAACACCAGAATTCGCGAGTCATGCCCACCTCCTTCACGGGCATGAATCTGGGTCGTGCTGTCATCCAAGTCCGAAAGCCCCCGTCGCTTCAGTCGCGGCACCATCCACCGAACTGTCGCATCCGATTTCATCATCCCAAAGGTTCCCAGTGTCGCCAGAATCACGAAGGCATAAGTTGCCATATGCTCGGTCATTGGATTGGCAAAATGCGACTTCACGACCCCCATGCTCAAAACGACCAACGAGAATTCACTGACATTCGCCAGATTGATCGCTGGGAGTAAGCTGGCCCGCAAGCCCTGTTTCATCAGATATAACGGGGTAAACGTCGTCAACAAGCGACTCACAACCGTGAACAGCGCAAACACGATGGCCCATCCAATCAACGGGGCAGTGGGCGAGGTGATCTTCATTCCAAGACCGACAAAAAACAGCGTGACAAAGAAGTCCCGCAACCCCGTCACCTTCGCCGTCACATTCAGTGCGTAGGGAAACGTGGAAAGACAGACTCCCGCGATCAAAGCGCCCATCTCCCGCGAAAGATGCAGTTGTTCCCCCAATTCACCCACCAAAAAACACCAAGCAATCGCACCCACCAAAACCAATTCCGGCAACCGTGCCACGGTCTTGAATATCGGCGGCAACACATATCGACTCATCGCAAACGCTGCCGCAACTAACACCCCAACCTTGGCAAAAGAGATCAGGACCACCGAAGGCATCAAGTTGTCCAGACTCGGCTGAACCGCGAGGAATAAAATTGCGAACAAATCCTGAATCACCAGGATTCCCAAGGTGACGCGCCCTGGTAAGGTGTCCAATTCCCGCTTTTCATAGAGCACCTTGACAATGATCACCGTGCTGCTCAATGCCGCAGCCACCGCCAAATACAGTGCATCCCACTTCCCGCCACCCAAGGGGAACCCAAGCAGCTTGAACACCACGACCCCAACAAGGCATCCGAAACCAATCTGCGAGAGCGCCGTCAATGTAATGGACTTGCCCGCGCTGATAATTCGTTTGAGGTCAATTTCCAACCCGATCATGAATAACAGGAAAATCAGGCCCAACTGACTGATGATACTGATTGATTCCCGTGACTGAACCTGTGCAAACCCAGCGGGTCCCAATGCGAAGCCTGCCACCAGATAGGCCAACAGCACTGGTTGTCGAATCAGTTGCGCAACCACACCCAGCGACCAAGCGGCCACGATACAGAGAGCAATGTCATGAAGCAATTCGTGCACAGTTCGGCAGGACCGTACTCAACGAGCCTCGCCGGATGGAAGCCAGAGTCTCATCAAGTTTGACGCCTTAAGCCGTTCGATCCACCTCCGCTTAAAGTTCGTTCAAGCACTTCCTTCCCAACCAGATACTTCCGGCGTAGGGTCCGCCCGCACAATTTCTTGGATATGCCCATGGCGTCGGAAACTTCAGTCTTGGTATTGGGTGTCGGGGCCTTTACTCAGGGTTGCCTGCGAATTTTTCGCGAACACGGCGCCCGGGTAAGCGGCTACCTGACAAGGGACTACGCCCATTGGGGCCCCAGCCAGGAGGGCCCCTGCCGCACCGCTGCCGATCTGCCCAACCCGTGCCCCTGGATCCGCGAAACCCGACCCGACTTGATCGTGCCCATGTCCATTGAGTGGGCCATCAAACCGTGGACCCAGGAGCTCCTGGATTCAGGTGTCCCCCTGCTCTGCCCCACTGGAGAAGCCCTTCGGCTCGAACGTGAACGCGATTTCGCCAGATACCTCTGTCAACAGGCCAACATTCCATTTCCCAAAGCGGTCCTTGTGCCGACCCGCCAGGCCGCCATCGACTTTGTCCGCCGCGAAGCCCGACCCTTTGTCATCAAGAACCCGCTCTGTTCGCCGACCAGCCCCATCCACACAATCGTTTGCGAATCTGCCGCCGAGACGCTCGCTTGGATTCCCAGACTGGATGACGCCGAAGGTATCTTTCTCCAGGAATACCTGGGGCGACGAGAAGCCGGCCACATCGCACTCGTGAGCCATGGCGAGATCTCCCCTCTGGTCACGAATCAGGAATACAAACGCGCGTTCGATGGCAATCTCGGCATCGTGGCCGGCGCGCCTCTCGGAGGATTGGTGCAGCGAGATGAGCAAGATCAATACGGGCTCGTGAAGGAGCTTCTCTCCCCGCTGATCCCATGGTTCCGAGAGGTGAAGTTCCATGGCCCAGTTCAGGTCACGGCCATCCATCACGAGGGCCGTTGGCATGTACTGGAATATAATGTCCGACTCGGCGTGACCAGCGGCCCCATGATTCTTCGCCTGCTCTCCAACCCGCTCGAGACGCTGCGGCGTTGTGCTCGAAATGAGCCCCTCCAACCCGAGTGGCAGAACCTAAACCGATTTGGTTGCAACCTCACCCTTGCTGGTTATGGCTATCCATTCGTCCAATTGACTGGCCCCAAGGTTCCAGTACAAGTCGACGGCTCCCCCACCTGCGATGTCTTGTGGGGCGAAGTGGCCCCGTCAGCGGATGGAACCGGCATTGAAGCCACCGGTCACCGCATCTGCGATGTGGCCGCTCTCGCGCCGACTCTGCCGCAAGCAATCGCCCTTTCGTACGCCAACATCCGCCGAATTCACTCACTCGGGTCTTACTTTAGGACGGATGTCGGCGAATCTCTTTGGCCCCCCGGTTCTGAATAAATGTCCTCCCCTCACCCTCTCCCACCAGGATTCCCGCGCCCTGCCTGGGTGGAAGTGGATCTGGATGCACTGGCTCGCAATGTCCGGCAAATCCGGTCCGACCTTCCATCGCACGTCCAATTGCTGCAGGTCGTCAAAGACAATGCCTACAGTCTCGGTGCCGCTAAAATCGCCCATATCAGCCTGGAAAATGGCGTCGACGAATTCGCCACCTTCACCGTGGGTGAGGCCGTGGAACTTCGCAATACCGGGCTAATCGCTCCCATCCTTCTACTAGGCGAACGAATTCCAGAAGAGTTTCCCTGGATTAAATCGCATCGCCTCACGCCCTGCGTCGGCTCCGTTGAAACAGCCATCGCATTGGACGCTTATGCCCGTCAGCAGGGTCTAGCCATGCCAGTTCATCTCAAAATCAATTCCGGGATGAACCGTTTCGGCTTCTGCTGGAGATCTTTAGATGACTGGGCTCCCCAACTCACAAGATGTCAGCACCTTCAAATTTCAGGCGCGCTCACCCACTTTGCACAGAGCGACGAATTGGACAAAACGTTTGCCCGCCAACAACTCGCTAACTTCAAACAAGTACTCGCCCAACTGCACACATGGGGTATCAATCCAAAGACCATTCATGCGTGCAATAGCGGTGGTTTCTTAGACCTTCCAGAAGCGCATTTCGACATGGTGCGTGTCGGCATTCTTGTCCTCGGGGTCTACCCGTCACAAGTATGCCGCCGACTCCCCAAACTTGACCCAGTCATGTCGATCAAAGCCCGAATCACCGCCATCCAAAACCTCCAACCAGGGGACACCGTCGGTTATGGCATGCGTTTCCGAGCGGAATCCACCCGCCGCATCGCCGTCTTGCCTCTTGGATATGGCGATGGTTTTCCCAGAGTTCGCAACGAAGGGCGTGCGCTCATCCACGGCCTACCCGCCCCGTTGGTCGGCGGCGTTTCCATGGACGCCATTACGGTGGATATCACCGACATTCCTCATGCCCAATGCGGGGACGAAGCCGTGGTCCTGGGCCGACAAGGAACCCAGGAAGTCACGGTGCACGAACTCGCAGCACTCAAACGCAGCGTAAGCTACGATATTCTCGCTGGATGGCGGAATCGCCTGCCCCGAATCTATCGCGGAGGGTCGCAATGAAAGTCGTGTTCTCAGAAGCCACTTCGGATTATTCTCGCTATTCGTTCCCTTATGTCGTCTGGGGTTTCCCCGAACCCAGCGAGACTCCAGCCGACTTTTTTGACGCCGGATTTCTGCCATCCTCCCCCCAGTTGGATCGATTCTATCTGTGCCGTCAACTCCGAGTCCCTCTGAAGGAATGGAAATCCACATCCGAAAACAGGCGTGTTTTGCGCAAAGGGATCGGGCTGGAGTGTCGCCTGGTTCCCCGGGTGGAATTCGACTTCAGTTCAGCGCAGCAACGTTCCTGGTTGGACTATTCTGAGCAACGATTCGGACAGGGGGTGATGCCTGCCGAACGTCTCAACCGGCTCATGGCCTCACCCGTGATCTCACATCTGTTAGTGTTCCGACACGCGCCTTCCGCCACCGAGGTTGGTTGGGTGCTCATGTATCTGGAACCACCTCGCGTCGCCTACTATTACTTCGCATTTTACGACCTAAATTGGGCAGCACGCAACCTCGGCATGTTCATGATGACTCGCGCGGTTGAGTTCTTCCTGGACCAAGGGTATCAGCATTTGCACTTGGGCACCTGTTATCAGGAGCGTGCGCTCTACAAAGCCCAATTCGAACCCATCGAATACAGTACCGGTTGGGGCTGGTCGCGGGACGCATCCGTTCTGAAAACCCTGGTGAGGCAATCACCCAAAACAGGACATCTGTTAGAGGATCCCCAGCATCCCGCAACCCAAGCGCTGCAAGGTCTGGATATTGCCCAAGCGAGCCGATTTCAACTCGCCTTCCTGCAGCCAAGCGCTCCAGACTTTGGATCACTCGACCCGTAAGTCGCAGCACCAAGCCCAATCTGGAGATGCCTTCCCCCGTCCTTACTTGGCAACCAGACCGAAAGGGAACTTGTCAGAAGATCCCAGCTCTCTAAAGTCGCAGCCATGAATGTTTTTGGTGCGATGTTACTCATGGTTGTGGGTGGGTTGGTGTTGTCCGCCGGTGTGACGCTATTGGTAGCCGGAAAGCCTTGGCTCTTATTGGTTTCAGGGCTGGCGTTCACTTTTATGTTCATCAAGTACGGCTGCCTGGCTCAATGAAGCCTCGGTAGTCGAAGGTTTTG
>SXSK01000223.1 GCA_005793375.1 Verrucomicrobiales bacterium | reverse complement strand
CCAAAGCTCGCGCCGTCGGGCGCTTGGACACCCAGCACCTCCAGTTCGCCGCTTACCCCACCAACCAGAATCCAATCCAAAAAGTCATCGACTTACACCCTATTCCACTCCAAATCACCCACAGATTCTGCTGAAGAGCCTCTAAAAGATCACGCTTTGAATTTCAATAATGCCAAACATCCCGCACAATGCCAACCACTTCCGTGCTGGAAAGAATCCGTCGCTGACGAGGTTTCCGTGGTCGTCAGGCCAATCGACACCATTTACGTGGATCTCCGCAAGTCCCGGAAAACACAGATCTGTAGGGAAAAGGCCAGTGGCTTCACTTCCGCCACCCTGCCGTCCAGCCCGGTCGCGAACTAGTCCCGCCTGCATACGGAAAGGACACATTTTCGGGACAGGTGGTATCAGCCTGGAAGCGCGAGTTGCGCGCCAAGGTGTCGGGCAGCCCTATTCCCGCGAGTCAGGCAAGTATCGGCTTGATGATATTACCGGCCACGCCGGTGAGGCGGACATCCAATCCCTGGAACTTGATGCTCAGGCGGGTGTGTTCAATGCCGAACAAACGCAGCATGGTGGCATGCAGGTCGTGCACATCGATTGGGTTTTCGACGGCAGAGTAGCCGAGTTCGTCGGTGCCACCGTAGACCATGCCGGGTTGGATGCCGCCACCGCAGAGCCAGATCGTAAAGCCCGCGTTGTGATGATCGCGTCCGTCGCCGCCTTGGCTCATGGGGGTGCGCCCGAATTCACCGGCCCAGACGATCAACGTTTCCTTGAGCATATCCCGCTGCTTGAGATCCGTGATGAGCGCCATACAGGCGCGATCGATCTCCTGGGCCTTGAATTCGACACCCTGTTTCACGCCACCGTGATGGTCCCAATCCTTGTGATACAATTGAATGAATCGAACTCCGCGTTCGGCGAGTCGGCGAGCGAGCAGGCAGTTTGACGCGAACGAACCGTCGCCAACTTTGCATCCATACAAGTCCATGACGTTGGCCGGTTCCTTGCTCACATCCATCAATTCAGGAACGCTGGCTTGCATCTGGAAGGCCATTTCATACTGGGCGATCCGGGTGGCGATTTCCGGATCATCGACCACGGTGTCGTGTTGAAAATTGAGCCGGTTGACGGCTTTGACGACATCCTCCTGCTGGTTGCGAGTGACGCCCGGGGGATTGCCGAGGTATAATACTGGATCCCCTTTGCCGCGCAGATGGACACCCTGAAACCGTGTGGGAAGCAAGCCTGCGGCCCATTGCCGAGCGGCGATTGGTTGGTTCTGTCCTCCGCGACCGAGAGACGTCAGAACGACAAATCCCGGCAGATTTTCCGCCTCGGATCCGAGGCCATAGACTGACCACGCGCCCATGCTGGGGCGACCGGCGATTTGTGAGCCGGTGTTCATGAACATGTGGGCGGGGTCATGATTGATGGCCTCGGTGGTCATAGATCGGACGAAGCAGATGTCGTCCACGACGGTCCCGATCTTTTCGAACAATTCGCAGATTTCGATGCGGGACTTCCCGAACGCTTTGAACTTTAGCTGTGGGCCATAGCACATGAGCTTTTGTCCCTGGAGCTGAGCGATCTGTTTGCCTTTGGTGAACGATTCCGGCATGGGTTTACCGTGCATCTCGGTCAGCTTGGGTTTGGGATCGAATGTCTCCAAATGGGATGGCCCGCCCGCCATGCTCATCCAGATGACGCGTTTGATTTTGGGTGGAAAATCGTGAGGTTTAATGACCCCAGTCCAGCGGTCGCGTTTGGTGGTGGTCCCGGTGGCGCGCAATAAATTTGGGGTGAGCATCGAGGCTAGCGCGAGTCCGCCGATGCCTTGCGCGGCACGGCCCAGAAACGCGCGACGAGTCTGGCGTTGGGCGAAGTGTTGTTGCACGTCGCGATGCCAGGCGGGGGATTGTGAGGACAGATTCAATGGATTCATGCGAGGATCTCGGTGACGACTCTGGGGCCTTCAACGCCGGTCAGTCGGACATTGAGGCCTTGGAATCGGACGCTCAGACGTTCATGGTGTATGCCGAGTAAATGGAGTAGTGTCGCGTGCAAGTCATGCACGTGGACTTGGTTTTCGACGACGTGGTAACCGAGATCATCGGTGGCGCCGTAGGTGACGCCGGGGCGAATTCCGCCGCCGCAGAAGAACATGGAAAAGGCCTTCATATGATGATCCCGCCCTGGACCGCCCTTATTGGTTTGGGACATGGGGGTTCGACCAAATTCGCCGCCCCAGATGACCAATGTGTCGTCGAGAAGTCCGCGCTGTTTGAGATCGGTGATGAGAGCGGCGGTCGCTTGGTCCACACTGGCGGCGTTGCCTCGGATGAAGCGAACGAGGTCGTTGTGATGATCCCAATCCCGATGGTAGAGCTGGATGAAACGCACGCCGCGTTCGGCGAGACGTCGCGCTAGGAGGCAATTCGAGGCGAAAGAACCATCCCCCGGCTGACATCCGTAACGTTTCAGAACGTGTTTTGGTTCATTTGAAAGGTCGACCAATTCTGGCACGGCGCTTTGCATTTGGAAGGCCATTTCATACTGGGCGATTCGAGTGGCGATCTCGGGGTCTGGATCTGCCGCATCCAATTGTTGATTCAAGGACTGGACCGATTTCACGACGTCGCGCTGCTGACCGAGGCTCACGCCTGGGGGGCGGCTGAGGTAGAGCACGGGATCGCCGTGAGAACGGAGCGGGACGCCCTGGAATTCGCCCGGGAGACAGCCGCTGTGCCAGAACCGCTGGGATAATGGTTGAGGGCTGCGGCCTTCGGTTGAGGTCAGGACGATGTACCCTGGAAGGTTTTGCGATTCGCTTCCGAGCCCGTAGAGCACCCAAGAACCCATGGAAGGTCGGCCGGAGATCATGGACCCGGTGTTCATCAAGGCGTGAGCGGGGTCATGATTGATAGCGTCCGTGGTCATGGACCTGACGATGCAGAGGTCATCGGCCACGGTGCCAATGTGTGGAAACAGCTCGGTGAACTGGGCGCGGGATCGACCGAAACAGCGAAACGGAAACTGCGGCGCCAAGCATCTCAGTTCCTGACCTTGGAGCTGGGCGACTTGTTGACCTCGGGTGAATGATTCCGGCATACGGTGGCCATGAAGCCGGGCCAACTGAGGTTTGGGATCCAGTGTCTCGAGGTGCGATGGGCCACCCGACATGTAAAGCCAGATGATCCGTTTGGCTTTGGGTATGAGATTGGCTGGGGACACCGCTCCCCTCCAACGAGTCGACGCAGCAGAGTTGCCCAACATTAGCGATTGGAGTGCCAAAGCTCCACATCCGACGCGACTGAGAAAGGCGCGACGCGTGAGCGATGGAAGGGCAGCCGACATCAGGAGCGTGTTATGGTTTCGTGCAAGTTCAGCAAGGCGCGGGCCACATTGATCCAGGCGGCGAGTTCGGCGGTGTCCAATCCGTTGGGTAGGGGTTTCAATCCAGCTTTGGCATAACTTTCGGCCGCAGCGCGATCCGCCCGGTATTCGCTCAGTTGTTTTTCCAGGAGTGCGCGAAGGGTATCCAGTTCGCTGGGTTGGGGACTTCGAGCGAGTGCCTCGCGCCATGCCCAGGTGATTCGCTGGGTCGCATCGCCATGGCACTCGGTGAGAATCCGGGTGGCGAAGGCGCGCGCGGCTTCCACGTAGGTGGGATCGTTGAGCAGCACCAACGCTTGCTGTGGAATATTGGAACGTGTCCGCTCGGCAGCGCATTCCTCGCGGCTGGGGGCGTCGAAAGCCACCATACTGGGGTGCGGGAACGACCGTTGCCACCACGTGTACAGGCCTCGGCGGTATTGGGAAGCGCCAGCGCTGGCCTCGTAGGTGCGTTGCGGGAAGTTCAGGTTCTCCCAATAACCTTCGGGTTGGTAAGGGCGCGCACTCGGCCCGCCCAGCGTGGGCACCAGCAATCCAGAGATCGACAGGGCGCCATCGCGAACGAGTTCTGCGTCGACGCGCCACCGGCTCTGCCGGGCGTGTTCACGGTTAAAGGGATCCCGAGCCAGGAGCTCTTTGGAGGCGGCGGAAGTTTGCCGGTAGGTGTCGCTCATCACGATCAATCGCACTATGTGTTTGAGGTCCCAGCCGCTATCCATGAATTCGCAGGCAAGCCAATCCAGAAGTGCCTGGTTTGGCGGGGGTTCGCCTTGGGCACCCAGATCATCCAACACTTTGGAAAGGCCAGTGCCAAAGAATTGTTTCCACAAACGGTTCATGACCACCCGAGCCGTCAGTGGGTTGTCGCGTGAAACTAACCATTCCGCGAGGTCCAGCCGCGTTAACCGTCGTCCGTCGCTCCCAGTGGATCGCTGGGTGAGGTATGCGGGCAAAGCCGGTTCTACCATGTCGCCGGTGTCAATCATCCAATTGCCACGGGGCAAGATGCGAACCGTACGACGCTTTTCAGAGACCTCGGTTACCAGGCAACGCGCCACGGTTCCCTCGAAATCTTTGAGCGTCTTCTTGGCGTCCGCAAGGCGTTGGCGCAACTCGGTCAATTCGGGAGCGACGTTCTTGAACTGGGCGAACAACTTCTCGCGCTGCGCCGCGTCGCGCTGGGTTTTTGGAATAGCGACGAGATCCGCAATTTCCTTGGGTGGCGGCAAGGCACCCGGTGCGCGAATGGCGTCGGCAGACGTGGCGGTAGCGATTCGGAACTTACCGAGGGTATGGCTGCCGTTGCCGTGGTTGTTTTGCAACTCCACGACCAATGTCTCCCCTTCGGCGACCGATAGGGGATTGGCAAATTCTAACAACAACTGATGTGCTTGGCCCACCTTTGGCAATATGGCCCAACCGGCGGTGTCGCCTTTGATATCGCCATCGATGGCCGAGGCTGCCGACCAGAGTTTGTAGGGGTTATTCTCGACCAGCGTGGATTGTTCCAGTGTGGCGCGTGCACTCGCAAACCGGAGGGCGCGCGGGTTGACCCCTTCACGTTCGATACGGGCAACCACTTCGGTCAAAACGAAGTTTCCGTTGGCGGCGCGGCCAGGCCCTTTGGCGGGCAGGGAATCATCGGGCAAGGCTTCGATACGCAATCCCACCACGGCGGCGAAGGTGTTGGTGAACCGTGACGAGAAGGTGTCCTTTTCGGGGTTCTTTCCGCTCGCGACGACTGAGGCGTCATCGCGGACCTTAAGCGTCGCGCCACCGGTGGATTCCACCTTGGCTGGCTTGAGTCGGGTCCAGAGCGATTCGGCCTTGAAGGCTTCTGTTTGCTGGGTTTCCCAGAGAGCAAAGGCGTCTGCCAGTTCAGTATGGGTCCCATCAAAATCTTTCTGAAATAGTTCCACGGCTTTTTGATGGCGCTCGAGCTCGGGCGCCTGGTCCTCAGTGGGAACTAGCATGCCAGGACCGCGACCTCCGATGATCGGTTCCTTGATGTCCGCGAAGAACGCGCCCATCGAGTAGAAATCGTGCATGGTCGACGGATCGAATTTGTGATCATGACACTGGGCGCATCCCAAGGTCTGGCCGAGCCACACGGCACCGACCGCCCGGACGCGGTCCGTGAGGTAGCGCGACTCGTAATCCTTCTCCTGGGCGCCACCTTCTTCCGTAGTGAGCAGCAATCGATTGAAGGCGGAGGCGATCCGTTGTTCTTGTGTCGGGTTCGGCAGAAGATCGCCCGCGAGTTGTTCCCGCGTGAATTGATCGAAGGGTTTGTTGGCGTTCAGCGCCCGAAGCACATAGTCCCGATAGGGCCAGATATCTCGCGGGGTGTCCGAGTGATAGCCGATCGTGTCGGCGAACCGGACGACGTCCAGCCAGCCAATAGCCATGCGCTCTCCGTATTGGGGGGACGCTAAAAGCCGATCGACACGGCGTTCGTAAGCTTGTGGGGAGG
Source organism: Verrucomicrobiales bacterium (assembly GCA_005793375.1). Taxonomy (GTDB): domain Bacteria; phylum Verrucomicrobiota; class Verrucomicrobiia; order Limisphaerales; family UBA9464; genus SXSK01. The sequence goes on along the minus strand of SXSK01000223.1, from coordinate 18,637 downwards.
AGTCCTGTTCGAACTCCGAAACTTCGGCGGGACGTGCCGGCAGACCCGTGATGTCCCAATTGAGCCGCCGAGCGAGGGTTCGGCGATCCGCCGCGGGTGACGGGGTCAGCCCGACTTCCTTCAAGCGTTTGCCAACCAGGTAATCAATGGCTTTGACCCCGGACAGCGCCCGTGGTTTTACCGGTGGCAGGTAAGCCCAATGCCCTTGGTACTCCGCGCCCTCGGCGATCCACCGCTGCAGCAACTCTTTTTGTGCCGGAGTCAGCAGCTTGTGGGACTCCTTCGGCGGCATCAAATCGTCGTCGTCGGTGGTCAGCACCCGATGGACGAGTTCGCTGTCCTTCGGATTTCCGGTCGAAATGGCGACCTTGCCGGATTTAGCCGGCTTAACGGCTTCCTCGCGGAGGTCGAGGCGAAGGCCGCCCTTGACCTTTTTGGTATCGGGACCATGACAGGCGAAGCAATTGTCCGAGAGTATTGGTCGGATATCGCGATTGAATTCCACTTTGCCAGCGGCGGTAGCGATACCCGTGGTGCTGAAGAGTATACAGGCGCCAACCATTGTGATCCATCGGCGCCAAATTCGATTGCCAGTGGATGCCAACTGGCGAGGGCGAGCTGCGATACTCGGCCGACTGCGGTGCAAGCGAAAGCGTTTCATTTGAGGCTGAACTTAAACTCAGCATGACTGAAATATAGCGATTGGTCCACCCAGTCCTTGCACGAGTCAGCACTTTCCAGGATGACGCCGAATTGCCCAAAGCAACCGCTATTCATAAAACGGCCAACTGGCCTTTTTAGGGCGTCCCAGTGCTTCTTGCTCAAAGGGAACGCGTCCGCGTTCCATATGGAGTGGCTGGAAGGGGCGACCGGTCCTTTCGGTCAAGTTACGGAGGATCTCGAATCCAGCCTCATCGCTATCGCCGAAATGCCAAAACTCCATTCCAGCCGGGACTCGTTTGAGTAATTCGATGGTGGCAGATCCTGGAAAGCTGGTCTGCACCAAGAGCTCCCCACTCCGCAATTTGGCGAGCTCGTGGAAGGTGGTTTCGTTTTCCACGGTCAGGCAGCGGGCCGCCGCCGTGCGCCACTCATTGACGCGGCACACATCGACTTGGGAGAGTCGGCAGGGGCCCTGGAGAAGGCCCAGGTTCAGCCACTCATCGCCGAATCGCAGTTGGAGTGGGCCATGGACCAGCACGGAGCGTGGATTCGGCAGGATGCCCAAATCGTCGAGGCTGTTCACCCGGTTGCTGGAGATTTCGGAAAGAATACGTCCAAGTTTTCCACGCAACCGGCCGTAGTTTTGGCTGTCTCGCTCGAAGGTTGCAAGGTCCTCAAGCCGTTTGGAATCGCCACAAAGCACACAGCTCGCGAACCGGACCAGGGACTCGCCTTCCCAGGCCAGTAGTCGCGGCAACAAGTCTAGCAGCTCGCGATTGGCCTCGAAGTCAGTACGTTCGAAGGGCGCGATCGAGCCACCTGCGAGTGCAGCTTGTTGCATCCGATGACACCAATCCAACCAAGATTCTCTCCACAGTGCAGGGACTGATGCTGTTGACGCGGTCTCGAAGAGGGTCGCCAGGGCGTGGCGCTGTTGCGTGGGTGAAGGGCGTGCCAGTCGAGAATAGAGCTTAGATTCGTCGGCAACCGAGAATCGTATTTGGCCGATGCTCCTTGGGTCGCGACGATGGAGCGGGTCGATGCGAAGGATGCCTTGGTGTACGGCTTCGTGGAGGTCGTGCTCAGCGATGGCGCGACGCTCGCCCTCGTTGGCGCGGGCGTCAGTGAACAAGTCTTCCACATCCAGGATTAGATCGCGCGCAACGACGCCTGTGCGGCCACCCTGAGTGCGCTCATAGCGTCTGGCCAAGGCTTCCAAAATCGCCGTGGGCCGCCTCGGATCTGAAGTCGAATTAGGAAGCCGTGGCGTCATGGCAGCACCTCTGTGGTTTATTCGTGCATGAGACGCCGGGCGTCATCGGAGTCGCGTGCCAAGCTGACTGGGATGTTGCGGATCTCCAATTTTTTGCCGAGGCGTCGTTCGTCTTTCGAGACAACCACGAGCCAATCGCAGTGCTCGAAGGCGTAGGGAATATTGCCGGTGCTCATGGAAAAGACGCCTTGAAGGTCGAAGGCCTTGAGTGCCGTGATGCAGTCCTTGATGCGTTCGCCACTGAGCTTTGAAAACGCCTCGTCGATGGGGACGATACCGAGAGTCGGTTCCTGTCGGCGTGTTGCGTAACGGCGGTAAGCTCGGAGGTAGGAGGCGAGGATGGCGATGAAATAAGGGGACTGGTTTTCGCCACCGCTGAACTTACCGGAGTGCTTGTCGACACTGGTCTTTCGACCGTCGAGTTCGACCACTTCCATGTCATACTCGTAATAGTGGCGGTAGTCGAGCAGGCGTGTGGCTTCGATGCTATCCGGGGCTTCGGTCAGCGTTTTTAAGAAGTGATCGATGGCCTCGCGCAGACGCACGTCGGCGGAGGCGAAGAACAAGTCATCCTCGCGGGCGAGGGCGGCGGCTTCGAGCAATTCGTGGTAGGTTTTGTAATCAGGGTTTTTGCGGTAGCTGATCAGGTAGGTGTGATTTCCTATGGGGCGTTTTTTGAGGGAGGTATTGAGTAGTGTGAGGCTGTTGATCACCTCGCTCAGGGCGCCGTAGAGTTTTTCGAGGACTTGAGTGCGGAACAGCCGTTCCCAACTGAGCCGCTCGCGCTTGGCTTTATCCCTGTATTCAGGAATCTCACCTTCCTGGAGTTTGGTGAGCTGTTTGTCGAAAGCCGAGTTTGATTCGGCATCGATGGGCAGGTCGTCGAACTTTGGATGGGCCATGGCCAATTCGCGGCGGCGGGCTCGGAGATCTTCGCGGGCGGCTGCTGCATCGCGATCACAGTCATGGAACTGCTTATTAAAGCGAGCGGCAGCGATTTCTTTGGCCGGGTACGCGGCGAGCTGATTGGCCCGAAGCTCCTCCAAACGTTTCAGCCAAGGGGAAATATCCGTTTCATCCCGGATCTGCTCCAATCGGTCCAAGCAGTTGCGAACCTCAGTACGCGCCTGCTCAACGCGGCGGTTCATCAATCGCAGATCCGCGCGCTGGTCGCTGCGGTCGATGCGTCGTCGTTCCTCCTCCCACTGCCGCAGTTGGGTTTCGAGTTGGACCAATTCCCGGGCGAGTTCGTCGAATCGTGCCCGGTCGATGGTTTGCAATTTCGCGATGTTTTCCTGGAGTTCCTCTTTGAGACGAGGGAGTTGTTGGGCTCGTGCCAGATCCTGATAGAGGCTCGGGGAGACGTCGAAAGGCTCGCGCCAACCCTCGGTCAGCGATCGGAGGGCACGTTCGAGCGGGATGAGACCGCGTTCCTCGGTTTCGAGTTTGACCACCTGTTCCTCCTTCCACAATCGCTGTTGTTCGAGTCCCTTGCTGCCGATGAATGGATTGCCATCATAGAAGCGGCTGCGCTCGACGAATGGACCACGGGTCATGAAGCCATCGGGCAGAATGGCGTACTCGTGATCCCGAAGTTGCTCGCGATGTTCGACGCAGATCAGGGCGCCGAACAGGTGGCTGACGACGGCTTTGGCGACCGGATGTTGCGTGTGAAGTTTTTCAGCGAGCGAACCTTTTTGGACCGGCTTGCTCAGTTTCAGTGCGCGCCCCGGGTGGATTAGTGATTCCCGGCTGGTGCTCCCACCGAGCTCCGATTGCTTTAGGGAGTGGTAGAGCTTTTCGGCCTGATCGTAATCTTCTGGAGCGACGACGATGGCGAACTTGCGTGTGAAGGCGACTTCGATGGCGGGGCGCCACCGTTCATCGGTCACTTCGCAGAGTTTGCAAAGCGGTTGGGCTGGGAGCTCTGAGCCGCTGGGGAGTAATTCGTGGTTGAGGGCGTCGAGGACCCGCGAGTTGCCGCCCGGCAGTTTGCCGACCTTGAGCAGGGTGATCTGATCGCGCAATTCGCCGGATTGCTGGCGCACCTCCGAGAGGCGCCGGATTGGTTGTGCGGCGGCCTTGATGGCGGCGGCGGCAGCGTTTTGGGCGGCATCGCGCAACAGTGCCAGCGTTTCACCGGCCCGGGTTACTCCCCCGGTTTCGGCGGCCTTGAGTGCCCGTTCAAAGCCGTGGACTTGGGCGGGTTCTAGCTCGAGAGGCAGACTGTGCAATTCCTGCAACCAGGCGTTGGCATGGCGAAGACGCGTGGCGAGCGCTTGGTCGAGGGATTTGCCGACGTCGCTGAGTTGGGAGATCTGTGTGGTCAACCGTTCGTTGCGCGACTTGAGGTCGCTATAAAGGCGGCCTTCGGGAGTTTCGTTTATGGCAGCCTTGAGTCCGTCGATTTGGCGTTGCCGGGTTGGGATCTGGGCTTCGAGTTCCAGCAGGCGAGCATCCTCGGCGGCACAGGCTTTTTGAAGCGTGACGAGCCGGGCTTCATCGGAGTGGAGCTGTTCGGCGGCGTATTCGTGGCTCAGCTGGACTTCGAGAAAGCGGGCCAGGGCGCGATCGCGAATCAGATCATTCCAGCGAACAAACACCGATCGGATTCCCAGAAGTTTCTCGTATTGGTCATTGAGTTCGTTGAGATCGCGCTCGTAACCAAGGAAGGTGCGGTAACTGGAGGTGACATCGCTCACGTCCAATTTGTCGGCGGGCAGGATAAATACACGGGCGAACTCGTTAAAGCTTCGCAGGAAGGTGAACGACATCGCGGTCGGCAATAGGGCGCGCAAGACACCGCGATCAAAATTCAAGTGGGCGGGTTGCGCCATGTCGCGCAAGTAAGCTTCGAGACCTTCCGTGTAGAGCCGTCCCGTGGTGCCATCGGCAGCCGCGCGGCTTTCCGCGAGCGCGCGAAACGCGGTCAGTTCCAGTGGACGCTTTTCTATGTCTAGGAAATCGCTGCGTTGCAGACTGGCTGGAATGAAGAATGGAGTGACTCTGCCCTGGGATTCGGCAGCGCTGCCGAACTCGACCCGCAGTCCCCAGGTTTCGACCCGTTTGCCATTGGGCCAGGTGAACTCCAGGGCGATGTACGTGATAGCGCTGGTCCGCATGTATTGCGTGACGCCGTTCTCCTCGTGTTTGGTATCGCCGAGGCAATAACCTTTGAGTGATCGATCGGAGCGATCGCCGGTGGCGGACTGGTTGAAACGTACGAGGCGCTGGTCGCCGACCAGTACGAGTTGCACGAGGTCCATCAGGATGGATTTGCCTGAGCCGGTGACACCAGCCAGCAGGAGATTGCCTTCGACTGGGATGGTATCCTTGTAGCCATACCAGTTGAGCGCGTGGATGCGGCTGAGACGAATGGTGCGAGTGGTCATGCGTCCTTGTGTAGGTCATCGTTCTCATTGTCAGTGCCTGTCGCAGTGCTATCGGAACGGTTCGGAGGATCTGCGGAAAGCGCGGCAGCGAGGTGGCGATCGGCGTTTTGGTTCCATTCGTCGATGTTCTGGAAGGGAATCACGCGTTTAAGCGTGGTGAACACCTCGATGAGGGTACGTTCGGGGGCTGGGTCTGGGGTATAGCGCAATAGATTCTTGCGCTGAGCCAGTGCGAGGATTTCCCGCAGACGGGATGGGCTGGGCAGATGCTTGCGGAGCGGTTCGAACTTGGCGGCGAGGGAATCGTTCAACTGTTGCGCTGTGAGTCGCACGGGCGGGCTTTCACCTCGATCCCGAATGGCGGTGTCGAATTCATACCAGAGCGTCAGCAGGACGAGCGTGGCATCCAGTTTCACCCGCAGCAGAAATGAGGCGTCCTCGGGCACCGCCTGCACGGCGCGTTCCTGGTGATCCCAATGCAACTTGAGCGACATCAACCCGGCGATGTCCTCCAGCCAGTCGCGGTTTTGGTGACACCATTGATAAAGGGCATTTTGGCCGGGCTCGAGGCCCAGGATGGAACCATGGGCGAGCAGATGTCGGACCGCCTCGCCGAGACGTTCGCGGTCGAGTGGTTGGAGCCTTGATAGCAGGCTCGATGGGGATTGGGCCGAGGGAGCAGGAGTTGCGGCTTCGGAATTCATTTTTTGGTTAGGACAAACCGCTCGATCCGATACAGAAGCTTCTGATCGAAGTCGCCTGTGTCGAGGTCGCCATCGCTGCGGGGCACTTGGACGTCAAATCGGGCGTCGGCCGAGCGGGCATGAAGGAGGCAGGCGATGAGACTGGCGACGTCCTCGTCATTGCGGACGTGGTCGCGGAGGAGGTCTTGGGAGGTATACTGGGCGCCGCGGGATCCGGGCAGTTCGGTGACGAAATGGTTTGCCCGACCGACGGTGAGGGAGTCGCGTAGATTGCTTTCGAGTTGAGCGATGGCTCGGTCGGTTTGATGGGGGTCGACATCCTCCATCGGCTCTATTTCGCCAGCGACGCGGCGCAATCGCGGAGAGTAGAGGGACTCCAGTCCTCCGAACAGCTGCACTTCGTGCAAGAGAAGTTTTGGAAACTCAATACCTAGGTCCTCCAGTTCCATGACCCGGCGGCCGGCGAAATGACGGTTGAGTGTTTCGAAAAACGTTTGAACCCGGGATCGGTTTTCGCTGGTGGTTTCTTGAAGGTAACGAAATCGGGCTTGCGAGCGCCGCGCAAATTCGGCGGTTCGCCGATCGATGGTCTCGGCGAGCGGCTCCACTTGGTGAAGCATCTCCTGGAGTTCGTTCAAGCGGAGTCGCACGCGGGCCATGGCCGATTCGGCGGAGAGACCGGGGTCGCGCCGAAGCACTTCGGACTGCATTTCGGTGAGCAAGTGCGCGTTGGAATCGAGATGATCCAAGGCGCGTTGGGTCTCGGCGAGCTTGGTGGGCATCCGAGCGTGGACGAGTTGGGCGTAGCACGCCCGGCCAATACGCTCCGCAAACTGATCGAACAGCAGAGCGAGGTTTTCTTTGAGGGTCGTGGCGGCGAGTTGCTGGCGGGTGTGGCGTTCGATGGACTTCTGCATGGCGCGCAACTCAGCTAAGCCACCCTGAACATTCGCCACGCAGGTTTCGATCTGTGCCCAGGGTTGATCGGCGAGGGCATCGGGGCGCGACAACGTCACGCACACATTGACCAGTTTATCCGAGAATACGGCGGCATCAGGGAAGGCGATCTGGCGAAGGGCGTGGAGGAGCAGGGAGCCGTTGGGATCGAAGAAGATCAGGCGTTGCCAGTTTGTGCGTTCTTCTTCCTGCACCCAGCCTGTTGCACGCAGAGTGTCCAGAATCGCGCGGGCCTTGTCGCGAGTGGTGACTGCCTGAGCGAGAGATTCGTCGGACGTCGCCGCGATATCTAGGTGGGCTTCGACCACTTGTTCCACAAGGGCTACGGCTTCCTCTCGTTCCAGGCCCTCGCTGCGTTGGGACGATTCGCGCTCGAGGGCATCCAGTGCGTTCACATAAAGGTGGGCGAGTGGCCCGCTGAGCACTCGGAAAAAATCCGGGCGCACTTCGCGAAACAAAGCATTCGAGAGTGGCTGCATTGCGTGATTTTCGCCGTGTGCAACTCGGCCCTGGTTTGCTAAGACGAACCGAGAGGAAGCCCCACCTGTTTGAACCGGGTCTTGACCTCCTTGAGGTGGAATTCGAGTGAGCACAACGATTCGAGTTCTCCCTTTTTGAAATGTTTTGAAACCGCAGGGTCAGCCTTCAGCACTTCCAGGAAGTCGACGTCGTCTCGGCCCGCGTGTTTGACTTCCCAGGTCTTCATGGCGTTGTTCTGGACCAACACGTAGGCCTCCTCGCGGGTCAGTCCCTTTCGGATCAACGCGAGCAGGACGGTTTGACTGTTCCACATGCCGAGGCTGAGGCCAAGGTTTCGGCGCATGTTGTCGGGATAGGCGTTCAACCCATCCATGAGACGGGTCATGAGGCCGAACATGTAATCCAGAAGTGTACAAGAATCGGGGAAGATGATCCGTTCGACGCTCGAGTGGCTGATATCGCGTTCATGCCAGAGCGCCACGTTTTCCAGCGCAGCCATGGCATTGCCACGAAGGACTCGAGAAAGGCCCGTGATTCGTTCCCAGGTGATGGGGTTGCGCTTGTGTGGCATGGCGCTACTGCCCTTTTGGCCGGCTGTGAAGGGTTCCTCCGCTTCCAGCACTTCGGTGCGTTGAAGGTGGCGGAATTCAACCGCCCAACGTTCCATGCTCGCGCCGACCAGTGCCAGTACGGATTGAAACTCCGCGTGGATATCGCGTTGGATGACCTGTGTGGCAATGGGAGAAGGACGGATCCCGAGTTTCTTGCAAACGGATGCTTCGACGCGTGGCGACAAGTGCGCGCTGGTACCCACCGCTCCCGAGATCTTGCCGACAGCCACGACCTCACGGGCACGTTCCAGGCGCTGGAGCGCCCGCCCAAACTCGTCGTACATCAGGGCCAATTTGAGCCCGAACGTTGTGGGCTCGGCGTGGATTCCGTGGCTGCGCCCGATGCAGGGCGTGAAGGCGTGCTCTCGGGCACGCTTGGCGATGCTGGTGCGCAGGGTTTTGACATCCGCGATGAGGATGTCGGCACTTTGAGACATCTGGACCGCGTAAGCGGTGTCGCCGACGTCACTGCTGGTGAGGCCAAAGTGAAACCAGCGACTGGCGGTATGGTTGATCTTTTCGGCGACCGCCGTGGTGAAGCCAATGACGTCGTGGTTGAGGACTTTTTCGAGTTCCCGTTGGCGGGAGACCAATCCTGGGAGATCGGCTAACCAGACATCGCAACCGGCCTTGATGCGGGCAAAGTCCTTGGCGGGGACGACCCCTTCCTTCACCAAGGCCGCGCTGGCGAGGAGTTCGATCTCCAGCCAAATCTTTAATTTGTTTTCATCCGTCCAAATCGCCCGCATCTCCGGGCGCGAATATCGCGTAATCATCGGGGCGCCAGTTTGAGGGAAACCGCGTAAAAACCAACTGATTCGTTCAAGGCTTCGTCGCGATCTTGATCAGCGTATTCAACTCCAACGGGATAAACTTGGGTTCGCGGGGAGATTCGGGCAACGATAGGGTGGAACGAAGCGCCTGTGTCTGAGAGACGGCACCCCCGGTCTCAAGGAAGAACCATCCCTCGGTGATGCCGGCGTTGATGGTGTCTTTAGCTTCCCACTCCGCGCTGGACGCAGTGAAGCGCGCGTTGGTTTGCGCCGACCAGGTGCCATTGGTGTTGCACACCCAGGCGTTTCCGAAACGTGCTCGGCGTGTTTCCAAGGCGCTTCGGCTGTCCCGCCGAAAATCTTCGACGAACGAGTAATAGCCCCTCAAGGGCAGGCCGCCAGTGCGGGTGCGGAACGTTACCAAATGGCGCCACGAGTTTCGGGCGGGGTCGAAGAGGAAGCCGGCGTAGGCGGTTTTGTTGCTTTGTATGGTGGCGGCGACCAGAAAGCGGTTGGTCTCGTTGAGCTTCCAGTTGAACTCGGTCATACATTGGCCGCCCGTGCCCTCGCCACCGAATCGTTTGATCTTCACGGAGGGATCTTGGTGCAACAATTCAACGCGTTCTTCGGTTTTGACAGCGCTGGGATCATCGCCCTGGGTGGGATCCCAGACGGAAAAGATGGCTACCTTCCGATCTTTGGAAAGCTCCTGGATTCCGAAATAGCCTGTATTCCAACCACAGGCCATAAAGTAACTGCCGGGAGTCGACTTTTCGACCACCATGTCCAGCGCAAAAGCAACGCCGTCCGAGGCTGGGAATCCGAGATGCACGGACCGGGCCGCCTTGGGGGCTTCAACGCCCAATGCACCGAAACCGAGAGCCCAAATCATTGTGAGAGTAAGAAATGAGCAACGAGGTTCCATAGCGAGCAACCGAGCATTGTCAGGCTGTTTCAAGAACACAAGTGCATCCCCATACTGGTCTCGCGATGAGCGGAACCTGGCGTGCAGTCCTGGTGAAGTTTAGTGCCTCTTGACTCGTTTGTGACCTATCCGGAACGGGCATTCAGTACGTTATAGTACAACTGCGGACGAACAACGCAGGTGGGTTGGACCGACCGGCGACCTTCAGTGGTCCATTTTGATAATATTTGGTCCGATTACGTGGATTTATTAGTGAAGAGTGGTTTGAGGTGCTTATTTTTGGTCCATTTCGGAGTTTACTTAGTAGTTGGCAGGCATGATGCTGTAGTGATGAGGTCGTCAAAACTGACTTGTCCCCTTAGTCGTAACCTCAATTGAAATGGGGAGGATTCGGGTTGGAAGTGGCCGAGCTAGTGATAGATGGCGACTGAGGTGGGAATCGAGAAACGTCCATGTGGTTTCGTGAGACAACGAGTTGGCGGCGCTGGTTCGCCGCGGTGATCGGCTGGGGATTCCTGGTCGTGTTCACCCATGCTGCCGAGTTCTCTGATAAACCGGGGGACAGGCAGGTGTTGGCCGAGGAGGCTGGTATACTGGAGGGATCCAACGTGGGCGCCACACTAGATCCCGGTGAACCGTTGCATGGTGGGAAGCGAGGCGGTCATTCCATGTGGATTTCCTGGAAAGCGCCGAAGACGGGGGTGGTGACGTTCAACACGGATGGGAGTACATTTGACACACTCCTGAGTGTCTACCTGACCGGGTTGGTGCCCGGGGGCGAATCCTTTTTCCAACAGCTGACGGCTGAGGCGAGCAATGACGATGTCGACGACCAGCAGACAGCGCGGGTGCAAGTGGGAGTGATCGAAGGCCGGACCTACGAGATTGCGGTGGATGGATATGCTGGTGCGGTGGGAACGATTCGATTGGGATGGAAGTTGCGCCCCTTTAAGGATCCTTTCCGTATTCGATTCAATCGGTCACAAGATAGTGCCTATAAACTCGGGGCTTCATTCGCGATTTCGGCTGCGGTCCAGGACGCCTTGGGAGGTAACTATCAATGGTATCTCAATGGTGCTGTAATTCCCGGCGCGAGTGGTCCCACGTGGGTTGTGGATGATTTCCAGGCGGTTCAGGCGGGTGTTTATAAGATGCGTTACGCCAACGACGACTTGGTTTGGTTTAGCGAACCGATCGAAATTCAGTCAAACGATCAAGGTGAGATGTTCGTCTTGGCTCGGGACAAGATGCTGGATGTGGTTTCGGGCGCGGGACCAGCACCGTTGGCAGATGCCACTAAGCCCGCCTCCACTCGCCAAGTTGGGTTGCACGATGGGGTTTCGCGCGGCTACAAAGGAACCCAAATCTTTAGCACCACGTTTGGTTTGCGCGATGCGGATGAGCCCGATCATTGTGGGGTTAAAGGGGGGGCTTCCTACTGGTTTTCGTATCGGGCTCCTGCCTCTGGAAGACTCCAGATCAATACGGAAGGCAGTCGGTTTGCCACGGTATTGGCGATCTATGGGTACCCGGTTCCGTTGAAGGGTTACGGGGATTTGCGAAATCTGGGGTGTGACGTCGACTCGGGGTTGAATGGAACCAGTCGGTTGGATGTCGCGGTGGACGAAGGTGTGGAATACCTGGTGGTCGTGGACGGGGTGAATGGAGCGCGGGGGTTGGCCTATCTCAATTACGAGCTCAAACCGACTGATTCAACCGGCGCTCCGAGCATTCAGCGACAACCGATCGACCAAGAAGTGGGCTTTGGACAACCGTTCCAACTGACCGTCGCTGCCAAAGGGGGGGTGCCGCTATACTATCAATGGTCACTGGACGGAAAACCGATTGTTGGGGAGACCAGTGCTATGATGAGGCGAGACGTGACTCAACCGAAGGATGTTGGATTGTACGAGGTCCAGGTTCGCAACGCTTCTGGAGTGGTGACGAGTTCCTCGGCCAGGCTTCAATTGGTGGTGGCGGCGCGGATCCAGGTGGATCGGAAGCTCGGGTGGCTTCAATTGAGGACCGCCGCAAGACCTGGCATCTCGTTTTCTTTGGAGAAGTCGATTTCGCTGGAGGGTGATGGGTGGGATCGGGTGACCAACGGAGTCAGTTTGTCGGATGAAGTGGTTGTCAATACAACCGAATCCAGTGCGGGTTTCGGGTTCTTTAGGTTTCGAATCTGGTGAGTCAGAGAGCGTGCGTTTCTTGCCGCCAAGTCGGCAAGGATTACGTTCCAAAACGCAGAGTACGATGAGTGGCTATAGCGAAATGGCGGCATGAATAGGATATCTGAATCATGATGATGAATGGAGCAAACGGCTCGGGACGAAGCGGATTTCAGTGCCTGATCATCGACGATGATACGGCATTCGCGGTGATGATATCCCGGTTGATACGCGCGGAAGGTGGGGATTGTTGTCTGGCAGGAGATTTGGCCTCAGCCCAGCAAATACTGACCACCCGCTCGTTCGATCTCGTATTGCTAGACAATTATCTACCGGACGGCACGGGGTATGAGTACCACAGCCGGTTGGCGCAGAAATGTCCGAACACGGTGATCATCATGATCACCGGAGCGCCGCAATTGTCTGAAGCGGTTGCGTTGACCCGCAACGGGTTGTTCGATTATTTGAGCAAGCCAATAACGGCTGATCAACTCACGGCCAGTTTGCGTCGGGCCAAGCAGCGAATGCTGACGGTGGATCGTGCCGTGGATGGTTCGGCGTTTGTGGGGGCCTCAAGCGCCATGCGTCATGCCGTGCACCAGTTGGAACAGGCTGGGCGGCACGCCGAAGCGCCTGTGTTGCTCTTGGGTGAGACGGGGACCGGCAAGGATTTGGCGGCGCGATACCTTCACCGCATTTCGGTGGGTAAACTTCAGCCCGAGCCTGGGTATGTGGCATTGAATTGTCCGGCGGTGCCATCGGATATGTTTGAGGCTGAGTTATTCGGCAGCGAGAAAGGGGCCTACACTGGGGCGGATCGCCGACGGACGGGGTTAGTGGAAGCGGCCGAAGGCGGCACATTGTTTCTCGATGAAGTGGCGGAGATCCCCTTGGCTTTGCAGGCCAAATTGCTGCGGTTTCTGGAGTCGCACGAATATCGCTCTCTAGGCTCAACCAACACCCGTCGCTTCAATGGAAGGGTCGTGGCGGCCACCAATCGGGATTTGCGGCAGGAGGTTGCGCAGGGACGATTCCGGGCGGATCTACTCTTCCGATTGGATGTCTTTAGTGTTCGATTGCCACCGCTCCGGGAGCGCATTGAAGACCTTCAGCCGTTGGCTGAGGCGTTGCTGACCGGTCTCAGCGAAAAGTACATTCGAGTGCGTCCCAACCTGAGGGCGGCGGATCTTGCGGCCCTGCAATCCTATTCCTTTCCAGGTAATGTTCGCGAATTGCGCAATCTCCTGGAACGATCATTGCTGAGACTTGTACCAGGCGAACACTGGCTGCCACTGGACCTCGCCTGGTTACAGTCGGCTCCCACCACCGGATACTCGCTTCTCCCAGCTTCCTCGTTCCCACCCCCGCGTCCCTCTTCGATGGAGACCGTTCCGACTGGGGTCGTAATCCCCTCTGGTCTGAGCCCGATTGAACAGCAGGAATACCAATTGATTGCTCGTGCGTTAGAACAATCGGATGGCAGTATTCGCAAAGCGGCATCCAGGGTGGGATTGTCCCATCAGACATTGCTCCGCCGGTTACAACGATGGCCTGAGCTGCGCAAATCCTCTGACAGCGAGCCGCAGCAGATTGGTGCTTAATCACCGGGCATCTGGCCCGCTTTTAGCTTGTGATCCCATGAGGGCGCCGAGCCGTTGGCGTCATGCGATGAGCGATCTTCTTCAACCACCCACCGTCTCTCCGGATGAGGCTCCTTGGAGGAGTCGTACCAGGGTCTCGTCGTGCGGTCATATTGCCAGGACGGGCCGGTTGATTGGGGTCCGTTGCCCAATTGCCACTGGCTGCAGCAGGCTTTTTTCGTTCCGATGGAATTCAGGGATTGCAGCCAGTTTTTGGCTTTGGATGTTGCTTTTAGCCCTGTTTCGTCTGGATTCGACTGGTTTCGCGGCTGAATCCGGTGAGATTCCGGAATCGGCGCCGGCGAGTCAGGTTGTGGAATTCAGTGGCACCGTGGAGATTGCCGTTTCGGGAGCTAACACTTGGAAGCGGGCGATACTAGCGCAACGATTAAACTCCGGAGACCGCGTTCGGACGCAGCAGGATTCGCGGGCGGTGCTCCAACTCTCGGATAGGAGCGTGGTCCGTATCGGCCCATCGACAGTGGTCGAAATTCAACCGCCAAAGCTCACCGGTGCCCTGCGGCGGTTGCGCCTGCTTCAAGGACTTCTTTACTTCTTCAATCGCGAGAAGCCGTCTCGCATGGAATTTGAGACTCCATTGGCATCCGGGGCGATTCGGGGAACTGAATTCGTGCTGACGAGTGGTGGGGACGGCGGTGGGACGGAGTTGGCCTTGCTGGATGGCGAAGTGGCCCTGCAAGCCAGTGGAGAATCGCTGGTGCTACGTTCGGGGGAACGTATCGTCTTGCGCGAGGGGTTTAGGCCGATTCGGTCAGCGGCATCTTCCGTTCGCGCCTTGGCTCAGTGGGTGCTTTATTATCCTGCGGTCACGGATGCGGTCGCTCTGGCGCTTTCCGATGAAGAACGTCGTGCGTGGCGGCCGGCATTGGAGGCGTACCGGCAAGGGGATCTTCCGGGTGCCGTGGCATGGCTCCCCGTTGCTTCGCGCAGTGAGACAACCGCGGGAACGATTTTTTTGGCAACACTGAAGCTGGCATCCGGTTCTGTTCACGATGCCTCCGAGATGCTGGCATCTTTGAGTCATGACGATGCCGCCCGAGCCTTGCGTGAGTTGATGGCTGCAGTCACGTTGGATGCTGCATCGTCGGGTGGAGTCCCGGCAAACGCCGATCAGTGGCTGGCGCGCTCCTATTGGTTGCAGTCGGTTTCCCGATTGGACGACGCGTTGTCGGCGGCTCGCGAAGCGGTGAAGCGGTCACCGGAATGGGGATTGGGCTGGGGGCGACTCGCGGAGATGGAGTTCTCCTTCGGGCGCTACGCTGAAGCGGCCGCAGCGCTTCAGCGGGCATTAACTCTGAGTCCACGCCACAGCCCTTCGGTAGCCTTGGGAGGATTTATCGCCTTGGAGCGAGGCCGATCCGCTGAGGCATTGGGTCACTTTGATCGAGCCATCCAACTGGACGGCTCTTATGGACCGGCATGGTTGGGGCGTGGATTGGCGCGAGCTCAAGGTCGGGATTTGGAGCGCGCCGCCGAGGATTTACAAGTGGCGTCCGTATTGGAACCTCAGCGATCTGTTTACCGGAGTGCCTTGGCCAAAGTGTGGAGTGAGCTTCGTGACGACGCACTGGCGTCCAAGGAATTTCACATGGCTCGCGAATTGGATCCGGCAGACCCCACGCCTTGGTTCTACGAGTCGCTGCTGTTGCATCGTCAGCACCGGATCAATGGAGCGGTCCGGGCACTTGAAGAATCCATCCGCCTCAATGACGGTCGGCAGGTATTCCGATCCCGACTACTCCTCGATCAAGATCGAGCGGTGCGGCGCGCCGACTTAGCGGCGGTTTACGAAGACGCAGGATTCTCCGAAGTTGCCCATCGATCCGCGGCGCGTGCGGTGTCGGAAGATCCGGCGAATTTTGCCAGCCACCTCTATTATGCGAGGAGCCTGAGGTCGCTGGAGGATCCGGCGCGCTTCGATCTGCGTTACGAAACGCCACGGCAGAGTGAGTTGTTGCTGGCCAATCTGCTCGCGCCGCGCGGCGGTGGGAATCTCTCACAATTCTCCTCAGAACAGGACATGCAACGGTTCTTCGAACCCAAGTCGGTTTCCATCAATTCCTCGACACAGTATCGGAGCGATGGCGACTGGAGTGAGACGGCGACGTTGTTCGGTCAACTGGACGGATTGTCTTATGCGTTGGACGGCCAATACCTCTCCTGGAATGGCCAGCAGCCGAATGGATGGTTGGAGAGCACCCGGGTGTCGCTGCAAATGAAGCAGGAACTGACGGCCTCGGACTCGGTCTACCTTCAAGTGTCGGATCGTCATCGACGATCCGGAGATGTTGCTCGGCATTGGGATCCAGCCAACGCCAATGTAGGAATCCATACCGCTGGTTCCCAGGAACCAGGATTGATTGCTGGTTGGCATCATGAGTGGGGTCCGGGCTCTCATACCCTCTTGATGGCGTCGCGAATGGTGGACCGATTTGAACTGCGCGAACCTGGAACCTCCATGTTGTTTCTTCGCAAGAACGCAACTGGGGTTTTCGATGTTCGGACGGATCCGTTTTTCGATCTGAATTTGGACAGTGACTTTACGTTGCACTCGATTGAGGTGCAGCATCTTTGGCAAACCGAGCGCCATGGGTTGGTTGTGGGCGGGCGTTTTCAGTCAGGAGAGGTCGAAACGCAGTCTCGCCTTGAACGCCAGTTGAGTGGTGTGGTTTCACAGGAGACCATAGACGGCGATCTTCAGCGCGCGGATGTCTACGGGCTTTACCATTGGCGGGTGTGGGATCCGGTGCGGCTGAGCGCGGGGTTGGCTTACCACCATATACGGTTTCCTCGGAATGCCGATCTGCCGCCGTTGAGTCTGGAGAATGATGAACGATCACAAGTTTCGCCTCGTGCCGGATTCCAGGTGGATTTGTGGAAGGGAGCCCTGTTACGGGGGGGATTCAGCCGATCTTTGGGCGGCCTTTATTTTGATGATTCTGTGCGGCTTGAGCCCGTGGTTTTGGCGGGATTCACTCAGACCTACCGAAGTCTGGCTCCTGAGTCAGCTGTCGCACTGGTATCTGGTTCGGAGTTTCAAACCATTGAGGCGGGGTTGGATCAACGCTTGGGCGGTGGAACCTTCTTTGGCGTGGAGGCTGAGGAATTGAGTTCTGAAGGGGACCGACTGATGGGGGCGTGGACTCAACGCGGCGTTCTTCCCGTGCCGGAGACGCCCACGGCAATTGAGCAGTCCCTAGAGTTTCGAGAGCGAACGGTCTCGGCGTACCTTGGACAGTTGATCGGGGACCGGTGGTCGGTTGGGGCGCGTTATCGATGGAGTGAGGCCAGCTTAGAAACTCGATTTCCATCCATCTTCGCGGGGACGCCCGGGTTGTCCAGCATTGAGCAAGACGAACGCTCAACACTGGGAGATTTGGGGTTGTTCGTTCGCTACTACCATGAAAGTGGCCTGTTCGGCCGATGGGAAAGCCGATGGCGGCATCAGAGCAATCGGGGATTCGTTGTGGCGCGCGGTGGTGAGGATTTTTGGCAGCACGACCTGACCATTGGATACCGATTTCCGCATCGTCGCGCTGAAATCAGCGCGAGTCTGCTTAATTTGACGGACCAGGATTATCAATTGAGCCCCCTCAACTACATGATGGAACCGCCGCGCCAGCGCTCAGTGCTCCTGCGCCTGCGGTTTCTGTTCTGATTCGGATCCGGGTTCCGAGCGGCGAAGCGGGAGTCGAGGAGGTGACTCAATCTCGTCGAAAATAGAGGATGCGCGGGTCGCGGGGGTTTCGTCGATCGAGCATGGCCACAAATCGACGACTGGAGCCGCCGATGTGGGCATCGACCCGGACTTCGAAGACGGAGCTTTGACTGGAGAGCCGCGTCGGGCCTGGCGCTCCGGGAGCGGCTGCTGGGGTGCCACCGCCCCCGACGCCGGCAACGGCGCCGCTCTGACCAATCATTGCGGCGGCAACCTGAGGATTGGGAAAGGGGCGATCATCCTCATCGCCTTCGACGCCGTTATCTCCGGCGCGGGCCATGATGATGGTTTCCTGGACCATGCTGGGGTCGACCCCGAGAACCACCGCCAGGACATCCGCGGAAGCGGTGTTGACGTTCACTTGCTGGCTGGAGAGTGCGCAGAACAGGTCCACCAGACCCCGTCCGTTTCCATCGCCGGCGTCCCCGTTGCCGGAGGAACCGCCGCTTGCGCCCCAGAAAATTTCCGGAGTGATTCCCCGCACTTTGAGCAGTTCCGTGATGTCATCGATCGGCCCATCTTTGGCGATGTATGGGGGGTCCAGGCTCAGGTAAAACTCGCTCTCGGCGCCGCCCATACTACTGCCAGTGGATGGATTGTGGTCTCGATCCACCCAATCTCGCAACGCGTTGAGGATGCTGGAACTATCGGTGGCATCGGCGCCGGCATAATTTAAGGCGCGCTCCATCAAGAGAGCGTTCGCCGGGTTCCTGGGATCGGCCAGCGCGTTGATGTTCATCTTCCGTTCCTGATCGATGATCCTGAGCGAGAACCATCCTGGGCCGAGTTCAATCCGATCGAGCGACCATCCTTCGAATGGGTTGTCGAGCAGGTTGGTTGGGCCGGGACCGCCTGCCCAGAATTGGTTGAGCGCATCGACTTGATTCTGCCCGGGCAACCGTTTTTGTTCAGCCAATACCCAGCGAGCGACCTCGACCCCGGATCGGCCCAGCCATTCCAGATCCGATTCCGCACGGGTATTGGCCGTCAATTTGGTTTCCACCTTGATGGCATGGGCGAACACACCAACGATCACTGCCAGCGCCATGACGAGAATCATGACAATGACCAAAGCCATTCCCTTTTGCGAGGTTTGCAGCCTAGTGAAAACGTGTCTTGTGGGCGTGCGAGTGATCATGCGCGGCGCGGCTGGGCTCAATTTTGCATGCCTTGTAGTCCCGCTTGGATGCCGGCGCCTGGCAGGCTGATGATACGCGAGACGATTTGATCTGGTTGCTTCTTATTGGAAGTGCCGACGCCCAGCGTGACTCGGATTAGTCGGGGCAAGGTGTTGGTGAGCATGGGCGGCCAT
>SXSK01000222.1 GCA_005793375.1 Verrucomicrobiales bacterium | reverse complement strand
TCACGGATCACAAGGTCCCCACCCTCCAGGTGGTCCAATAATTCGGGAGAGGCGGACTGGTCGTTGCAGGTGAAGGGTGTGATTTTGAAGTGGATCCAACGGTTGCAGACCAGATCGAGGACGGCCTGAATTTTAAGGGAGAACTGTTTGACGGAGGACTGGTTGGAAGCCCCCGGAAACAGGGCGGCTAGACGGTGAGGTAGAGCTAGAGTGGTGCTGTCCTGGACGAGGATGCGGCGGAAGAGCTACTGCGTCAATTTCCCGGTGACGCTGGCCGAGGCGCTGGGAGTTGTCAAAGGCGAGGACTTCGAATGGACGGTCGAGGACAAGAACACGGTAGTTCTAACGCGTGCGAAGGCTCGACCGACCCGCAAGCTCAAGTCCGTCTCCCGTTAGGTTGACGCGTATGCGCAACAGCGGGACCGTTTGATAGATTGGGCGCGCTCGTTTTCCGACCCTTTGACGGTTACGGAATTCACCATCATGGGCGGCCGCTCGATGGAGCGGTTGACCCGGATAGCAGGTCGTGACGTCAGCCAAGCTGACGGACACACTGTCGGAGAAACGTTCGTCCGGAAGGTATAAGGAAGCACGCGGGGAAGATAGTTTCAGCAGACCAGCGATCGGCGGCCGATTGACTGTTAATTCACGGGAAGCTATTCGAAGTTCCCCTACAGAAAGCGACGAGGGAGACCAGCCAGGGCTTCGTCCCCCCGGTTTCCTTCGTTCGCATGAGACCTAGCAACCAAGGCCCGAACCAAGCTCGGTAACGGGACATAAATCGAACTCGATCTGGTCCTCAGCGAAAAATTCCTTGATCAATTTCATAGCAGGAATTCCCTTTTGACGTTACGCGAAGACCGAGATTTGGTTTTCGGTGTCATCGTGATTTTGCCCACCCTTTGGCTGGGTTCTGCCTGAGTCAAGGCGCAATTCCAGTGCATGGTTGGAGCCCACGCAACCTTGACCCGACGGGACGTGCTGAGACCTAGGAGCGAGCTGTAGATCAATGTGTTGGTGGGGATTCTACGAGTGCCAATTAGATTCGCTACACACGAGGATCGCTTTTCTAAGGTGCCGGAAGGCCACGGCTGATTATCTTCGTGTGTTCGCTCCAAGTCACGGCGGGACCGAACGGTATGTGAGGTGCCGCCATGGCGGTCCCCGGCGTGATTGTCAGGATGATTGAGGTTTCTTACCTACTTTCCGCTCCCAAACTTGCTTTCACCATCGCTACAGAAACCGACCACAATCGACTCCCATTTCGGCAACTTCAGCCTGGAACGAGTTTACCCTTCAAAATTCCGACAAATTCCGACAGTGAAAGTGCGAAATGGTGCACTTTTGAAGCAAGATGCGGTTTTCCACTAAACGCTCATTTTACCCTTTATTAATGCTGGTTTCGTGCACGTTTCGGCGTCAGTCGCGAAGGCCTATTAACGGATCCACGAACCGTTTGAAGTCAGCTTTCGACATCGGTCCAAGATGGCGCGAGATAAACATGCCATTGGTACCAATGATAAAGGTCGTGGGAAAGCCTGGGACGCCGCCAAACTGCTCCATCACCGCGGCATCCGCCATAAGAATGGGAAAGTTCAGTTTGTATGCGGTGACAAAGGGTTTCACCACTTGCGGTCCTCCTTCATCCGCAGAGGCTCCAATGATGACGACCCGGTTGGTGTCGTGGTTCTTGGTGAACTCAACGAAATCACGCATTTCCGCGCGGCAAGGCGGGCACCAAGTCGCCCAAAAATTCACCAGGACCACGCGCCCAAGAAAATTTGTCGCATGAACTGATTTGCCCTCAAGGTCATTCATGACCCAATGAGGTGCCGGTCCGCTGACCTTGGTGAACAAGCTGCCACCCTGACCGGGGCGATTCATCAAGAACGCCATCACCACGATCAGCAGGATCGGTACGATCCAGTTTTGCGTCACAACCCAAGCATAGATCGAATTGGATGAAAAAGCGAGATTTTGGGAGTGCGACCACTCACCCGGCGTGAGGACGGCGACAGTCCTCTGCCGCTGTTTGTTCCACGGCTCTGGCACAGGAGGAGCAGAACTCGCGGAAACCATTACAGCCGGACCTGCTCAGCACTCGTCCCTCTCCGCGTCTCCGCGTGCCCCTTCCGATTCTTTCCTGAGGTTTGACACTGAGATTAGAATTAGGATTCAGAGGAGGAGCCCGGCCTTCCGTCTTCCGCTCCGTGTCTTCCGACCTCTGTGGTTCCTTAGGTCTGATGCTCAATGAGCCGGAACACCTGAGCGGTGTCACCAGAAGGGAAGGCCCGTTTAGACAGCTCCCACGGTGAAGGCCATGCCGCCCAACGCGCCCAACGGTGCCAGGCGCATCGCGTAGCGCAGAACCACAAAGACCCATTTGCCAGCGTCTTCGAGTCGCTCCAAGATCCGATGGCGCCACGGCATGGCACTCAGAATCCCACCGAGGACAAGCGCCACTAACAGCACCTGAAGTGTGAGGTTGTGCAGAAAAAATCCAGCCCAAGTAAATGATCGTGCGCCTTCGGCATAACGAGCCACTTCCTCAGCAGGCAACCGAGCCGCCGAGATACCCGCGCCCGGCTGAATCAACCCACTCACCACCATCCCAATCAACAAGGCGATCGTGGTCACCACCTCGAAGTAGAGAAGCGCCTTGCCGCCGATGCGGCCGGTTCGTTTCAAGTCCCCGGCGCCGCCGACACCCAAAGTGACCGTGGTAAAAATGATCGGCCCGATGAACCACTTGATCAGCCCAATGAACGCATCGGCAAACCACTTCAGTTTTACAGCAGTTTCCGGTTGGAAATGCCCGACCCCAATCCCGACGGCGATCGAGAGCAACACCTGAAAGGTCAGGTTGGAGAGCAGTCGACGCCAGAAGGACGCCGTCGCGGCGGGCGTTAATCCCGTGGTGGGATTGCCACCGCTCATGCGGCGGCTTGCTTTCGCAGGGGAATGTCCCCGCATCGCTTAGATCCGGGGAACATCTTGTGCGGGTTGCAGCGCAACTCGGGGTCGAAGGCCCGACGCAGGACTTGCATGGCCTCAAGATCGTCTTCGGTGAACTGCTTCGCCATAAAGTCCACCTTCTCGATCCCGATGCCGTGTTCGCCACTGACACTCCCACCCAACTCAATACAGCGATTCAGTATCTCCTCGCTGGCAACCAACGTCCGCCGCACTTGATCCGGATCTCGCTCGTCATAAAGTATGAGTGGGTGCAGATTTCCATCGCCCGCATGAAACACATTGGGGATTCGCAGTTCGACTCGGCGGCTGACTTCCTGGATGAACCGCATCATCTCGGGGAGTCGGGATCTTGGGACCACGCCATCTTGGGTCAGGAAATTTGGGCTGAGTCGGCCTATGGCTCCAAACGCCCGTTTGCGACATTTCCAAATCTCCAAACGTTCAATATCATCACGAGCCACGCGAACTTCGCGCGCCCGATTCGCCCGACACAACTCCATCACCAGCGCCGCCTGTCGTTCCAGTCCTGGAGCCAGGCCGTCTAGCTCGACGATTAAGACGGCGCCAGCGTCCGTTGGGAATCCGAATCGATAAGCCTTCTCGACCGCCTGAGTGATGAGTTGATCCATCATTTCCAGGGCGCCGGGGACTAAACCACTTCGAATGATCTCACTGACGGTCTGACTGGCGTCGTCGACGGTCTCGAAAATACCGAGCAGTGTTTTGAAGGCTTGAGGAACGGGAGTGAGGCGGACGAGGGCGCGCGTGACGATACCAAACATGCCTTCGGACCCGATGGCAGCACCGCGAAGGTCGAGGCCGCGGACATCCTCACCGCACTCAGGTGTCGTGCCGAGCCACAAAACTTCGCCGTCCGGCAGCACAAGTTCATAGCCAAGGATGTGATTGGTTGTGACCCCGTACTTGAGCGTGTGAGGTCCACCCGAGTTCGTCCCAATATTCCCGCCGATGGTACAGGCCATCTGGCTGGAAGGATCCGGGGCATAGTACAGACCGTGGGATTTGACGGCATTGGTGATCCAAGCATTGACGCAGCCAGCCTCCACCAAGGCGCGCCGATTCCGGACATCCACACTCAAAATCCGAGTCATGCGGGTCAAGGCAATCAACACGCCACCGGTGACGGCCAGAACCGTGCCGCTAAGGCTAGTACCGGCACCGCGTGGGATGATCGGCAGGTTTTCGCGGCGACACACTTTAAGGACGGCGCTGATTTCGTCGGTAGTCCGCGGAAGAACCACGACCTGCGGGGGGCGCTTCTCCAAAGTGTAAGCGTCGCATTCATACACAAGCAGCTCCGCTGAGCCGGAAATGACATTATCCGCGCCGACCAATGATTGGAATTCGGCGACAATCGACGGTGAAATTTGTGAAAACCCGGCAGAAGTCACGCGTGGGAATCTGTGCCGGTTCGGGGCAGCTGTCGAGCCTGTGCAAGCATTGAAATTCAGCGCCCATTCACAAATTGAGTAATGAATCCCGATTCGACATTTACGCTCGGATCCATACTCTCTGCGCGCACATGAAGGGTATCATCCTCGCCGCAGGAGCGGGCTCACGGCTTTATCCGCTCACGTTGGTTGCCAGCAAACAACTGCAACCAGTCTACGACAAGCCGATGGTTTATTATCCGCTCACGACCTTGATCGAGGGTGGCATTCGGGAATTTTGTTTGATTTCAACGCCTCAAGATCTGCCTCGGTACCGTCAACTTCTGGGCGACGGATCGCGTTTGGGACTCCGGATCGAGTATCGCGAGCAGGCCAAACCTGAAGGTATCGCCCAGGCTTTCCTCATCGCGGATTCGTTCGTTGGGCGAGATCCAGTGACACTGATTCTGGGTGACAACATTTTTTACGGTGGCGATTCGTTTCAAAAGGCATTCACGGAATTTGAAGGCGGCGCGACTATTTTCGGGTATCACGTCAATGATCCGGAGCGGTATGGCGTGGTGGAGTTCGACGAGCACGGCCTGGCGATCTCGATTGAGGAAAAACCGAAGCAGCCTCGGAGCAATTATGCGGTTCCGGGTCTGTACATTTATGACAACGAAGTGTTGGCCATTACCAAGGCATTGAAGCCCAGTCCGCGTGGGGAACTGGAAATCACCGACGTCAATGTCGAATACCTGCGTCGCGGCAAGATGCGCGTGTGCCGGTTGGCGCGTGGTTTTGCGTGGTTGGATGCCGGGACGAGCAGCAGCCTTCATGAGGCCAGCGCCTATGTTCAGACCATTGAAAAACGCCAGGGCATCAAGGTGGGCTGCCCCGAGGAAGCCGTATGTCGACGAGGGTTCCTGAATGTCGAACAACTCGAGAATCTGGTGAATGGACTGCCGCGCTGCGAATACCGTGACTATCTCACGGGTGTCGTCGAGGAAGCCCGTCGATTGAGCCAACGTTAATTGAACCTATGATTCTTCTACTAGGTGGCACTGGGTACATCGGCCAAGCCTTCGCCGGCGAACTGACGCGACGTTCACGTTCGTTTGTTGCGTTGTCGCGTTCTCAACTCAACTACACTCGGTTCGATTCCTTGCATGCCTGGCTGCGTGAGAACCGTCCGGAATTTGTGGTGAATGCGGCAGGCTACACCGGCAAACCCAATGTCGACGCGTGTGAGGAACACAAAGCAGACACACTCCAGGGCAACACTCTCTTCCCCCAGACCGTTGCCCACGCGTGTGCCGCTCTAAACATTCCATGGGGCCATGTGTCATCGGGCTGTATCTATTCAGGCGCCCATGTCACGCGCAACGGTATGACCACTATCGAAAAGGATCTGACTCGCCCGGAGCTGCGGTCGATCGTCGAGAGCCAGCCTTCGGCCATCGCCGGATTTCGTGAAAACGACACACCCAATTTCTCCTTCCGTCAGCCGCCCTGCAGTTTCTACAGCGGCACCAAGGCCCTCGGCGAAGAGGCCATTGAGGGAATCGGCAACAGCTACATCTGGCGCCTGAGAATTCCGTTCGATGAATTCGATGGTGCTCGCAATTACCTCAGCAAGGTCCAACGCTACGCCAAGGTTTATGACAATGTGAATTCCGTGTCTCATCGTGCAGATTTTGTGCGAGCCTGTCTGGATCTCTGGGAAATCCGGGCGCCATTCGGAATTTACAATGTCACCAATCCTGGGTTCACCACCACACGCCACGTGGTTGGACTCATCGAACATCACCTCAAACCCGCCCAGCGTTTTGAGTTCTGGGAGAATGATGAGGATTTTTATCGCGTCGCCGCCAAAACCCCACGTTCGAACTGCGTGATGGATACCACCAAGCTGTTGTCTGCGGGCGTGAAGATACGCCCCGTGGAAGAGGCCTTGGAGGATTCTCTGCGCAATTGGAAGCGCGAAGCCTGATGCCCGCAACCGCCCGCGAAACGCCATCCGCCTCCAACAAATCTCAACCACCAACGTTCCCAACCTTTCCCAAGTACGGTTTCTTTAGCCATGAACCTTCTCGTAACCGGCGGTGCCGGATTCATCGGATCCAATCTCATCCAACATATCATCGGCCGTCCTGAGATTCAGAAGTTGGTCAATCTGGACCTGCTGACCTATGCGGGACATCTCGCCAACCTTCGCTCCATCGATCGGCACCCGAAGTATGTGTTTGAGAAAGTGGATCTACGTGACAAACCCGAAGTGGTTCGAGTGGTGCGCGACCACAGCATCACGCATGTCATGCATTTGGCTGCAGAGTCTCACGTCGACCGTTCCATCTCCGGTCCAGGTGACTTCATCAGCACCAACATCGTCGGCACATTCAATCTGCTCGAAGCCTGTCGCGATGCGTGGAAAGACGGCCAGGACCATCGGTTTCATCACGTCTCTACGGATGAGGTGTATGGATCGCTGGGTGCGACTGGGCTCTTCACGGAATCCACACCCTACGCGCCGAATTCGCCGTACTCGGCCAGCAAAGCCTCGAGCGATATGTTGGTTCGCGCGTATCATCACACCTACGGACTACCAACGGTGGTGACCAATTGTTCCAACAATTACGGCCCCT
>SXSK01000221.1 GCA_005793375.1 Verrucomicrobiales bacterium | reverse complement strand
TGAGTTCTTTGGTGAAGGAACTGCTTCATTAACATTACCTGATCGTGCTACGATCGCCAATATGGCGCCTGAATATGGTGCGACGATGGGTTTCTTCCCGATTGATGAAGAGTGCGTGAATTACCTGAAAGCAACGGGTCGTTCGGACGCGCACTGCCAGATGTACGAGAACTATTACAAGGCGCAAGGTCTGTGGGGGATTCCGCAGCCTGGCCAGATCGAGTATTCGCAAGTGGTCGAAATCGAACTATCCACGGTCAAGCCCAGTGTTGCGGGTCCCAAGCGGCCCCAGGACCGGATCGAGCTCCAGAATTTGCGCCGCGAATTTTTCAAAGCGGTACAGCGTCCTGTCGCTGAAGGCGGTTTCGGCAAGACTCGACAATCCTTTGGCACGAAAGTGAAAGTTGAAACGGCGGCCATGAAGAAGGCGGCGGTAGGCACCGGTTCGGTATTGATCGCGGCGATCACGAGTTGCACCAATACCTCCAATCCGAGTGTCATGCTGGCTGCGGGGTTGCTTGCCAAGAAAGCGGTTGAAAAAGGCCTGAAGGTCAACCCGGCGGTCAAGGCGTCCCTGGCTCCCGGCTCGCGAGTCGTGACGGACTATCTCAAGAAGACCGGGCTGCAACCGTATTTGAACAAGCTGCGTTTCAACACGGTGGGTTACGGTTGCACCACTTGCATTGGCAATTCGGGTCCGCTCGATCCCGCGATCGAAGACGCGGTGGTGAAGAACGATCTTGTGACGGCATCCGTACTTTCCGGGAATCGCAACTTCGAAGCCCGTGTTCACCAGAATGTGAAGTCCAACTTCCTGATGTCGCCGCCGTTGGTGGTAGCGTTTGCCCTGGCGGGTCGGGTCGATATCGATTTGAGTTGCGAACCGCTCGGTGTGGATTCGGAAGGTGCCCCGGTATACTTGGCCGACATTTGGCCGACGCTTCAGGAAGTGCGAGATGCCATGCAGAGCGCGTTGAAGCCTGAGGTGTTCCGCAAGTTGTACAAGGACTTCGCTGCGCAGAATCCGAAGTGGAATGAGATCCCATCAAGCGTGGGCAATGTGTACGAGTGGGATGCGACGTCCACTTACATCCAGGAGCCCCCGTTCTTTACCAATTTCGCGCTGCAACCCGGTGATATCGCTCCGATCAACGGTGCTCGCGCGCTCGGAATATTTGGGGATAGTGTCACGACCGACCACATTTCTCCGGCGGGTGCGATCAAGAAGAGTTCTCCGGCGGGTCATTATCTCGTAGAAAACCATGTCGAGTTCGCCGATTTTAATAGTTATGGCTCACGCCGCGGCAACGACCGGGTCATGACCCGAGGTACGTTTGCGAATGTCCGAATCAAGAACTTGATGCTTGGCGGTGAAGAGGGCGGGAACACGTTGTTCTTCGATCCGCAGAACGCGGGTGTCGCGCCAGAGAAGCTTTCGATCTATGATGCCTCGATCAAGTATCAGGCGGCCGGCGTGCCGTTGATCGTCCTGGCGGGCCAAGAGTATGGCACGGGCTCCAGTCGGGATTGGGCGGCGAAAGGCACCAACTTGCTCGGAGTAAAAGCGGTGGTGGCTCAAAGTTTTGAGCGCATTCATCGCTCCAATCTAGTTGGCATGGGTGTGTTGCCGCTTCAATTCAAGGAAGGCACCACGGCTCAGACACTCAACCTCAACGGTACCGAGCGCTACGATATCGTGGGTCTTGACTCCAGTATTCGCCCGCAGCAGGACCTAACGCTGCGCATCACCCGGGTGGATGGCGTCGTTGAAGATGTCCCGGTGATCTGCCGCATCGATACTCCGATAGAGATCGATTATTATCAGCACGGCGGGATTTTGCCGTACGTGTTGCGGCAATTGGTCGCCAAAGCCTGAGGTTCTCCGTTGATGCTGCTGCTGCCTCCCTTTCGTGTCTTCGTGGGAGACAATCCCGCGTGGGAAAGGGGACTCACACGAAGGCACGTTCAACGTAGGAGTTCGAATTCGATGCCGCCCAATTCGCCAAAGGTTGCGGCGTATCGGCCGGTTTGACCGGGATGAATCTTTCCCAGGGCACCGCCCAGAATCACGCTTCCCGCAGGGATCGTATAACCATGGCGTGTGAGTTCGTTTAGCACATGACGGAGATTGGTCCACTGACCACCCTTGGCGGCACCTCCGGTTGTCTCGTGCAATAAATGGCCGTCTCGTCGGAGTGTCACAGGGATGGCATCTGGGGACTTTCCTTCGGCGCGAATGGGGGGGCCGACGATGTACCGATCGGATCCGATGTTCATGGCAACGGCATCCCGAGCTGTAGCGGGTGAATTGCCGGGGTAGGAGCGAGGCAGCTCAATGAGAGGCACTATGGATTCGACGGCGCCGCGCGCGTGGTCGTCGGTGAGGAGTTCGTAAGACAAGTCGACGGAAGTGATATACCCAATCTCGGTTTCGACGACGACTTGCTCGTCGGGACGGAGTGTTAGGATGTGGTGTTTGGAAGCGTCCAGGCGGCCTTTTTGGAATACCACGCCCGCGAGAGGTCGATCAATGCCCAAAGCCGTCTGGGCAGCAGCCGAGGCCGCTGCACCTTTGAATCCGGCAACGGGGTCGAGTTGAGCCCATTGACGCACGAAACGGCGTTGAGCCTGGTAGGCATCGTCCAGAGATGCATTGGGGAGGTTGGCGATGAATCGAGGAGGGGCTTGACCCTGGAGCAGGGCGGTTATGGTGGCGCTGGAGGCACGGCGGATGGATAGAGGATCCAGATAGGTCTGGCTCCCCAACCAATCGCCGAAACGATTCTTCCAACCGCTGATCGGCACTCCGGTTCGACGAGCACCCACACCGTGGCCGCCTTCTTGATAGAGATGCAGTTCCACGGGCACGCCGGCGCGTTTCATCGCCAGCGCCAGTTGAAGGCTGTTATCCGAGGAATCGTTGAATGCGTGGGCAATGAAGACTGGAGGCATATTCGATTGGACCCGATTCAGGAGCGGTTCTTTGAGGCCGGTGCCGTCCCCGCGCAGCAGGCCGCCCGGGTAAATGACACCGACAAAATCCGGACGGCACGACACCGTGTCCGTCGCGTCCAAAGCTGGGTAGAGACGCTCGGCGCCATGGGTGGCGAGCCAAGTGGCGATTTCGCCACCAGCGGAGAATCCAAGGATCCCGATGGCCTGGGGATCCACTTGCCATTCTGAGGCGCGTTGGCGGATGACACTCAGAGCTCGCTGCGCGTCTTGGGACGCGTTCAAGGCGGGTGCAGGTGCGCGGTACTTGAGGATGAATGCGGTGATATTCAGTGAATTCAACCACTCAGCAACCTCCAGTCCTTCGTGTTCATAAGCCACGCGTTGCAATCCGCCACCGGGGCATACCAAGACGGCGGTGCCGTTGCGGGTGGTCGCTGGAGGAAGGAAAACTGAGATGCTGGGTGCCGCGATCCCGGTGAGTTGATAGAAGGGACGCGGGCGGCCTTCGACCTTGCGCTCTGGCCCTTGGATGGCGAGGTCACCCGGAGGTTTGCCCGGCCAAACAGCGACGGTGGCCTCAGGTTCGCGTGCATGTAGCGTCAGAACCGCGACGGGGATGAGTAACGACCGGACCAAGTGTTTCGCCGTTGAGCGGATGCAAGGAGGGAATGGGAGGGCGGGATGCATGAGTGAATGTGTGTCTGGTGCTGTTGGGAAAGGCCGCTGGGCTGTGCAGTCCATGAGAGTGCTATGCGGTGTTGCGTTTTCGGGAGAGTTCCTTGCGCAACTGGGAGAGCGGCAATGTGTTGATGACATCCTTCTTGGTCAGCCAACCTTTGCGGGCGATTCCCGCGCCCAGGCGTAGGAAGGCCGCATGCTCCAACCGGTGGGCATCGCAGTTGATGACGCATTTGACACCCTGGTCTTTCGCGTAATGCCAGAGGCGCCAATCGAGATCAAATCGATAGGGCGAGGCGTTGAGTTCGAGCCAGGTGCCCGTGGCCGCGCAGGCGTCGATGACCGCCCGTTGATTGAGCTTGTAGGCATCGCGCTCCAGCAACAGTCGGCCGGTGAGATGCCCAAGCATGTGGACATATCGATTTTCTGCGGCATTGATGAGCCGTTTGGTGTTCTCGACCTCGTCGCTTCCCGCGACGTGCAAGCTGGCAACCACCACGTCTAATTCGGCCAGCAACTCGTCGTCGAAATCGAGTCCGTCCTTCAAGATATCCACTTCAATACCGGTGAGCAGTCGGAAGTCGCTGCCGCGGGCTTCGATGGCGGCATTGATCTTGGCGATTTCTCGAAGTTGTTGCCGTAATCGGGCGGGGTCCAAACCGTTGGCCTGAAAACTGGCACGGGAATGGTCCGTGATTGCCCAGTAGGCGCAGCCCAGTTCTTCCATGCAGTTGGCGATGTCCTCGAGTGAATTGCGGCCGTCGCTCCATTGGGAGTGGTTGTGCAACGAGCCCTTCAATTCGGTCCATTCGATCAACCGCGGTAGCGTGTGCTGCTCGGCAGCGGTGAATTCACCGTGATCCTCGCGAAGTTCCGGGGGGATGTATGCCAAGCCCAGTTGAGCGAAGATTTCCTCTTCGGTCCGACAACTCACCCGCAAGGCCGGGTCCCGCGTTTCTTCCGAGGATTTGAACAGACCGTATTCATTGAGCCGCAAGCCACGTTCGATGGCGCGTTGGCGCATGGCGATATTATGTTCCTTGGATCCAGTGAAGTAAGCCAATGCGAAGGGATACTCGGCATCGGTCACCACTCTTAAGTCGGCTTGGATGCCATCCTCGCCGAGAATGACACTCGCCTTGGTGTCACCTTGGGCGAGGATGGTTTTGACATCGGGTTGACCCACGAAGAATTGGATTACCGCGGTTGGGTCTTTGGATGACGCGAGGAAATCGATGTCTCCAATAACTTCCTTATGGCGGCGCAGACTGCCTGCGGTGGAACAACGCAGGACATCTGGGTGCGTCCGAAGGGCTTCGAGGATCGGGTCGGCTGCGGCCAAAGCGTCGCCCAAACGGTGGCGTGATGCGAACTGGCGCTTGAATTGAATGGCCTCAAGGATTTTGGTTTGGGAGCGTTCACCGAACCCTTCGAGGTCGGCGATTTTGCCACCGACACAAGCGGCTTCGAGTTTTTCGATGGAATCGAGGCCGAGTTCGTCGTGGAGTCGTTTGACCTTTTTGGGACCAAGACCCTGAAGTTGAAGCATCTCGATCAAACCGGGCGGGATACTGGCTTTGAGTTCCTCGTAGTAGGGAAGGCGGCCAGTGGTCACCAGGATGGTGATCTTGTCAACTAACGCCTCACCGAACCCTTTGATGTCACCCAAGCGTTTCTCAGCCACCAACGTTCCCAGCGGCTCATTCAAGCCCTCCAAGGTTCTGGCAGCATTGGTGTAGGCGCGGGTTTTGAAGGGGTTTTCCCCTTTCAATTCCAACAGCGTCCCGATCTCTGACAGCACTGCGGCCACCTGTTCTTTGTCCATGTTCAGGAGGCTAGTCGAATTGGTCCGGGCAGTGAACCTAGAAACGCTAGTTGAGGGCCGTCGAAATGCGCCCCAACGGCAGCGAATTAGGCTTATGGAGAAGCGGGGTGTATCGACAACGTGATACGGTGAGCTTGCAAGTGCAGACGCGCACACCCCCCTCCTGGGACTGTTCGATGAACTCCTCGAGGTTCTCGCCGCTTGACGTTGAACCAACATAGATACAGTCTGTAGCTATGGCGATTGCAAAAATCTTCCAGCACGGAGGAAGCCAGGCGGTCCGCTTGCCAAAGGCTTTCCGCTTCGACGGGGCCGAGGTGCTGATCGAAAAGCATGGCGACGAGGTCGTGCTCAAGCCATTGCCCGCGGCGAAATTTCGATCGTTCACCGAAATCGCCCGATACCTCGCCCAAAAGTTTCCCGATGGCGGAGACTTTCCCGAACCGCCGCCCCGGCCAGCCAGGCATGAGCGACCCATCATTGAGTTCTAATCCTGCCGCTCCGTGAAGCCGTCCTTTCTCCTGGATTCCAGCGCGTGCATTCCCGTGCTCCGCAACAAGACTGGCCTCGAAAAACTGCCCGATCCCGCGCTGACCGGCATTCCAGTCATTGTCGCCGCCGAACTCTGGACCGGCGTGAAAAAGAACCTCAAGACGCATCCGCACCAAGCCGATCGTCTCGAAGCTTTTCTTAGCCTCTTTTGGCTCGCGGATTTTACCCTCAATGCCGCCCTGCATTATGCCGACATCCGTGCGGCACTGGAGGAGACCGGCAGGACCATTGGCCCGCTCGATCTTCTCATCGCCGCCCAGGCCCGCAGCCTCGGAGCCACCCTCGTCACAGCCAACGCCGGGGAATTCAAACGTGTCAAAGGGCTCAAAGTCCAGGCGTGGAGATGAAGACATCGTGTGATCCCAATAGATGAAGCCTGGGAATCCGCGCCGGAGTCTATGTCTGTGGACACCCTGAGGGCTCAGTCGAGGTACACGAACTCATTGAGGTTGAGCATCGCCCGGCAGAGTTCGGCAAGCGTCCGATCTTCCAGGAAACTCTCGCAGCGCTGGTGTTCTTCCGCACTGGGATGGCGCTGGAATGCCAGCTGGAAAACCCGCCGAATCTGAGCAGCGGGTTCCGGGCCCGCCTCTCGTTGCGCCCGCTTGGCGAACGCCCGCGCTGAGTCCGCGGCGAGCGGGCTGTTCAATAGTGTCAGGGCCTGGGGTGCGACGGTGGAATCGGTTCGACGCGCGCATGATGTCGAGTTTTCGGGCAGATCAAACGTTTCCATGAACGGCACTCGCACGGTGCGTTTTTGAACCAAAAAAACGCTACGGGCACCCAATTGTTCCGGGGGCGATGGATACCAACCTTTGGTCTTGGTTTCGTTATCGTCGAGAAACGCCGGATTAGCGGTTAGGATTTCTGAAGGTAGTTCTGGCCAGACCGGTGTGCCGCTGGAACGGTCGTTGAGTCGGCCGGAGACGGCGAGCAAGGCGTCTCGCAATTGTTCGGCACTCAATCGGCTAGGATTCTGTCTCCTGAGCAGCAGATTGTCCGCGTCCAATGTTTGGCTCTCAACTTGTGGCCTTGGGCTCGCGACCGTGATTTCTGGAAGTTTCCCATGTCGGTCCGATGCCATGGAGTTCTGACGATAGGTTGCGCTGGTCAGGATGCGCCGGTGCAGTGATTTGACAGACCAACCGGAGCGCATGAACTCATCGGCTAACCAGTCGAGTAGATCCGGATGGGCGGGCCTGGCGCCAGAGTGTCCAAAATCGTTGGGTGTTTCCACGAGTCCACGGCCGAAGTGTTGCTGCCAGATTCGGTTGACCAATACGCGCGCGGTCAAGGGATTGGAGGGGGAGGCGATCCATCGGGCCAAGGTGAGTCGGCGTCCACTCGTTTTGGGATTGGGTGGTCGCTGGAGTTCGGCAGGTGCGGGATCCAACGCCGAAAGGAATCCAGGAGTTACTTCCTGTCGTGGCGACTGATGATTGCCTTGGAACAGCACCTGGGTGGCGGGGATCGGTCCTTCAACATCGGTCATCAACAGGCCGTGAGTGAATGCTCGATGTTGACGGCGGAGGCCTGTCAGTTGTTTGTCGATGTCTGCGATGCGTTGCTTTTCGCTGGGGTTTAGTGCGCCAGCGACGTCCGAATCGGAGGGTTGCACCTGCTTTTCCAGCGAGGCAATCCGCTCTTTATTGGTTTGGTTTCGCACTTCCTTTGGCAGCGACAGCAACGCCTGTTCGTCCGCAGTCAATCGACCAACCCGCTCACGCCTGAGCCGAGCGCGAGTGGTTTCGAGTAACGTTTGGCGTTCGCTGTCGAGGGGAGTGATTTGCGCATCCACCGACGCGTTGTGCTGGCGGATGCTCTCTTGGTCCCCGGCAAGGTCCAGCGGCAGACTGTCGGCAAAGCGAACCCCTTCGAAAAATGCGCGCATCCGATAATGGTCTTCTTGCGAGAGGGGCTCCGTCTTGTGGTCGTGGCACCGACAGCAGGAGAGCGTCAAGCCGAGGAACGCACTGCCGGTCGTCTCCACCAGATCGGACAGCAATTCTGCCCGGCTTCGATCCTGTTCATTAAAAAGCGGCGCGGCACTATCATGTGGACCCAGACGCAAATAGCCGGTGGCAATTAGGCAATCTTGTTCAGCCTCAATTCGTGGGGCGCCTTCCAATAACTCATCCCCGGCAAGCTGTTCGCATATGAATTGATCGAAGGGTTTGTCCGCATTAAATGAGCGTATGGCATAGTCTCGGAACCGCCATGCCTGTTTCCGGAACTCATCCCAATCAAATCCATTGCTGTCACTATACCGGATGACATCCAGCCAGAGTCGCGCCTGATGTTCACCATAACGTGGCGATGCGAGCAAACGATCCACCACCCGTTGGTAGGCATCTGGTCGGACGTCCGTTTCAAACGTCTGGACGTCTTCAAAGGATGGTGGCAGTCCGGTCAGGCCAAAACTCAATCGCCGGAATAACGTGCGACGATCCGCTACTGTGGCAGGCGACGCGGTGGGCAATTCCAGTGCGGCCTGGCGAGCCCGGATGAATCCATCGATTGGATTGGGCTGCACTTTAGAGACATCCTCCGCCGAAGTGTTTGAGATGGGTGGAGGTTTCTGCAGAGTGGTGGGCCGCAACGACCACAGGTCCAATCGGCCGCCAGACCACAGTTTACGAATGGGATTTCGATGATCGTTCCATGCCGAACCCACCGGAGCATTGGTGAGAAAAGATGCCGGTGAACGGGCGTCGCCGCCAGACACTGGCAGGGACAGGCAGGCAAGCAACAGGCAGACGAAGGCACCCATTCTCATAGCGAGAATCTGTACCGGCCTAGCCTCGGAGCGCAAAGCGACTTTTTTGAGGGAATTCCCAAGGGCGCCTCTCCGTGTTGTCGGACATTTGAGATCGGTCATGCCCGCAAGTCCTCAAAAACGGTGGAGGGCCACCACGTTCCAAAGGCACCGCCATTCAAGTCGCACGACTCTATGGACTTGGAGCGCGACAGCCCTCTGCCGCTTTTCGCCCCTTCATCCGATGCGTCGCTAGTAACTCGGAGATGCACCCATCCCGGCTATCGGACATAAATCGGATTCGAATAGATCCACTCACGAAGTTCGCCGTGTATCACAAAAGCAGTCTCGCAGCGGTAGAT
Organism: Verrucomicrobiales bacterium; assembly: GCA_005793375.1. GTDB lineage: Bacteria > Verrucomicrobiota > Verrucomicrobiia > Limisphaerales > UBA9464 > SXSK01. The sequence goes on along the minus strand of SXSK01000221.1, from coordinate 26,416 downwards.
GCCAGGTTCTGTGAGCCGATGGATCCATTCACGCCCCTCGACTTGTGCGACTTCCTGCCCATTGCGTAGCAACCGGATTACGCAGGAAACGGGTGTCTCGATCCGCAGGTGGAGCCCCGGTTCCAGTGTCAGCTCACCACCCATGAGGGCTGCAGTTCGTGATGTGATGGAGGCTCCTTGGGCCACGTCGAACCGGAATCCGGTGGCGTCGCAAATCCATTCGTGGGCCACGTAAGCCCGGCCGGCCCTGAGTGCCGCTCTCAATGCTGGTTCTGTTAATTCACTCGCGAGCACATGGGTGCTGACGTTTCGAAATGAACGGTAGTAGGGATCGAGATCTACTCTTGCCAGGATATCGCCCGCTTGGTGTCCTTGAGTCATCGTGCGAATGCCTGGTCGCAGCGTGGCTGTGACCCGGCGCAGACTCTCGTCTTTGTCCACGATGGTCCCAACGGCTACCGTGTTGGTGTCGATCATCTTCACGATCAACACCTGATTGTGATGGCAATCGTTGGCCGCGATACCCGTCAGTCGACGGCCTTGGGCAGTTTCCTGATCCCATTTGTCGAGGTACGCCTCCTGCCGCCGCACCTGGCAAGCCAGGACCTCGTCAGGAAATTCCTGAACGAGTCTGGAAAACGTGGCGAGGCTTTCGGGGGCAGTGAGTTTCATGGCGATGGCTATCAACCCGGCGATGTCACGTTTCGCATCGTAGTGACGGTTGTAGATTTCCAGGCCGCTGAGGTTTTCCATCGAGTGGTCCGGTCGTTCCTCGATATGGGATAGGAAGAGGAGGCCCTCGCCCGCCCCCATCGCGTTCACAAAATTGGTAACCGGCGCATCCATGTGGTCCAACACGGAATTGGTTGGATGCGCCAGGAATCCGCGGACTTCAGAACCCGGAATGAACAGCACGCCGTCGCGAAGGCCGCGCCAGGAGTCCATAAAGTCCCGAGGTGGCCGAAAATGATCGCTCAGAAAGATGGCATGGACGCCGGCCTTGATGGCATCCGCGAGCATTTCCGGTCGAGTTCCACCCGTGTGGACCGAGTCCTCGGCATGTGCGTGAAAGATGCATCGGAAATCCCGAAGCCCATCGCGCAGTGAGGGAAGTGGTTGACGTCGCCTCTGAATCTCCAGCACGGCGGTATGGGTGGCGGCGAGATGGGTTGGCTCGAGTCGTTGTGCGGGGGTTCGATCCACCAATGCCCGGACGCGTTTGCATTGGGGCAGGAACGCCAGGAACAGCGCACAACCAAATGCAACAACCCACCATCGGGAGCGAATTCGGCGGAGGCGGTGAAACCCGTTCTGCATAAACGACACCCCGCCATATCGCTATTCGGGCGTTTCGGTGCAACCAGAAATCGGAAGTGACAGGGTGGTTAAGGTAAGAGAGTGGTCGGTGGAGCGTCGTGAAGTGCCGTTCGCACCTTCTTGACCCAGGCATGGAATATATCTCTGGCAGCGTCCGCAGCCTCCTCCTCGGAGACGCTCTCGGAAATAGTCAGGGCTTTTGGCAACCAATCGGCAGTCCGGTGGTCTTCTTTGGCGAGCAGATTGGTGGTTCGCAGGAAAGCTTCGAGTTCGACGATGACTTTGTGCTGCTGGGTATCGAAATGTGCCGCTGCTGCGGCGCAGACTTCATAAGGCCCGCGGGAACTCTCGATGGTTCCCATGACTTCCAAGGTTTCGATGAGCTGCTTCATGTGCGGTTGGAGCCTAGTTGACGTTCGCGGTATCGGCTACCTCCAGATTGCTGATCCTGACACCTGGCTTGGCCGATCGGTCAGAACATCGGCAACACTCCGGAGGCATCCAGTGCGACGCGAACCCAACCGATCATCACCAGCGTGATCAGCGGAGCGAACCACCATTCGTCGTACGAACGCTTGCCATGAATCGACTCATTGGCGATGAGCATGTCACTGTCCATTTGGACTTCTTGTGGGATGGAGTTTTCTCCGGAACCGAGCCGGCAAAGACAGCCCGCCGCCTGCTGAAACTGGAACGAACCCGTCTTCACTCCAAGGCTGACAGCGGCGGCGATCAACGCCAGGAAATGACACAGCGTGGTGGTCATCCATTCGAACATTGTGCTGGAATTGCCGGAATTCAGATCAGTCATGCCAGCCTTCCAAGCAGCCGATATGCCACCAGCTTTGCGGGCAAATTTTAGTGGCGAACAAGCCGGCGAGATCGACTGGCGATTGCGTCCCATTAAGAGAATTCCCGGATCGTGTCGTTGAGAAACGGAATCGCTCGAAGCTGTTGTATTAAACCCGCTTGAAGTTGCTACCCTTCAAAAGTCCCGCGAGATCCATGAAAAATCCCGTCCGGCCATGGGTGCCAACCGGTCGAGTATCGCGGGTTGAAATTGTGAGCCATGCGATATCCCTCAAACTCTGTAAGGCACCAATTCACCGGGGCATCAATTTCCCAGTCAATGAAGGACTGCATTGCAGATGCACGGCGATTGCTGATGGGTTTGCAATGCCGACTGGCGATTCCGTGGTGCGGTCCGATCGGGAAGTCTGCTCCGGACGAAAAATCCAAGTGACTTTACGCTTTGATCCCGCAGGCAGGTAGATACCTTCGCAGCCCGTTCACATGAAGACTGTTCCCAAGTTGAAACCGCGTCAGGCCCTGTTGATCGCCTCGGGTGACCTGCGACTTTCTGCCAATCAGAAGTGTTGGCCAGAGCAGGCCAAGATGGAAGCCACGTTGGTCAAGGCACTGGCCGACGAAGGGTGGCGCTTGCTTCGGGCGCACTCGTATGATGGCTCCAAAAAGCATGGGTTCATCGACTCGCAGAAGTCGGGGATGGAGGTGTTTCGCACGATTCATCCCGAGGCTCCGATCATTGTTGCGGAAGCGGTTTGGCAATACTCACACCATGTGCTGGCGGGACTTTCCACACATCGCGGGCCGATCCTCACGGTTGCCAACTGGTCCGGCACTTGGCCCGGCCTCGTGGGCATGTTAAACCTAAATGGATCCCTCACGAAGGCGGGCGTGCCGTACGCCACGTTGTGGAGCGAGGATTTCAAGGACCCCTTTTTCCGCGACGGACTGCGTCAATGGCTGGAGACCGGTGCGGTGACACACGACCAGAGCCACGTCCGCGACTTCAAGCTGGTGAAGATTCCGGCAGCAGAAGAAAAGGTCGCTCGTGATTGGGCGCGTGGCTTTCGCGACCAGAAGGCCATCATGGGGGTTTTCGACGAGGGCTGCATGGGAATGTTCAACGCCATCATTCCGGACGATCTGTTGCATCGAACCGGCGTGTTCAAAGAGCGCCTGAGCCAGTCCACCTTGTACGCCGCGATGCAACAGGTGAGGATGGATGAAGCCCAGGGGGTTCTTGATTGGTTGCTGCGCAAAGGGATGACGTTTGCGTGGGGTCAGGATGAACTCACCGAACTCACTCCGGCTCAATCCTTGACCCAGTGCAAAATGTATGTGGCGGCGGTACGCCTCGCCGATGAATTCGGCTGTGCCACCATCGGTATCCAATATCAACAAGGCTTGAAAGATCTGACACCCGCGAGCGACCTCGTGGAAGGCTTGCTCAACAATGCGGATCGGCCGCCGGTAAAATCTGCAGACGGCCGCCGCGTCCTATTTGCAGGCGACGCGGTGCCACATTTCAATGAGGTCGATGAATGCGCCGGATTGGATGGCCTGGTGACGTATCGATTGTGGCGTGACGTGTTAGGCTTCGCTCCGGAGAATACTCTCCACGATCTGCGTTGGGGTCAGCATTACAAGGGCGCTGGTGTGAATGATTATGTCTGGGTCTTTCTGATCTCGGGCGCGGCTCCTCCGGCTCACTTTGTCGGAGGTTACCGAGGAACGTCCAGCGAGCGGCAACCTGCCATGTACTTCCGATTGGGTGGCGGCACCGTGAAAGGAATCAGCAAACCCGGATGGATCGTCTGGAGCCGGGTATTTGTGGCAGACGGACGGTTGCACTGTGACCTGGGGGTGGCTGAGGTCGTGAAACTGCCGGAAGCCGAAACCCAGCGTCGATGGAATGAAACGACGCCGCAATGGCCTATCATGCACGCGGTGATCCAAGGTGTCTCTCGCGATCAGATGATGGCGCGTCACAAGGCAAACCACATTCAGGTGGTTTATGCCCCCAACCGCACGCAGGCGCATCGCGCTACCCGCATCAAGGCCGCAGCGTTGGCGGAGCTAGGCCTCGAGGTTCACCTTTGCGGTGACGTCGCCTTACCCTGAGCACCGCTGCCTTTCTACTTGGCCTAGTCGAAAATTACCGTCCGGTTTTCGCAGAGGAAGACGCGGTCTTCAAAGACCAGGCGCATGGCTCGAGCCAAAGCGAGTTGTTCGACATCCTGTCCTGCCTGTGCCAGGTCCGCGGCGCCGTGGGTGTGATCCACGGGGATCACCTGCTGCACAATGATGGGCCCAGCGTCGAGTTGTTCCGTGACGAAATGTGCGGAGGCGCCAATCACTTTGACTCCGCGTTCGTAGGCTTGGTGGTAGGGCCGGGCACCGACAAACGCTGGGAGGAAGCTGTGATGGATGTTGAGGATTCGGGCTGGGAAGCGGTGCACAAACCCCGGACTCAAGACGCGCATATATTTGGCGAGCACGATGTAGTCCGGTTTGTAGCGCAGAACGGCGGTGAGGATTTCCGCTTCGTGGACTTCACGGCTGAGTTCTCCATGCGGAATGCAGTGAAAGGGCAGATCGAATTTTTCGACAAAGGATTCGAGGGCATCGTGGTTGCTGACGACGGCCTGAATGTGAGCGTTTAATTGCTTGAAGGCGTGTCGAACCAGGATATCGGCGACACAATGATGTTCCTTTGAAGCCAGCACGACGACGCGTTTGGGTTCCAGATGACTCAGTCTCAGGGTGGCGCCTTCCGGGACGACACTCCGCAGTTCGGTCATCAACTCGGTCGTGTCGACCGTTCCGTCGAATTCGGTTCGCATGAAGAATCGTTGCGACGGGCGATCGACGAATTCGTGGTTTCCCACCACATTGACGCCGCGACGGAACAAGACGCCAGAGATGCCATGGACCAGCCCGGGACGATCCGGACATTCAACGAGCAAGACGGAAGGTTTCATCAGCACCGGCAAGATGTCACATAGACCAGCGTTGGTCACGCTTGCCTTGGTTCCGGGTTTAACAACGCTTTAACCGTCGTATTACTTCCAAGTTTTAGGGTGCTTCATGACAAAAAAGGAAGGGCGGGAACCGACTATTCGGTGCCCGCCCTGTGACGCGCGATTGCGTTAATCGCGCCCATGGATTTGTAGCAAATCCGTTTCCTTGCCGGTGGTCAGTTGCCAACCACGCGGAAGAACCCGTCGTTGGCTGTTCCTGGAACTGTGGCTGTGCGCTCTGCGGTAGTGATGCCGTCCGTCCAATTGCCAGTGGTCAAGGAGGGGCGACTTTGGATCCGGAATGGCGGTTTGCCACCAGTCCACGTCAGGACAACATTTCCACCCATGGCGCTGGGTTTTCCAAGGGTCAACGGCTCTGGTGCCAGCGATTTTCCAGCCGCGCCCAAGCTATAAACCGTCTGTGCTTCCGCACCAGTCAACGCCCGATCGAAAAGTGCGACTTCGTCGGCATAGCCTTTCCAACGTTCCTGGGTTCCTTGACCTCCAAGGTAGAGCGGTTGTGGGTTTTTTGGACCGCCCGTAATGGTTCCAGTATTGGATTCTGCGCCATCGCGATAATAGGTCAACTTGGTCCCTTGCTTCACCACGAGGTGGTGCGTCCATTTAGCGACGACGAAGTCGGCGTAATTAACGTTCTGTCCACCGCCATTGAAGTGCCATTCGAAGTTCGATGGGGTGAACTTGATGAATTCACGCGGGGCAAAGTCCGCCCCGGTAGTGTTGTATCGGTTACCGAACACGATGTTGTTGTTGGGGGCCGATGCAGTGCCGGTTTCATCGGACTTGATCCAGAGGGACCAGGTGAAGTCGTTCGCGGTGGTCATGGCAGGAATCACGACACCGAAGTTGATGACGTTGGTGCCGGTCGCGCGATAAACTGGCCCGCGTTCTGCGTCATTGACCCACGAACCCGCAACGTTGTTTACAATGGTTCCATTGCGTTGCAAAGGGCTCCAGTCGGGCACCACGGTTCCGGCAGTTTCGTTCATCGGCCAATAGCCAACGAGTCCGGTCAAGTTCGCTGCGGAACTGTCCACGCCTGCCGCGTAGGTGACGGTGCTTAAGAGAAGCCTCTTGCCGGCGTCGGTCAGGTTGTTAATGTCTAGGGCAGTGTTGAAATCCGGCGCGGCGTTTTGCCCGACGAACGCACTGATGCGTTTGTTGGGAGCCACGCTGCCGTCGGACAACTTATCGCCTTTTTCATAGACGAAAATCGTGGGATAAGAGCCGTCCTCTTGGATGCTGGCAACGATGTCGGCATCCGCCGAAGGTAACCCATAGTTCAAGCTATAGAGTTCCTTGTAGACCTTCATCTTGCCCGTGAATCCCTTGACGATCGGATGATCCGCCTTGCGGACGAAGAGGGAGTCCTTGCCTTCGCCGATGGGTGTTTCTGCGTTTTCGGAGCGGCTACTGTTGCCCCATTGCGTGAAATCATTCGAACCATCCTCTGTGCGTTTCACCCAGTCGGCGTTATCGAACATATAAGCTTCGGCGGAGACGACCGGGACGTTGGAGTCCTTCAGGCTAAAAACGCCGGTGCCACCACCCGGGGGATCCACAACGGAAGTAGAACCGATAGTTTCTGAAATGAAGACCACGCTCTTGCCTTCGGCCGCAGCGCGCAATCCTTCCGGAGTGCTGCCGCCAGCGGTGAACGGAACCACCGCGAATCCGTTGTCCTGGAAGAATTCCGCCAAGTCACCATCGGCGTTTGCTGCATTGTCTGCATTGGAGGTCACAAACAGGAGGCTGGGCTTGCCGGGAGCGGGTGCAACTAGTGGGTCGGCCTTGTCAAAGACAAGATTGCCCCAATTGCCGGTGTGGAAGAGACTGGTTGTCGGCTCTCCGCATGGCACTTCAGTGCTCTGACCCCAACTGGCCCAACTGATGTTGCCGCCACCTTTGCCGGCATCATCGTCCTCATCCACGTCACGCCAGAAGAGTTCGAAACCCATCGCATGATCGGTGGTCATGTTGGGGATGCGGTTGCGCAGTGGAATCCGCATTTCAATGGTATACCCGGTGAATTTGACGCCGGGTTTAGCCGCCAATTCCGGGTTCTTGGCACCAGCTGCACGCAGATCGTCGTACCACCGCGCACCAATGTCGGGGCCGCCGATGGCCGTGAGTTGATCGCGATAGATCCCGCCCGGGCCCGCCTTGTCTTCGCCGCCGGGACCGACCAGGTCTGGGTTGCCGCCTCGTTCGATGGCTTGGCGAGCGCCCAGAATATTGGCGGGAGAACCCACCGGCTTGAAGTTGGCGTTTAAGCCCACAGTGACCTGGAAGTCGTCCGAATTTGGCTCCTCCTCATCCACATTGGGAAACCCATTGTCGGAGATGCAATCGGTGCTGTCGCCTTTGGTATCCAGGAAGAACTCAAAACCATCGTTCAAGAACCCGCTGGATCCGAATTTTGATGTGTCCCGTTCGTCCCGAAGCTTGTCATCGATGACGACAGCGAGGATATAGAGGTATTTCAGATCGTAGGCGAAATAGATGGAGGATCCGAAATCCGAATCGTTGGCGCTGAATGCGTCCTCTTGGGTTCCGTTGAATCGGCCGATCCGATTCTTTTCGAACGTGATGTAATCGCCTTTGGCGCTGGTAGAGGCTGCCTGTTGGCCTTCGGGGAAGACCGGTTGTCGGGCCACTGCCTTGAACTTGTCGAGAGGCCAGTCCTTGATGTCGCCATCGATGGTGATTTTCGCATCGCCCAAGCGGCGGACGGTGATTTCGCCCTTGGGACCGGCAACGGCAGGGTCGGCGGACAACGCCAGGACTGCCGCCGCGAGCCAGGCCCATTGATTGTAGGTCGGGCGGTTATGATATTTTGAATTGCTCATTTAGATCTGAGGTTTGCAATCATACCGCTTCGGGGCAGCCAAATGCGAAAGGCACGACTCGCGATGACAGTCATCGACGGGCTCGCCCAAGAGCGGAGGACATTGGCTAATGTTCTACTTCGGTCATCAGATGAGGGTCAATTCGAATTTGATGGATTTGTCATTTCCCCGATGGTTCGTGTCGATTGGCTCGTCCGGAGATCCGGTTCAGTAGCGGATTCGGCCCGTGGCGAAGCCAGTTAGCCCGCAAGGATGAGATGCTCCCGCTAAGTTCAGGTTTTAGATCGAGAGCGGAAAGCGTGTGAATTCAGGTTCAACCCGCCCTGGGATCGAGGGCGTCGCGGAGTCCGTCGCCGATGAGGCTGAGTGCCAGGAGCGCCAGACCCAGGAACACAGCGGGGAAGGCCAGCAACCACCAATAAGTGTGGATCGGGTTGATCTGCGAAGCGCCCTCGGCGATCAAGGTTCCGAGGCTAGCCTGCGGTGGGCGGATACCCAAGCCCAGGTAGCTCAGGAAGCTCTCATATAAGACCACTGAAGGAACGGTGAGGGTCAGGTAGACAATGACGATGCCGGTGATATTCGGGAGGATATGACGGATCAAGATTCGAGAATGGCCGGCGCCCAGGCACAGACTAGCGGACACGAAGGCGCGGGTTCGGAGGCTCAATACCTGCCCGCGGACAATACGCGCCATGGTCAGCCAACTGACGGCACCCAGGCCTAAAAATAAAAACACCAGGCGCACGGAAGGAGCTAGTGCCGGGGCTAATTGCTGGAGCCATCCGGCGGCGAGTTGCTCCAAGCTGGTGATCAACACGATCACGAACACAATCCCTGGCAACGAATACAGAATATCAACGAATCGCATCATCCAATCATCGAGTTGTCCACCGATGTAGCCGGCCACAGATCCCCAGCACACGCCGATAAAAAGGCTCACGATGGCGCCGACGAAACCCACGAGCAGCGAGAGTCGTGCACCAATGCAGAGCCGTGTGAACAAATCCCGGCCATGAACGTCGGTGCCAAACCAATGACTGGCACTGGGCGACGCGAATTGCAGCGCCGTGGTCTGATTTGAGTCCAATCCACGCGCCCACGGACCCAACAGTGCCATCAAGACTAATCCAGCGAGCAGCCAGAGGCTCCAGACGGCGGGGCGATTGGCACGGAATCGACGCCAAGCCAGGGCCCCTGGGGTCGCTCCCAACGTCGTACCGCTGGGTGCGGCTCCGACTATCAGTTTGGCCTCAGTCATGAGATACCCTCGGATCTAGCACGCGATAGAGAACATCCACCGCGAGATTGAGGCCCATAAGCAGGGCGGCGTACAGCAACACGAGCCCGACGACCATGGTATGATCGCGACCGAGGGCGCTGTTCACGAGGAACACGCCCAAGCCGGGTATTTGAAACAGACTCTCCACAACGAACGAGCCGGTGAGCAGGTCGGCGAGCATGGGGCCGCAGTAGGAAATCACCGGCATGATGGCGTGCCGGAGTGCGTGCCGGGTCAACAATTGATAGTCTGTCAGACCTTTAGCCCGGGCGGTTAGGATGAACTCGGACTGGAGGGTCAGGGTCATTCCCTCGCGCATGAGGCGGGCGACCCGTCCGGCGAAGAACAAGCCTAGAGTCGCCATGGGCAGGACGGCGTGCCAAGGCGAGGCCCACAAGGCCACCGGAAACCACCGCCAATAGACGCCGAACACTAAAACGAAGAGTGGTCCCAACACAAAGGCAGGAACGCAGACGAACACCAGCGCGAGCAGGCTGCCCGCCCAGTCGCCGGGCTCACCCCGATGCACGGCGGTGTAAACCCCCAGTGGAATCCCAATTCCGAGCGCCACTCCAAACGATAACATCCCCAGAACCAGCGATACGGGCAGTGCTTGGCGGATGATGTCGGTGACGCTGTGGTGTCGGTATTTGAGGGACAGACCCAGATCCCCCCGAACCGCATCGGCGAGGAATCCGACGTATTGGCGCCAAAGGGGTTGATCGAGGCGGTACTTCGCCCGGAGCGCGGCTTCGGCCGCAGGGGATGCGGCAGCGCGATCGGAATCGAATGGGCCACCGGGTGCCACTCTCACCAAGAAGAAGGCCGCCGTTGCGATCAGCCATAACAACGGCGCCAACAGGAGGATTCTACGTGCGATGGACATTACGGCTTCTTGGAGATGGCCCAAAGTGGGTGGAGATCCATTAAGTTTTGGGCGGTGTAAATGCCCTCAATTCGGGACTGATCAAAGGCGCAGAAGCCGGTGTAAAAATAGAGCGGAATGATTGGCGCCGCCGTGCCTACCAGAAGTTGTTCCGCCTGTTGAAGTGTGCCCAAGCGGCGGCCGATATCTGCCTGACGATTCGCGTCGTCCAGGAGTCGATCGTATTCGGGCTCATTCCATCCGGTGCGATTGTTGCCATTGCTGGCGCGGAAGATGTCGAGGAATGTGACGGGGTCATTGAAATCGCCGAGCCACGAACTTCGGCACAAATCATAATTTAAACGGCTTTGTTCGCTGTAATAGATCTTGGTTTCGACTGGGCGGATTTCCAATGACACGCCGAGGTGTTCGCGCAACTGGGCTTGGAGTTCGATGGCGATTTGTTCGTGCAAACGCCCGCCACCCCCACCACCGGAGTTCACCAGGTACTCCAGCGGACGCAAGTTGCGGCCCCCTTCGAATCCAGCTTCGGCCAGCAGTTGACGCGCCTCAGCTAGATTAAACATCGCGGATCTGGGTGGTGTGTACGTGCCACAACCAGGAGGTGTGAAACTGGTGGCGGCGGTTTCGCCTCCGCGAGTGATGCGTTGAACGATTCGTTCCCGGTCGATTCCAAGCGCGAACGCCCGGCGCACGCGGGCATCATTGAAGGGCGCACGTGTGGTATTGATACGAACAAAGTAGGTGCCGAGGTAGGAAAACGTGTGATAACGGGGTGGTCGCAATTCTGGAGCGAGTTCGGGTGGAAACAGATTGCGGTCCCAAACAATATCGGCGCCGCCGGTTTCGTAGAGATTGAGTGTGGCGCTGCTGCTTTCGCTGGGTAGCAAGTCAATCACCGAGCTTCGGACTGCTGGAGCATCCCAGTACCGTGAGTTGCGTCGAAGTCGGATGCGATCATTCAGACGCCAGTCTTCGAGGGAATACGGCCCACTGCAAGGGAGTGGTTTGGCGCGGATCCATTGATCGCCGAGGCGCTCGATGGTTTGGCGCGGGAGAATTGCCAGCGCGGGTAGTGCGCAGAGATCCAGAAAATAGGGAGTTGGCTGAGTGAGTGAGACCTCCACGGTTCGCGAGTTGATCGCACGCACACCCAAGTGACCGAAATCGGTGTGCTCCCCGCGAAGGAGTTTGTCAGCGCCCGTCACGCAGGTGAGAAGCGTGGCGTATCGTGCGGCTGTGGTCGGTGCGATGAGGCGGCTCCAGGAAAACACGACGTCCTCTGCGGTGATTGGCTCACCGGTGGACCACTTGATATTGGGGCGAAGGTGGAACGTGTATCGCCGCCCGTCGGGTGTGAGCTCGTGGCGTTCGGCCAGGCCGGGCATGGGCAACGCATTGGTCGGATTGCGTCGCATGAGACCTTCGAATAGTGCCGGGGCGATGCGCTGCTCCGCGATGCCGCTCAAGACATGCGGATCCAGCGTTTCTGGTTCGGGCCCGTTGATGATGGTGAGATCAGCTGGGGTCCGTCGGGTGCAGCCAGGCGCTGACATGCTGATGAGAGCGAACATCGCTGTCAGATAGAGCCATCGGCAAAACATGGGTCCTCCAAAGCAAAACGCCCTCGGGAAATTACCGAGGGCGTCTGCGAAAGGGTTCATGACCTGCCGTCAGTTATTCTTCGGCGGTGCAGCTGGTGCGGGCGTGGGGGCCGAGGCTGGTGCCGGGGCGGCCACGGGCGCGGGCGCGGTCAAATTGGTGGCGACGGGTGTGGCTGGGACCATGGTGGAGGCGGGCACGGTGGTTGTGGTAGTGGCCGCCGCTCCCTTCATAGCTTCTTTAACGCGGGAGGTGCGTTGATTGCTTTGGATGGCGGTGAGCCAGGACACCATGACGCAAAGTATCACGAAGGCGCTGGCCGAATACTTAGTGGCCTTGGTCAGCGCATTGCCGCTGCCAGTGCCAAAGAGTGCGTCCGTGGCTCCGCCGCCGAAGGCCTGACCGATACCGCCAGCTTCCTTCTTCGGGAGCTGTATCAGAATCAGGAGACCGAGCAGCAGGCACACCAGCACCAATACAAACGAGAGGAGACCAATAAAAAGCGAAAGCATAAAATGGGCGATGCTAAGTTAAATCGTTAAATCGAATTCTTGACGATATCTGTAAAGCCGCGGAGTTCTAGGCTGGCACCCCCGACTAGAGCACCATCGACATCGGGCTGACCCATTAATTCGCGGGCATTGTTGGCCTTGACGCTGCCGCCGTATTGGATGCGAACCCTGCGGGCGGTGGTATCACCGTGCATGGATGAAAGAACCTTACGGATGAACGCGTGGACCTCTTGAGCTTGGGCGGAGGAGGCGGTCTTGCCTGTGCCAATGGCCCAGACGGGCTCGTAAGCGAGCACCGTTTTTTCCACTTGGTCGGATGTCAGGCCTGCCAGCGATCCGCGAAGTTGAGTCTCCACCACCTCCTCGGTGATGGCGGCTTCGCGTTCCATCAGCGTTTCGCCGACGCAAACGATGGGGATGAGATTGGCGGCATGGGCTGCAGCGGCTTTCTTGGCGACCAGCGCATCGGTTTCCTTTTGGTACTGACGACGTTCGCTGTGGCCCAGAATGACGTAACCAACGCTGAATTCCTTTAACATCCCGGCGGCAATTTCACCTGTAAATGCCCCGTAGCCGTTCTCGCTCATGTTCTGTGCCCCCAGCCGGATATTGGAATCCAGGATAGCTTTGGAGACGGATTCCAGGGCGGTGAAGGGTGGGCACACAACCACGTCTACCGCCTTGACATCCGCGAGTTCGCGGCGGAGTGCGGTGACCAAGTCGAGTGCCTCAGCAACCGTTTTGTTGGTCTTCCAATTACCGGCGATAATGAGTTTGCGCTCTTTGTCCATGGGCTTAGGGGCTTGACAGAGGCGCGGACAGTAGCGAGCTGACCGGGGGCGTCAAAGCGCTTTTTCGTCAAAGCGCCTGATCCATGCAGTAGAAATTCGAGAAAACGCCGCTGAGGCCTGATGTATTTCCCCCAATTGACTCGGTTGACCAGCCGTCACTTCAGTGCCGCATAAACGCGGTGGACGTCATCATGGTCGTCCAAGGAATTGAGAAACTGGGCGACTTCTTGGCGCGCCGCAGGCTCCAGTTCCACTGGGTTCTTGGCGACATACCGCATTTCACTGGCTTCAATTTTCCAGCCGGCTTTCTTGAGCCAAGCGCTGACGGAGCCAAGATCTTTGAGGTCAGTGAGGAATCGAAATCCAATGGAACCTTCGGGGATCTCTTCTGGCTCAAGGGTTTCAAAGTTCTGAGCGCCTGCCTCAATGGCGTCGGATTCGGGATCACGTTTGGTGTCGGTGTGGGTGGCTTCCACCACGCCGAGATGATCAAAGAAGAATGCCATGCTGCCGGGCTGGCCCAGGGCGGCATTCTTGAACAAATGACGGATCTCAGGGGCGGTTCGGTTGCGATTGTCGGTCAGGCACTCGACGATCACGGGAACCTTGTGTGGCGCAAAGCCTTCGTAGGTGACGTTCTCGAAATCGATCTTTTCGTCGAGCAACCCGGCACCCTTTTTGATGGCCCGCTCAATCGTATCCTTGTAGACGCTGGCCTTCTTGGCCTTGTCCACGGCGGCGGCAAGCCGCGCGTTGGTATCGATTTCGGCACCGCCGAGTTTGGCGGCGACCATAATTTCGCGTGTGAGCTTGCCGACAACTTGTCCTTTTTTGAGCGCGGCAGCCTCACGCCCAGCCTGTTTCCATTGTGCACCCATGAGAGAATATGCATGATCAATGACTAAGGACGCCTCCGGGGCCAAGCATGAAATCGACAAATTCGTCCCCTATCCGCCGATCAGAGCGCAGCGGGGCAGGGATTCGTCGCGGACATCGGGGGGGTGCAACACGATGCGGGCGTCGAGGGCGACGAAGCCTTCGGATCCAATAACGCGCAGTGGGTTGATGTCCACCTCGGCGATACGGGGTTGATCCACGATGAGTTGGCTGAATCGGACCAGGATATCGGAGAGTGCTGTGAGGTTGGCGCCGGCTTCATTGGCGCTGCCGCGTAGGGCGGTGAAAACGCGTGTCCTTTTCATGAGACGCTGGGCGAGTGCCGGTGTCAGCGGGGGCAAGCCGAGGGTGGTATCTCTGAGGGCCTCCACCCAATGTCCTCCCAGACCAAACATCAAGACTGGGCCAAACTGAGCGTCGGTGCTGCTGCCCAAGACCAATTCCAACTCTGAACTACCTTGATGTACCATGGGTTGAATGGTCACTCCCAGAAAATGTTGGGCACCGACATGCGCTGTCACCTCGCGATGAATCCTATCCCACGCCTTTCGAACCTCTTCCGCGGTCGTCACGTTCAAAACGACACCACCGAGCGTTGCCTTGTGGGTATGGGTCTCAGAGAAGAGTTTTACAACCACGGGATATCCCAGTTTTTCCGCCCAAGTCACCGCATCGTGCTCGGTAAACGCAACGTGGGTTTCGGCGGTGGGAATTCCATAGGCTGCCAGAATCTGCTTCGATTCGACCTCAGTCAACAAGGTACGTTCGGCGAGCCGAGCTTGTTTGAGGGCCGCGGCAACCCGAGTGACCGCGTCGCCCAAGTCTAGTCGAGCGGTGCCTGCCTCCCGAGCTTCGTGAAGCAGTCGCAGTTGATCGGCATGACGCCACATCCACGCGAAGGCCCGGGCGGCGGTGTCTGGATAGTCGAAGGTTGGGATCCCGGCGGCGTTGAGCAGGCGTCGTGCGGATTCCACAGAGTTGCCGCCCATCCAACTGGCAAGCACGGGTTTCGTGGATTGTCTGGCCAAGTGGCAGAGCTGTTGAGCCGTGGCTTCGGGGTTGGTCATGGCCTGCGGTGTCAGGATCGCCAGCAAACCGTCGGAGCCGGGGTCTTGAATGGCAATTTCGTATGCCTCACGGGATCGAAAGGCGTCGGCGTCACCGAGTATGTCGATGGGGTTGGATCGGCTCCAATGGGGCGGTAGGAGTCGGTCGAGGGATTGAAGCGTTTCGGTGCCGAGTTCGGCGAGTTGGGCGCCGCCCGTGACCAAGGCATCGGTGGCGAGTGCCCCGGGGCCACCCGCATTGGTGACAATGGAAAGGCGTGGTCCGTGAGCGCGCGGTTGTTTGTCGAGGACCTCAGCCATATCAAACAGTTCATGGAGTGTGTTCACGCGAAGGACGCCCACCCGACGAAACGCGGCGTCTAACACCGCGTCGTGTCCGGTTAGGGCACCTGTGTGAGAAGCCGCTGCCCGGGCGGCGGCTTCGGTCCGGCCAACTTTCAAGACGAGAATGGGTTTGGCGAAGGCGACTTCCGATGCCGCTGCCAAAAAGCGGTGGGCATCGCCGACCGACTCCATGTAGCAAACGATGGATTTTGTTTGTGCATCGTTGCCAAAGAATCGGATGAGATCACCCCAATCCACATCGAGCATGGAGCCGAGTGAAACGAAACCGCTGAAACCCACATTCTCGCGCAGGCTCCAATCGAGAATCGCCGTGCACAATGCGCCGCTTTGACTAAGAAACGCCACATGCCCAGGACGTGCCATTCCTGCCGAGAACGTCGCATTCAGGTTTCTGTGGGGCATCATTAATCCCAGACAGTTGGGACCGATGAGTCGCAGATTGCCGCGGCGCGCTGCCGCTCGGACTTCCTGCTCCAGCTCGGCCCCATGGGCGCCGCATTCCTTGAAACCGGCCGACAATATGACCGCGCTGCGCACTTTCGCATCGACACATTGCTGGACCACCTCGGGCACGGATTCGGCTGGGGTGGCAATCACCGCCAGATCAATCTCGCGAGGAACGCCCCCGATGGTTCGGTAGGCATGACGTCCCAGAACGGCGATGCGTTTGGGGTTTACAGGGAATACGTTGGAACCGAATGCCCGCAGGTTTTCCAAGACGGCGCGCCCGACGCTTCCCACCGATTCAGAGGCTCCGATGAGGGCGATGCTGGTTGGGTGGAACAGGGCTTGAAATGGATCTGGCGGTTCGGATTGAACCAAGTTGGTTCCAGGGTCGTTGCGGATGCTCATGAACGCGGTGAGTTGCAAAAACAGCTTCGTCATGACGTCGCGAGTCGTGCTTCCTGCTGCAGAATGGCAGCCGTGGTTTTTAGGACGCTGTCCGGGTTCAGCGAAATGCTGTCGATGCCACGTTCCACCAGAAACTGGGCGAATTCCGGGTAATCACTGGGAGCTTGTCCGCAGATGCCAATTTTGCGGTGTTTCTCACGACACACACGGATGACCGTGGCAATGAGGGATTTTACCGCGGGATTCCGCTCGTCAAAGATCGGTGCCACGATTTCGCTGTCGCGATCCACGCCTAGAGTGAGTTGGGTGAGGTCATTCGACCCGATGCTGAAGCCGTCGAAAATTTCGGCGAACTCGGCGGCCAGCAGAACGTTGCTGGGGATCTCGCACATCACATACAGTTCCAGCGCGTTTTGTCCGCGGACCAGACCGTGCAATGCCATCTCGGCCTGCACGCGACGCCCTTCCTCTACGGTGCGGCAGAAGGGGATCATCAGTTTGAGATTCGTCAGGCCCATTTCATCGCGGACCTTCTTCACCGCGCGACATTCCAGGGCGAACCCGGCTTGGTAACGCGGATGATAATAACGACTGGCACCACGGAACCCGATCATGGGGTTTTCTTCAACGGGTTCATAAGCAACACCCCCAATCAGATTCGCGTATTCGTTGGTCTTGAAATCGCTGAGGCGCAGGATGACATCTTTAGGATAAAACGCGGCGGCGATCATCGCGACGCCCTGTGCGAGTTTATCCACGAAAAACTGCGGTTTATCTGTGTAGCCGACGGTGAGTTCATCGATTTGTGCCCGCACAGTCGCGTCAGTGAGTTGGTGATAGTTCACCAGGGCCATCGGATGGATTTTGATGTAGGTGCTGATGATAAACTCTTCGCGAGCGAGTCCCACGCCGTCATTGGGCAGCATGGACAATGCGAAGGCCTCCTCAGGATTGCCCACATTCATCAGGACACGCGTACGGGGGCGTCGAAGGTCCTGGAGTTCGGTACGCTGGACTTCGAAACGCAGGGCTCCCTGATAAACGAGACCCGTGTCACCTTCGGAGCAACTGACTGTCACCAGGTGCCCGGTTTTCAGGAGTTCGGTGCCGTGTTCGGTGCCAACAATCGCGGGGACCCCGAGTTCGCGACTGACGATGGCGGCATGGCAGGTGCGGCCGCAGCGGTTTGTGATGATGGCGTCGGCCTTTTTCATGACCGGCTCACAATCGGGATCCGTTTTGTCGGTTACCAGGACTTCACCGGCCTGGAATTCAGCGATCCGTTGGGGGCTATCAATCACTCGAACCGGGCCGGTGGCAATTCGGTCGCCGACGCTGCGGCCGGTGATCAGGACTGGGGAACGTTCCAGCAATTTATAGGATTCGATGGATTCCAGTCCTTTGCGCGACTGCACCGTTTCAGGGCGGGCCTGCACGATAAAGAGTTCGCCCGTGTTGCCGTCCTTGGCCCACTCAATGTCCATAGGGGTGGGCTGACCGCGCGCCGCAGAATAGTGATCCTCAATCTGGCACGCCCATCGCGCCAGCTGTAGCACATCCTCATCCCCAATCGCGAACCGACGTCGATCTCTCAGCGAAACCGGAATGTTCTTCACCATTTTTCCCCCACCCACGTCATAGACCAGCTTGAATTCCTTGGTGCCGAGAATCTTCTGGAGGATGGGTTTGAACCCGGTTTGGAGCGTGGGTTTGTGGACGTAGTATTCGTCCGGATTAACCGATCCTTGGACCACATTTTCGCCGAGACCGTAGGCGGCGTTGATCAAGACGACGTTTCGAAATCCGGTTTCGGTATCGAGGGTGAAAAGGACGCCGCTGGATGCGAGGTCTGAGCGGACCATCCGCTGGACACCGATGCTGAGGGCGACCTTGAAATGGTCGAAGTGTTTGTCCGTGCGGTACGAGATGGCGCGGTCGGTGAACAAGGAAGCAAAACTTCGTTTGCAGCAATCCAGCAGGGCATGATGGCCGGACACATTGAGATAGGTCTCTTGTTGACCAGCGAAGGAGGCATCTGGCAGGTCCTCGGCGGTGGCGCTGCTGCGGACGGCCACGTCGATGGGATGGCTTTTCGATCCGCCAAATTGATCATAAGCGGCGGTGATTTCGGCGCGCAGGTCTGAGGGTAGATCTGCGGCGAGAATGGCATGACGGATCTGGGAACCCCGCCGTTGCAAATTCTCCATATCCTGTGTGTCCAAGTCGGACAAAACCTGACGAATCCAGTCGTCGAGTCCGACCGATCGGAGAAAGTGGCGATAGGCGTCGGCTGTGACCGCGAAACCGTCCGGTATACGAACTCCTTTGGGGGTAAGTTCGCGGAACATTTCCCCCAGGGAGGCGTTCTTACCCCCTACCAGCGGCACGTCTTGGATGCCAATTTCTCGGAACCACCGAATGAACTGATTGGAGGAACTCCCGGAGGTGCCTGGAGAGCCAAGGGCGCCCATGGATGGGGAGGCGGGAGTCTCAGGCATATGGGTTCAAAGGGTTCATTATTTAACTGAATTGGGGATCATTTGGCGTCGCGTGGCTTGCAGGCGATGGATGACCATCTGGGCCACGCGTTTCATCAAACAATACCCAAAACGTGTATCTTCTTCGGCGGTGGCAAGCAGGTGGCCGCCATTGAGTACTACGGTCCGCACCGGTTCGAGCGCCCGAGCTTGGAGGTGCCACGTGAACGGCGGGAACAACCACGACCAACCCAACAACTCGTCAGGCCCCAAGACCTGTATCGTCGCCATGCCTCCCGCGGGCATGCGCATTTCTAAAGCAACCTTTCCGGACTCGATCAGGTAGAGCTGGTTTGCGGGTTCGCCTTCGCGAAATAGGATGGCGCCGGCTTCAAAGGATTGCTCGCTGGCACACTCGGCCAAAACGGCCTGGTGTTCCGGTTGCATGCTGGAGAAGCAAGGATGGTTTATGATTCGTTGATGCACCGTATTCATAGGCATTGGCATTGGCATTCAATTTTTCTGATTCCGGTCTGCCCGGAACGTGGATCGCGACCTTTGGGGGCGCTTTGCGGTAATTGGCGAGAATTGCCCGTGTCTTGAGCAATCGAACACCAAGTTCAGGGTGACGCAGGGGATGGCATACCACCATCTATCGTGACGAGTCTAAAAAGCTGATAAAGGCCGAATCCGGCGATGAGTATACCCGAGCCGCGGTTGAGCTGGCGAAGCCAGTTTTGAGACAGTCGATCCTTGAGCGACGACGCACCCCAGCTGAGAAACCACCACCAGGCCGCTGAGCCCAAGAAGACGCCGATCACCATGAGCAAAGCGCGGAGAGGATCCGGTGATTGGATGCCGACACCGGCGCTGACGAAGATACCCAGGAACAATGTCATGGTCATGGGATTGGCGAGTGTCAGAAACAAGGTGGAAAGGAAGGATCCTACATAGCCGCCGCGCTTAACGGAAGCCGCGGTAGTTGCGGGCTCTGAACGAAAGGTTTGTAAACCCAGATAACCAAGGAACAAGCCTCCGAGGCCCTGGCAGAGAATCCGCTGGGATTGGATCAAATCGGAAAGCAGCGTTAGGCCAAATGCCACAATGGATCCATAGAGTGCATCCGCCGCAGCGGCACCCAGACCGCAGGCGAGACCTATCCAGCGCCCCTCAGAAATCGATCGCCGGATGCAGAGTACTCCGATAGGATCCACGGGGGCCGCAATCGTGAATCCAATGGAAAGACCCTTAATAAAAAATTCAAAATCCATGGTGCGCCATGGGGTAACGCCGACGGCTGATCGGGTGGCTTAATTGGGTAGGCTATTTGCCCTCAGCGGCGATGAGCAAGCACGCTCGTTTCGTAGTGTTTGACCCGCTCGAGCCAGCGGTCGCCAACCGGCACGCCGTGGCGTTGACAAAACTCGTCCCACACAATGCCAAAAGGCAGTCCACGGGATTCTTCTTGAAGGACCAAGCGCCGTGTTCGATCGCCGGCGTGTTCCGCTTCCAAGATCCCCGGGGGTTCCAATAAGGCCGTCAATAATGCCCGTTGCAGGTTCCTGGTTCCCAGCACCCAGGCTGCGATCCGATTGATGCTGGCATCAAAATAGTCCAGCCCCAGGTGGACCCGATCCAGATAACCATTGGCGATTACCTCGCGCGCAATGGCCAGCAGGTCGTCATTGAGTGTGACCACGTGATCGCTATCCCACCGTACCCCGCGGCTGACGTGCAACAAGACCGAGGGCAGGAATTGCAACACGCTGGAAATCTTGTCCGCCATACTCTCGGTCGGATGATAATGGCCCGCATCCAGGCAGAGCAGTTTTCGTCGTGTGATGGCATAGCCCAGGTAGAATTCGTGAGAACCCACGGTGCAACTCTCTGCACCGATCCCGAACAGTTTTCCCTCCACGGCGTCCAGGTTGTGGTTCGCCAGCAGTTTTTTCTGAAACACCTCATCCAACGATTCCGCGAGACGTTCGCGTGGACCGCGACGATCCGCGGGGGTGTCTTTGAATCCGTCGGGAATCCAAATATTCGTGATACAAGGTGTTCCAAGCGCCTTGCCCATCGACGCCCCGATTTCGCGACTTCTCCGGCAGTGTTCAATCCAAAAGCGTCGAGTGGAACGTTCGGGGTGTGCCAAGGTCATCCCGTCTGCCGCCCGAGGATGAGCAAAACAGGTGGGGTTAAAATCCAGTCCGATACCTCGCTCTTTGGCCCAGGCAATCCACTCCTTGAAATGCTCTGGGGCTATGGCATCGCGATCCACGCGTCGCCCACCGAACTCGCCGTAGAACGCATGGAGGTTGAGCCGGTGTCGACCTGGGATGAGCGCATAGGCAGTGTCGAGATCCAGTCGCAGTTCATCCGGGGTGCGAGCCTTTCCCGGATAACTCCCGGTCACGGCGAGTCCGCCGCCGATATCCACACCAGCCGATTCGAAGCCGCCAACGTCGTCTCCCTGCCAGCAGTGCACTGAGATGGCCTGGTGCGCGAGGGTCTTCAGGGCGGACTCCACATCGACGCCCCAGTCGGCGTATTGGAGTGCAGCGAGAGGGAAAGCCCCCGGTGCCCGGGTGACACGGGCGGCTCGCTTGCGAACGGTGCTCGGCATGGCCAACTCTATAACGAAGGCGTCTCAAACACCAACAACCCGTTTCCAGGACTCAGGTTCATTTCGGATGTGTCCCGGAACTGGTGATAAAGGCCAGGAGATCTGCCATGGCCCCAGGGTCGAGGCTGGTCTCAAAACCCTCGGGCATCAACGATTGGCGGGAGGCCGCGAGCGAAACCACTTCGGTTCGCAACAGGGTTTCCTCGCCGCCACCCGGCAGGTGCAATGTCAGGTTATTGGGTGACTCGGCGGCAATGACGCCAGTGAATTCTGCGCCGGATCGGGTGATAACCCGGTACGCCGTGAACGGTTCTGGCACACTCCGGTTGGGGTCGAGGATGGAGATCAACAGGCTCGGGATGGAGGTGTCGCCGATGGCCGCGAGGTCGGGCCCAAGCGGGAATCCTTCGCCGCGAAGTCGATGACACGAGGCGCACAGCGTTTGAAACGATCTTCGCCCTTTTTCAGGGTCGCCTGGGAGTGTTTCAAGGGCTCGGTAGGTGTGCACGACAGCTTGGCGGTCGGAAACGACGGCCTCGAACGTCTTCGCCGCGGCGCTGCGAAGAGCGGCGTCCGGATGATTTAAGAGTGATTGGCGTGTGGCGGGACCGAGGTCGGCGGCAACGAGACGTTTTTCGTCCATGGCCTGTAGCAGCGCGCGCGTCCAGTCCGGTTTGGCGAGCAATAGTTCAGTTGCCACGCCGCGGATGGAGGGACTTAAGGCGGGCCACTGACGGAGGACCGCTTCTGCCGTCTCCCGGCGAGAGCTGGGATCCCGTCGGAATGCAGCGAGCGCCGCCTGTTGAATCGTGAGCGGATGTTGCGCACTTAGCAGCTGAGCGAGTTGATCCCAGTCCGCTGGGGTGGTGTGGCGACCCCGGCCGTACAATCGCAAGGCCGCCATGCGCGCCGATTCCGAGTGGGACGTTTCCACGGCCAGTTTCTGTGCGCTGGCGATCAGCGGCTCCAATTGGTCTCGGATGGCGGTGTTCTCAGGATCCGGTTCGCCCCTCCGTCGGTCGAGGACTTCCAAAAGGCTGGCACCGATCCGCAGTTGAATGGTTTGCGGGACGCGGGATGGCGTTTGGAAAGCTGCCGTCATGCCGAGCGATAACGCCGAACGATGCTGCCTGTGGGCTGCCAGGACCAAGAGTGGTTCCAACAACTCGGCCAAGCCCGTCGCATTGGTAGGTTGAGTCAAGGTTCCCATCATGGCGCTGAGATGGGGCACGGCGCTGCTCAGGACAGCCGTTCGGAGGACGACATCGCCCGGGTGGCGCTGGGCGAGTCTGATCAGTGTGCTGCCGGAACGCGGATCTGCCAGTTCGCCTAGGGTGAAGGCCAATTGCAGCGCCACGGACGGTGTCGGGTCGGACTCGAGAGCCAGAATCGACGACTCGAGTGATACGTGGGCCTTTGATGTGGGTTTGAGCCAGGATTCTGCCACTTGCAGCGCATGCACTCGAACCGCGGGATGTTGGTCGGACAAGGCTTCGGTCACTAAACCGGGTGTTGCGGCTCCCAACCCATGCAGGGTGGCAAGTGCCTGCAAGCGCGTCTGCCAACGCATTGATCGATGAACGTGTGCTGCCAGCGGTTCGGAAGCTTCCGGCGGACGACGTTCCCAAAGCAGTCGCATCGCGGTATCGCGGTGCCAGCCGTTGGGTGATTCCATGGCGGCGACCAATTGAAACGTGTCCATGCGGTCCAAGGGCAGGACTGGACGCGCCGGTGCATCGGTTGGCAGGATTCGATAGATCCTTCCGCGGTCCTCGCCTGCCCGCAGGTTCAGTCGCGCTTGGAGGTCTTTGGGGATCCACTCCGGATGTTCGATGGACAAGCGATACATGTCTGCGATCCAGAGCGCGCCATCGGGGCCTGTACGCGTCTGGATTGGGCGGAACCAGTTGTCGGTGCTGGCGAGAAACTCGTTGGTTGTTTCGGTGGGTGCCCGGCGACTGGTGAGCGTGAACCCCGAGTCGATCAGGACCTCCCGGTGAACCAGATTCTCGGTGGGTTCACTGACGAACACGCTCTGCTCGAACGCCAGGCCGAACAGGTCGTCGCGATAGGGCGTGGGAGAGTTGGCGCTGGTGACGTGATTGTCGTCACCAACCACTTTGGGGCGTTGGAGGGGGCGGCTGATGGGATAAACTCGTTGGCCGCCTTCATAGGAAGCCAGCATCGTTCGCAGATCGCGCACCATCAGCTGAGGATTGCGCGCGATGTAATACGATGGGAGTTGGTAGGTCCAAAGCCAGGTATAGTTGGCATTGCCAAACCATCGCCCCTGGTCGTCTCGCCATCGCCCGTACTGGGTTTGCCCCTCGATCGACTCAAAGTCACCAGTGTCCGGGCGAAACCGAAAATCGCGTCCGCGAATTGAGATGGGTGCTCCAAGTTTCACGGGCACACCGTCCAGACGTCCCATCAGCCGAATCTCACCACCGCTATCCCCATTGGCGCCATAAATCCAGCCGTCCAATCCGAGGGCGAATCCATTGACACGGTGTTGCTGGTTCCCTTCGACAAAACCCCTGAACAGCACCTCGCGTTTGTCAGCGCGCCCGTCTCCATCCGTGTCTTCCGCATAGAGGATGTCGGGTGCGGCGCTGATCAGTACGCCCCTGCGCCATGGCATCAACCCGCTGGGAAAAGCGATGTCTTTGATGAACTCCGTCGCCTGATCAAAGCGACCATCGGCGTCGCTGTCCGTCAGGACCTTTAGAACACCGCCGGGTTTGCCCGAACCGTCGATGCCTAAGGGATAGTCGCGCATCTCCAATACCCAAAGACGCCCATCCGCCGACCAATCCAGGGCGATGGGATCCTGCACCAAGGGTTCGGCGGCCATCAATTCCGCCCGAAAACCGGCAGGCAACCGGAGGCTGGCCAGGGATTGCGCCGGGGATTTTGGCGGTGGCGATACGCCGATTAACAGTTGATCGAAGGAACGCCGATCAACGAGATGTGGCAGAGATGCTGTGTCCTCATTCTGCCACCAAAGATGGCGGGAATGGATCCACGCGCCGTTGTTTCGATGGCTGCCTGCCCGCACGAACGCGGGGAGTTCACGTGGAGCAGGCGGGGCAGAGGCGTCGCTCGAAAGCACCTTTCGATTCCAACCACGGTTCCAGCCAAGAAACGGTTCTGGAACGAACAGCCAAACTGCATAACGAGTCGCATTCGAGAACAACACGTCCTCAAACCCGTCGTCATTAATGTCCGCGAATCGCAGTCCATTGTCGTGGCCCTCCGCATCCACGATCGACGTTTCCGGCGGCAGTCTGAATGTCAGGCGCTTCCAGGTTTGATCCGATTCCGACCAGGTGAACACTCCGTTTTGTGATTCGTTAGAAACCAGCAGTTCACACATGCCGGTCCCGTCGACATTTCGTAAGCGCACCCCTCGATCACGACCCGTGTCGTGGGTGCGGATTTCACGGTCATTCAATTCCAATCCCCGCAGAAGAGCCGGATCGTCTTGCCAGGCGCCGTTTCGAAAGGTCCAGGCCCCGGATTGAACTTCAGACCTTATCAGGCAGGAAACGTCTCCTTGTGGATGAATCACACCGAACTGAACACCGGTGGTTCGGTTCCTTGGCGAGAGGCTGCTGGTGATCGCCGTGGTCGATACCAGCGCGACAGGAAACGCGCTGTCGGTCCAGGCAGAGCGGGTGGGATTCCAAATCCGGGTCTGGCGAACGCGGTCATTGGCCACAAGCACATCCAAAAAACCATCGTCATTGAGGTCGAGCAGTCGCACGCCATTGTCGCCACCGTCGTTCGCTCTCAGCGCCTCTCCGGCGAGGAGATGTCGAGTGAGACGATCATGAACCTCGCGGTAGGTTAAGAAACGCAGCCTTTGGCCGTATTTTTTGACGGCGCGATCGATAAAGGAGACATGCTGGGCCGGAGAACTCCAGTTGGCGGGGTGGAAGATCGTGTTGAACGTGCCTTGTTTGGCCGCCACTAGGTCCAATCCGATGAGCCAGTCTTCCAGAAACTGTGGGTGGGCGTTTCCTTGGAGATTCTGCGATTCCCAGTCGCTGGGCACCACAAAGGGCATTTCCCATAACACTTGGCTGTGGACATAGGGAAAGGGATAATTTTCCAGGGTCGTGGCAAATGCCGGGAAAGGGACGTACTTGCGGAATCGAGGCCGATTGGCGGCGTCCCAGAGCGCTGAGAGAGGCAACGAGGTGTCGTTGGTAGTGAAAATCATGGCTACCGACGAATCCATGCGTAGGAATTGGCCGAGGGCATTGGTGCGCGCGAGCAATTCATCGAAGACGCGCGGACTGGCACTATTGATCGAATCGCAGCAAGGGGTGCGAAACGCGACCGGGTGAGCGTTGGGGACAGTGTTCAACCATGCGATGCCTCCATGGACGGTGTTTTCAGCTGAGGCAAAATCGCCTTTGGCCAGAATTGGGCAGGGATGGCTCAGGGTATGAACTTCAAGGCTCAGTCCTTCTTTAAGCCATTGTTGAAGATGCGGTTCGGCTGGGTTGAGCGTATTGCAGAAGATGCTGACGGGAGCTCGGCCGTCGATGGCCTTCAACCGCTCGAGTAGGGGACGAAGATACGCTTCGTAACTTGAATGCCCGCTCATGTCGTCAATACCCAGAGTGACCACCAGATCGACCCCGGGTTCTCCGATCCATTGTGGCGTCGTGAGCCGAGGAAACGTGGTTCCTGGATAAAATGGGTTGGCCTCATCCAAATAGACCAGGCGATTGGGGTCGGCCGCCAAATTAGTGGGCGCGATGACGAACGTCGTGAAGAGCGTCAGGAGGTAGAGCGAGACGCGGTGGTGCATGAGCGGACGGTGGCTAAGTAGCTCTGAAAAAGGAAGGGTTGGATTGGGGCGACTCCGATGGGAAAACGCTGGGATTCTCGGGAGTGGAATAAACGCGATTCGCATTTAACACTACAGCGACGTTTTGAGGGATTTCCATTTTTTGAGTTCTTTGAGGCGGCGTTTACGATGGGAGCGGTAGGCCTGATCGTTGCGCCGTGTGTGATATTTCACCAAAATCACCAGGTAGGCAGGTTCGCGTTTGGG
>SXSK01000220.1 GCA_005793375.1 Verrucomicrobiales bacterium | reverse complement strand
TAGAAAACTACGTGGCTCACTTTCATGCAGAGCGGAACCACCAAGGTAAGGACAACGTGATCCTCTTTCCCGAGCCTGAAGACCACATCGGCGAATCCACCGGCCCAATACAAACCCGCGAACGCCTCGGCGGCCTCCTAACGTTCTATTATCGAGAGGCCGCATGAGTTTTTTGACCATACGAGATGTACCCGCAGTTGCTGCTCGAGGTGGGTTACTATTGCTCGAACAACTTCGAAGGAGGATTACAATCTGGCCGATCCTGGCAGGGCTTGGAACGAGTCGTCGAAGAAAGCACACTGGACCAACCGTGCGCCCGGCCAGCCGTTCTTCGCCGTGTTCAATTCGGAGAAAAGTCACGAGAGCAAGATCCGCACACGCCCGCACACGCCGGTTCACGACCCGGCGAAGGTGCGTGTGCCGCCCTATCATCCCGACACACCCGTAGTGCGCCGCGACTGGGCGCAGTATTACGACGTGGTCAGCGCCGCGGACGCGGACGCCGGGAAAATCCTTGCGCAACTCGACGCCGCCGGTCTGGCCGAGGACACCATTGTCTTCTACTACGGCGACCACGGTTCCGGGATGCCGCGCAGCAAGCGCTGGCTTTACAACTCGGGCCTGCATGTGCCGCTGGTGGTGTTCATTCCGGAAAAGTTCAAAGCCCTGCGCCCGCCGGGTTATCAGGCCGGCAGCAAGTCGGAGCGCCTGATCAGCTTCGTGGATTTCCCGCCCACCTTGTTGAGCCTGGTCGGCGTGAAGCCGCCGCACTGGATGCAGGGTCGTGCCTTTCTCGGCTGGTTCATCGCACCACCGAACGAATTCATGCACGGCTTTCGCGGGCGCATGGACGAACGTTATGACCTGCTGCGCAGCGTGACCGACGGCCGCTACGTCTATATCCGCAACTACATGCCGCATCTCATCTACGGCCAACACATCGACTACATGTGGCAGACACCCACGACGCGCGTGTGGGAACAGATGCACAAGGACGGCAAGCTGACAGCTGAGCAGGACATCTTCTGGAACCGCAAAGCGCCGGAGGAACTCTACGACTTGCAGACGGACCCCGGGGAAGTGAAGAACCTCGCCGCCTCGCCCGCCCATGTGGACATCAAAGCGAAGCTCCGCAAGGCTCAACAAGTCCACGCGCTGGAAATTTGCGACGTCGGTTTCATTCCCGAAGGCGAACGAGTCCTTCGATCGCAAGGTGGCTCCCCCTACGATTTCGGCCACGATAAGGACAGGTATCCGCTCGCACGTATTCTCGTAGCCGCCGAACTCGCCTCAATGCTCGCGCCGGACGTGCTGCCCGCCTTGAAAAAAGCCATGAGCGATCCCGACAGCGCGGTGCGTTACTGGGGCGTGCTCGGTGTTTTGATGCGCGGCCAGTCCGAGGTCGCGGCAGCGCGCGCGGAACTGCGCGGGGCGTTCACGGATTCATCTACCGATGTCCGCATCGCCGCCGCGCAGGCGCTCGGCCAGTTCGGCACCGAAGCCGACTTGCAAGAAGTGCTGCCGTTCCTCGCCGATCAGGCCAATTGGCAGAAGCACAACGTCTTCAGCGCGATGGCGGCGTTAAACAGCATAGATGCGTTGGAGGCGAAGGCCGTGTCTCTAGCGGACATCATCAAGGCGCTGCCCACGACGGGCCCATCTCCCCACGCTCGCTACAATTCCTACGTGCCGCGCCTGATCGAGGACTTGCAGGCGAAGTTCAAGTGAACTTTCGCAGCCGTCCTCGTCGGAGGGCAAATAGACCAAAAATCAACTTCGTTCGAGTTTTCGGACGGTACGGAATCATGAGCGACACTCGAATTAAGCTCTGGTCAACGTTCCGGTATGTCCACCGAACGAGTCCCTCTCCACACCCAACCGCTGCAAAATGGTGACGAAGAGCTTCGCCAGGGGAAGCTCTTCCACTTCCATTTTGCTGTTCCATCCATCATCAGAGGCAATACCTGCGCCGGCCTGATTATCATCATTTCCTTTGCCGAACTTGAGATATCGACCGTTGGTGAAGCCGAGGTTTTTGCCACCGGCGGAAATGATCGGATAGTTGCGTGAAAGGTGGAAACTGCTGGAAGCAGAGCCATGCATCGCAAATGTATTGTCCAGCATATTACCTTTGCCGTTCGGTTCAGGAGTGTTCTTCAGTTTCTGCGCGAAACGACCGAATTCCTCGGCCTGATAGCGATTGTAAGTGCCAAGATTCTGCCAGCCGCCTGGTTTCTTGACATCATGAGTCAGACCATGAGCCGCACCGAGACCTACAGCTTGTGACAGCAAGTCGTGTGGGCCTTCGCCGTTTTCTCTCCCCAACTGAAACGTCGCGACGCGAGTCGTATCGCTGAGGAAGGCGAGGTATATCAATTCATACATCGTCTGGAAATAGAGTCTGGCCTCTTTCGGTTCGGCATCCAGATGCAGGTTGCGGGTATCCACCTTGGAAATCGGAGTATCGATCCACATTTGGGCCTTCGTAAGCTTCAACTCTGTATCGCGCACGGCGTCAAGATACTGCTGGAGAATCTGTTGATCGTGCTTTGAAAGTTGGCGCCCCAGCGAGCGAGCGTTGTCAATCAGGAGATCAAGGGCACTCTTGCTTCTCGCCAGTCTCTCGGCGGCGTCCTTGCCGCTCGTCACAAACAGCAGGTCGAAGATTTGCTTTGGTTTGTTCATCGCAGGAACCGGCCGCCCTTCACGGTTGAAGGATTGGGTCTGGGCGCCACGGGGGCCACCAACGCCGCCATTGGTCGACATGACCAGTGAAGAATGTCGAGTGAAGCCGCCTGCGTGCTCCGCATACGCCTGATCAAGCGAGATCGAATTCCGATACGGGCCGTTGCCGCCTATGGCCGCGCCCGTCAAATATTGATCGGCATTGGAATGCCCGTGAACGTTTCTGGCCTCAGGATGTGACAGACCGGAATAAATAGCGATGTCACTGCGCAGCGGCTCGAGTACATCGAGAACTTTCGTCAATTCGAAGTCCTTTTCGCCGCCCCGAGGAAACCAACTCCAATCCTTCCACGCCGGATCAGACTTGAGCGGCAAACCAACACCGTCAGGATGGTAGATACTGAGAAATCGTTTCGGGGTCTCGTCTTTGCTTAGGCCCCCCGCGGCAAACGTCTCGAACCAGGGCAAAGCGAGCGCCACGCCGGCGCCTCGAAGAAACGTCCTGCGACTCAGCGCGAAGGATTTATCACTCATTGGATGTTTGATACTTAATTGGAGTTAAAGATAATGCTGCTGACGATCAGGTTGATCAGGTCACCCAGACCGTCATTCCGCCGCCTGAACTGTGCGGTCAAGCTGTCAATATCAGCACGGTCTGCAAACGACAGCGGTCTGCCAAGTGCATACGCCGTCAGCTTATGCACCATCGCTCTGGTAAATTGATCCTGTCGGTCGGTGAACAAATATCGTTTGAGCCCATCGATTCCAGCCAGCGTCTGTCGGTTGAACAATTCTGAGGTCGCATCGACAGGCTTGTTGTTGATGCTTGTCCGGAAGACTCCCAGGGCATCATAATTCTCAAACGCAATTCCCCACGGGTCGATCCTCGAGTGGCACGACAGGCAGGCCGGCTTGTTCCGGTGGTCGGTGATCCGTTCCTTCAAAGTCATTTTCAGAATCTCCGGGTTCGTCAGATCAACCTCCGGGACATTCGGCGGCGGCGGCGGTGGCGGATCATCAAGGATGCGTTTTAACATCCAGACGCCACGCTTGAGGGGATTCGAGTCCTTGCCGTCGGAATTCATCGTCAGGATTGCCGCGGCTGTCAAAAGGCCGCCTCGATTCGTTGCATGGGCGATTGGCACATTGCGGAAATGCGGGCCATAAACCTTTGGAATCCCATAGTGCGCCGCGAGTCGCTCGTTGACCATGGCGTAATCGGAATGAATGAAATCCATGATGCTGCGGTTGTGCCTCAGGACATCGTCAAAGAAGGCCAGCGGCTCTTCCTGCATCGCTTCTCTCAATGTACTGTCCTTGACATGAGTCACACTGTTCATCCTGTCCAAACCCAGCCATTGCTTAACGAAGTGCTGAGGAAATCGCCGTGAACGCGAGTCGGCCAACATGCGCCTAATTTGAGCCGTCAGGACCTCCGGCTGTCTGAGCTTGCCCTGATCCGCGAGTTTGAGCAACTCGTCGTCGGGAATGCTGGACCACAAAAACACTGAGAGACGACTGGCAAACTCTAGCTCACCGATCCTTGAGGGGGAATTCGTCTGGCTGCTCGTCACTCGTTGCGTCAGGTAGAGGAACTCCGGGGTGGCCAGTGCCGTCGCCAACACTTCCACCATGGCCTCTTCAAAAGTCGGCAATCCCGGCCGATACGTGGCATACAGGGCCATGAACTGGTCGACTTCCTGTGCGGTGGCTGGGCGCCGCCAGACACGTCTTAAAAACCGATTCAGCACCTCACGGCCATACACCCCCTCGTTACCCTTGTTCTCGCTCTCAATGAAGATCTCAGTGTGTGTTTTCGGGGGCCATTGCTCGTAAAACGGGGCGCTGATTTCGATGTAGTCGATCAGAACTTGAAGGGGTTCTTCCCCGGCAGTTGCACTCGAGACATTGTGAATGTGCAGGAACTCATCGCGCCTTGGAAACGTTGTGATGAGCTTCCGGAACGGGTTCCGTTGGATATCGCCCAGTGGGATATCGAAGTGAATGAATTGGGGGCTGTCGGCAGATGCCGTCACCGGAATGTCGCGTTCACTGACGACCTGCGAGAAGTTGGCATCGTTGCTGGTGTGGGCACTGAGAATCAGACGCAGGCTCGCATATTCGTCAGGGTTCATCGTCGAGCGACCCGCTCGAATACGAACTCGCATGATGCCTTCGTCTGGAAGAAAGCGATCCAAATCGAGCTTCAACTCGCTGGAACTGGGAAGAACCAGCACAACAGGAGAAACTGCTGGAGTTTGCCCGACAACAGCCTCAGCTCGGGGCTTCGACTTACCAGCGGAAAACTGCATGCCCTCGCCTGTCTCCCGATGAAATAACTGCTGCTGATTTTTGGGCTTCTTAGCGTTCG
Source organism: Verrucomicrobiales bacterium (assembly GCA_005793375.1). Lineage (GTDB taxonomy): Bacteria > Verrucomicrobiota > Verrucomicrobiia > Limisphaerales > UBA9464 > SXSK01. The sequence continues at coordinate 3,952 of SXSK01000220.1, read as the reverse complement.
TTTTCGTTTCGGATGCCTTGGCATCCTTGCCCTCCGCGGCCTTATCCATCTCTTCTTGCATCGAGATTATGTAGGTGACGGCCTGCGGACGTTCACCACTCACAGTGGCTCGCTTGAGCGCTTTCAGTCCGATCTCACGATAGATCTCAAATTGCATGGCAGACATCTGCAGCAATTCTGAGCTGTTCTTGAAACCGTCGTCAGACGCGGTTTCCGGAGGCAGCTTGTTGGCGAGGGCATAGGGCAGACCCAGCAGGTCCTGCAAGGCGTAGTTGTATTCGTAATTCGTCAGTCGGCGAAAAGACGAATGCTGCCGGCTGTTGCGGCGTATGAGGGACGCCGTATTCAGTTCCCCGCTGAGCCAATCAACGATGCGTCCACGGTCCGCATCCGCGAGCGCATAATCCGGCTCGTCCTCGGGGGGCATCTCTGATTTGCTGAGGGCGTTAAACACCTCTCGCCACCGCTCCACGTCAGGGCCGGTCAGCAGGTCTGGATTCAGTTGATCGATGCGAAGTCGGCCCTTGGACTTTTCGGGACCATGACAGGCCAGGCAGTTCTTTTTCAGGATGGGCCAAACCGACTTTTGAAAGAGAGCAAGATCCGCCTTAGGAATGATGTCGGGGGATCTCGCGGCTTCCTGGGTCTCTTTCAAAAATCTGGATTTTAAGCGTCCCAGTTCTTTGGCGGTCTCCAAAGAAATCGGAGTCTCCTGCCCACTGGTAAGCAGAATCGCCCATGCGCTTCCGAGCACCAGTAGCACCGTGTTCTTCAGAGGCTTCAAATGATAACGATAAGGCATTTAATTTCCGGACGCTACGCGGCTCATCAACTCACTGTATGTCACAAATGATTACATGGCAGCTGCTGACTGTAAATGCTAGCCGCAATTCCTGACTTGTAGTGGGCGCATCTCCGAGTTGTAGGAATTTTGGAGATCGGTCGTCCCTTCAATTCCCCAAAAGCGGTGGAGGTCCACCGCTCCGTAGGGTGCGTGCTGTGCGTCCTTGCGCTTGGCTTTGTTCGTGCGGCGGACATCGACCGTCCGAACGTCATCCTCATCGTCGCGGATGACATGGGCTACGCGGACCTAGTTCTACATTGTTATACTTTCCTGATCTGCGTTTTCGCGCCGGATCTTGCACTCCATCGCTAGTTTTCGACGTCGATGTCGCACCTTGATACTCGCTTCTACATCTGCCGCGCTTCGCTCCTCCTGGAAATACCACGCCACCATGTCTACCACATCTCGCGTCGATATTAGGGGGTTTCCCGGCTCCAGTCTCAGCCGTTTTCCAAACGCGAACGCCATCGCCATACCGACCAACGCCATGTGATGGTGCCATGCCCGCCATTTGCGCACCTGATACTCCCCCATCCCCAACTCGCTCTTGGCGTCTTCGAACACTCGTTCCACGAAGTGGCGCTGCCCCTGACGCGTCGCCAACTCCACGTGTGTGGTTTCCACGTCCATCACGAACGTCTTACACATGCCCGCGATCTTCAGCATCAGTTCCTGGTCCCGGCCGTACGCCGAATCGGCGGCAATCCAATCGAACTTCAGCCCGTTTGCTTCCGCCTCCTGGATCAGCTCCCATGCCAGCGCATTCTTGGTGGCGAAGATTCTATCCTCTTCAGGAATCCCCGCCTTGTCGCAGCGTTCGTCGTCTTCCGTCCATTCCCTCGGCAAATACAAACGCGCTCCAGTCAGCAGCGCCTGACCGTCTCGGCACAGTGCGCTATACACTCCAACCTGGCAGCTCTCGGTCTTGCCCAGTCGACCGCAATATTGGCGGGCGACCCCGGCGGAGCTGTCGCCCTTCTTGGCAAACGAACTCTCATCAATGAGCAGCATTCGGGGCCCTGGCCCCGTAAGGAGCGCCCCAGCCTTGTCCGCAATCCACTTCCACACCGGGCCACACTCCCACGGACTGTCGCTGATGAATTGCTGAAGATTCTGGTAATCAATCCCCCTGAATTCCTCGGCAAAGCGCTCCATGTTCTTGCGCGGGACGCGACTCAGAAGACTGGAAATATAGGATCTGGCGTGGGAACCGAGGTCCAGGCCATGGACCTTGAAGAGAGACGAGATCACGGCGACGAAAGATTCGAAGCGGCGGGCGCATTCAGACACGTCGGGTGTCTCATTTTTTTGAAGGCCACTTCTAGGCGGCCGGTCTGGGTTTCTCCGTATGTTTTATTCTCGTCTCACTGGGAAAATCATTGCGTCGGCGTTTCAGATTCGCAATCACTTTTCATAACAATGTAGAACTAGGGCGGCTGAGCCGGATAGCCGGTCGTAACGTCTGACATTACGGCGGTTGCTCAGTCACAATTTACTCCGCTCGCAATCGGATAAATCGTGCGGGGGGAACATTGCCTTCCGATGGCATTGTCAGTGTTCGAGGGCTCCCAGCACCCATGATTTCTGAGAACCAATCGGCGGGGCTCCAACCCAGGGGCCCGAGGATCGTTTCTTCCAAGCGATAGAAGACCGATTCTTCCGCCTCGATTTCAGCCTGAACGATGCCGCCGGGAAGAATTCTCAGATCCCGGATCGACGGCACCTGGGGATTGATCACCTTAAGATTGGAGAAGCTCGTGGTACCGTTGACTCCCAGGACCGTGCCGAAGACGTCGACACCCTCGAAGGTCACATTTGCTCCCGTTTCGTATTCGTCGAAAAAGTGGCTAAAACGGAATTGTCTGGCCGACATGCTAAGGCCTTCAGTGGAAGTAAATGCGACGTCCTGGTCAAAGAACACTATGGCGCTCGCGGGAGACGCGACCCAACCCAGTTGGGTAATTTTTGCGTCACCCTGGAAGGTGCCCAGTTCCCCGCAGGGTATCGAGAGACTCCCAACTGAACGCCCGTCCACGAAAGCGAAGACCTGAAGGATTTCGTCGGATCGGCCGATACAGCCGCCGACCGACACTAGTAACCGGTCACAAGGCCCGGCGCTACAGTCGGCTTGAAATTGGAGGGATGGCGCGCGGCGTTGCCCATTCCTTAAGGTATAGTGCCCTTGCAAAACCAACCCATCGGCGAAAGGCTGCGTTTCCGAGTTAAATGAACGCACCGGAATCGTAGGATTCAGCGGCAAGAGAATCCGTCCAGCACTTCGAGAGACAACGTTCGAAGGTGCGAGCAGTGATAGTCCCGCCGCAGTGCTGCCCGCCATTTCGGAAATTTCAATGCCGCCTCCCGCAGTTGAGCGCAACTTCGCTACGCCCCTTGGCACCGGAAGGAGACCGCTCGAATGCCGGGGAAGCGGATTCGCTTCAACTCGGATCACGTGGTCTTCCACCTCGCCATCTTCCGCGGGACCTCCGCTTCCCAGACCTCCGGCGGTGCTCACGCGGAAGCGAGCGTATTTCTGGCCGGGCGTAGCGGTCGCCGGGACCGGAATGGTGAGGAGATTGATTCCGTCCCATACTCGCTGGCGGTCGATCACCTTTTCTCCCAAAGCAGTGTCGAACGCCCCATTGAAGTTCCAATCCACAAAGACGTCGATATAGGCACCCAGGGGAGCCCCCGTGACATGGACGTCTACCCTGCAGTCCGTCCCTGGTACGGCAATGGCCGCAAAAGTAAGACCGTCCTCGTCGTCTGGATACCCGTCGACGTCATCGCCGGTTGCGTCCAGGCTTGAGCGTCCGTCCGGCTCCTGGTCCGCGTGCTCACCTAGTCGTGGTCCGGAGTATATCGTATGACTTGGGCCATTTTGCGCCTGCGTGGTCTCAAACGGCAAATCACCCCAATCGACGCCATACGTTAGGACAGGATATCTTATATCCCAAGTATAGGGGTAAAGGAACGGTGTTACCACCCCAATGGGTTTCAAGGAGTCCGCATTGGGGTGTAGTAAATCTTGAACAGTTCGTGGCGACCTTCGGCTGAAGAGCGGGACAGGGATCTGCGCGCATGTTTCGGACCTGTTGGTGAGGAGCC
>SXSK01000219.1 GCA_005793375.1 Verrucomicrobiales bacterium | reverse complement strand
CATCCAAAACCCCGCAGCAGGTGAAGAAGATCCAGGAAGAAGGAAGAAAAAATCTGTCGAAGTGTTCGAAGAAAATCCACCGCCCAAAACACGGTTTTCAAATCGTCAGAATCACTCGGATTTCATCCCGCTCTCCGCACTTCTATGCATCCTCTGCCCACAACAGAAGCATTTTATTGGAGTTGTTACTGGAAATCTTCAAGCTCGGCGCCGGTCTGAAGATGCCAATTCGAATCTCCAAGTTCGCACTGCCGACTCGGTGAACCTCAACGAAGGGGGATGGAGGTCAGGTTCGGCTCCTGATAATGGATACTTTCTGCTTTTTTCTGATTCGCGCTGGCCGGCCGAGTTGCGCGGCGGGCGTCAGCTTCGCGCCTACGGTCCTTTTCGGATTGATCCTTACGGTTGCGTTGCTCAAATAAATTTCCCGGCGCCAACACGCCAGAGCATCCGCACTCGTGGATGCACTGGCAACAGCTCAGCATCTCCGCCCCCTAATCCCATGCTCCAATTCCTGCGCGCCAACATCGGACTCTCCGCCAGCCTCCCATTGCTTGTTGCTGGCATTCTTGTCTGCACAATTCTCGCGTTGTGGAGGCTGGAACCCCGGAAACTGGAAGGCATAAAGGGTCAGGCGTATTCTCCCTTCGGAGTCAAGACCGTTTAGAACTCATTATTGATAAGCAACACAACCGGCATGCCGTTAGTCGGCCGGTAGAATAACTTTTTGAGTCTGGCACGAAGCCCGTAGGTCTAGCAATCTGCTTTTGCTCGGCGTCGCGGCGGAAGTCCAGACCGGTATTTCAATGGTGCGGGTTTCTAGCCCGATGATAAGCTTGGCCCCTCCGTTCAGGCGATGTAGGCCTTGGTGCCGACAGTCTAAACTGTCGATCCCGTTTGGAAGATTGCTTTAGCTAATTCGCCCGGAGGCCGGACCGTGACGTCGAGTTGTTTGAAACCACGACGGTCTCCTTCAGCTATGAACGCCAAGTCCTCCGTTAAGGGTGCCGAACCTAAGGCACCCAGTTCAACGCCAAGTGTCGCTGTGCCGCGAGCACAGCGCAAAATCAAGAGAGTACGCGCTCCGCGGATTGATGCCGCGGCGCTCGATGGTTTGGAGCGGATCAATCAACACGCCGTTGGAATCGACGTGGGTGGCTCTCAGAACTACGTCTGTGTTCCGGCCAGCAGTGTTCCGGTGGGTCAGCCAACGGTACGCGCCTTCGGGGTGTTCACCTCGGAGTTGGACGCCACGGTTGCGTGGTTGAAGGGGTGCGGCATCACCACGGTAGCCATGGAAGCGACGGGCATCTATTGGATGGCCCTTTGCGACAAGTTAGAAGCCCGCGCCATCCCACGTCGAATTCGACATCGGGCATTGCATTCTTGGTGGTCAAATGGGACTCGAATCCTGATCGGTATTCCCCCGAAGACTCGGCGCAACGGTAGCGGAACTGATGTGCCCCGACGTAAACGAAGGCTCCGCGAGAAGGATCGGGATGCGGTCGGCATCCAGGCCCCATCCGAATTCGATGTAAGGCGGATTGGCCGGGTTCGGGCAGGGGACACGATCCGGAGCCGGAATGCAAAGCCACACGACCGTCGGCGCCTGAATTCGGGCTTCACGCCCCAGATGGGAGCTGGCAATGATCCCCCCATGTCCGAAGTCACCCAGTTGCTCGGCGCGATGGACGCGGGCAATCCGCAGGCGGCGGACCAGCTTTTGCCGCTAGTCTATGAGGAGTTGCCCAAGTTGGCCACGTCGAAGATGGCGCGGAAAAACCCGGGCCTAACCCTCCAACCCACCGCCCTGGTCCACGAGGCCTGGCTGCGCTTGGCAGGCGACGCGCAACCGAATTGGGAAAACCGCGCGCATTTCTTCGGGGCCGCGGCGGAAGCCATGCGCCGCATTCTGGTGGATCGCGCCCGACGCCGGCTTCGTCAGCGGCACGGAGGCGGGCTAGAGCGGGTCGATATCGACGAGATGGAGATCGCCGCGCCGACCGACAACGACGAGGACCTTCTCGCTATGCACGACGCGTTGGATCGCTTCGCGGCGTTGGATCCGGAGAAGGCGGAGTTCGTCAAACTGCGCTATTTCGTGGGCCTGTCTCTGGAAGAAGCGGCCAGCGCCCTGGGTGTTTCCCTCACCACGGCCAAGCGCTGGTGGCAATACGCCCGCTCCTGGCTGAAGGTCGAAATGCGCCGGAACTGAGCCTCTGAAACTTTTTTCAAACTTCTTGGGCCTTTTGGAGGTGAAACGGCGCATGACCTCTTGGAAGCGACTCGCTCCAACATTATGAACCAACGAATGAAAAATGAAATTGCCGCGGCCTCGCCTATCAGTTCGGAGTTTGAAGAGGCGACCTGTAGGAAGATCGCCAGACGTCTCATCCCCTTCATCTTCCTGTGCTACATATTTTCGTTTCTGGACCGTGTGAATGTGGGTTTCGCGAAGCTGCAGATGGCAGGCGACCTCCAGTTTAGCGATCAGGTTTATGGTTTCGGCGCGAGTATCTTCTTTATCGGATACTTCATTTTCGAAGTACCCGTACTGTCCGAAAACTCGAACGAGGTTGATTTCATGCGGCTTCGCGATAATAGAACTTTAGGAGGCCTCCAGGTGTTTGAGGGTCTGAATTGGGCCTGAGGATTCGCCAACGCAGTCTCCAGGCGTAGGAAGCCGGATCACGTCAGTTTCCACAACCATGACCCACCGCCAACCTTGCGTTCACCATCGCTACAGATACCGACCAGAATCGACACCGGTTTTGGAATTCGGAGAAGCGAGTTTTCCAAAGTGGCTCTGTGTTGATCGCACTGAGATTGATAGGTGATACGTCGACCTCCACCTACCACCGCTCCCCGGGGAGGCCTTTCAAACGTCGCCACTTGACCTCAGAACGATCCAACCGCGCCGAAAGAGGGAACAGCTGGAACTCAGGATCCAGACTCGCCAGCAGGCTTGTGGAGGCTGGCACCCCGGAAACTGGGATTTCAAGAAGTGCAATGCCACCCGCTGGAACCAGCTGACTATGATCCAGGGCAGGTTTCCATCGGGAAGGACCATTTCAACCGGTGCTGACAGCAACGCTATCGAATTACCCTTAAAGGAGGATTCTGCCAGGAATACCGTGGACTAAGGTGGTCACAACAAAGTCACCATTTTTGACGCTCAACAGTGCCCTTTTTTGCCATAAATCGACAATTCGAAGACGTCACTCAAATTCCCAATAAACTCAAACTGTATCGATAATACATTGGTATTATTGGCTTTTTCGAGTGGTGCCCCGACCAGGAATTGAACCTGGATCGTCGGTTTAGGAAACCGCTGCTCTATCCATTTGAGCTATCGGGGCAACTGCTTAAAATACAACCACTTAACCCTGTTACAATTTGAGGCATTTTGTCCAGTTGTAACCCGTTTTTGTAACCCCATGGTTTTTCCCATGAAAACGGGCCATTTCCAGCCGGGTGAGCAGCCAGAAACCACATTCGAACTGGTCGGTGAATGCCTTTACCGAAATGCATCGTCAGGCACTTACTACGCTTTGGTAAAACGTGGGGGCAAGCAGTTTCGCCGATCCCTTAAGACCAAAGATCGCGCCCTCGCCAATCGACGCATCCGTGAATACCGCTCCAAGATCACGCAATTGACTGATGTCAGTGGGGGTGCCCGCGTGACTTTCGTCGAACTTTCCGAGCGTTGGATGAAAACCATCGAAGCCCAACTCAAGCTGTTCGAGCCCAGCATGGGGCCAATCTGATCGAATTGCTCGCCTTGTCCGGCATGCGCCTGGCCGAAGCCTCCTCGATCCGATGGAGCGACGTCGATTTTGAACGAGGCATGTTCACGGTGACCGGCGGGGAGGTTGGCACCAAGAATCATGAGGCACGCACCGTCCCTCTCTTTCCTGCCCTCCGCCAGAAGGCTTTCAGAGTCACCTCCCGTCTGGGTTTGGAAATTACTACCGAAAGTGGCTCGTGTATTCTTATCCACCATCAAGGAGTCTGAACTGCAAGTGCTTATTGAAGACTTCCGCGTTGATTTCGTGAATGCTCTCAGCAAACTCCCAGCACATATTCAAGGGGCAATTCCTGGGCATTGTTGCGCCTCCGCTGTAGCCCTTCGGCAATTCAAGGACCGCACTGGAGTCAAGCCAGCCTCTCTGATGGACCAGCTGATAGCGTCCAACGAAAAGCAGTTCTCGGATCTAGCACTACAGCGACGTTTTGAGGGATTTCCATTTTTTGAGTTCTTTGAGGCGGCGTTTACGATGGGAGCGGTAGGCCTGATCGTTGCGCCGTGTGTGATATTTCACCAAAATCACCAGGTAGGCAGGTTCGCGT
>SXSK01000218.1 GCA_005793375.1 Verrucomicrobiales bacterium | reverse complement strand
TACTTCGTCATGGAATTGGTGCGTGGCATCAAGATCACCGAGTACTGCGATCAAACCAACCTCAGCACCCACGAGCGACTTGATCTTTTCATCAAGGTTTGCCAGGCCATTCAGCATGCGCATCAAAAGGGAATCATCCATCGCGACATCAAGCCGTCGAACATCCTGGTCACGCTGCACGATGGTGTGCCGGTGCCGAAGGTGATTGATTTCGGCATCGCCAAGGCGACGGAAGACCGGCTGACGGATGCGACGGTCTACACGCAATTGCATCAATTTATCGGCACGCCGGCGTATATGAGTCCGGAGCAAGCGGAAATGAGCGGGCTCGACATCGACACCCGCAGCGACATCTATAGTCTCGGTGTCTTGCTTTACGAACTGTTGGCGGGCAGCACTCCGTTTGATGCCAAGGAATTGATCGCGTCCGGCCTCGACGCGATGCGCAAAATCATTCGGGAGAAGAAACCGATGCGGCCCAGCACGCGACTGGCGACGCTTAAGGATGATGAGCGGACGACCACGGCGAAACATCGCTCGGTCGAAGTGCCGAAGTTAATCCACCAACTCCAGGGTGATCTGGACTGGATCGCGATGAAGTGCCTCGAGAAGGACCGCGCGCGACGTTACGAAACGGCCAACGGCCTGGCGGCGGATCTCAAGCGGCATCTCGAGAACGAGCCGGTCGTGGCTTGCCCGCCCAGCACTGCATATCGAATCCAGAAGGCGTGGCGGCGAAACCGACTCGTCTTTGGGGCGGCGGCCGCGGTTGCTGGCGCCCTCGTCGTCGGTTTCGGATTCAGCACTTGGCAGGCAATTCGGGCCGCGCGGGCGGAGCGCGTTGCCCACGCCGCACAGTCCAAGGAGAGTGAAGCACACCAGGAAGCGGATACCTCGCTCCAGAACGAAGTAGCTCTTCGACGTCAGTTGGAATCCACACTGAACGTACTCGAGTTGGAACGAGTCGGGGAAATGTTTGCGGCCGCTGACGCGTCGCGGGCGCTTTCGTCCGTGGAACTATCGGCTGACCCAGGATCTGGATCGCTGCACGCGACAGCGGACCCCTCACCCGACACCTCGCGAGCACTTGCTTACCTAGCAGACATATTGCGCCGGAGCCCATCCAATCAAATCGCCGGAACTCGGGCACTTTCCGCGTTGATTCACTACCAACGGGCGATTTTTTTGACCCAACCCCTCGAACATCAAGATAAGGTTGTCTCGGTTCATTTCAGTTTCGATGGGAAACGGGTCGTCACAGCATCCTTGGACCAGACATTTCGAGTCTGGGATGCCAACAAAGGACGTCCCCAGACGGCATCGATTGCCCACGGAGGCCCAGTTCGATCAGCTACATTCAGTCCGGACGGAGAGCGAGTATTGACCGCCTCCGATGATAGGACCGCGCGAATCTGGAGTGCCACCACCGGCGAGCCGTTGATCGAACCTCTGAGGCATGAACAAGAGCTGACCGGTGCCCAGTTCAGTCCCGACGGAAAGGCAGTGGTTACCACTTCCACAGATGGCACAGCTCGTGTCTGGAATGCCGCGACGGGACAGCCATTGAGTGCACCAATTATGCACAAAGCCCGGGTGGCGAAGGCCGAATTCAGCCGAGACGGGCTTTGGCTGGTGACGGCATCCTACGACGATACGGCGCAGGTCTGGGACGTCAAAACCGGGCAACCACTGACAGGGCCCCTCCGTTATCAAGGGGAAGTGGTTACTGCTTCGTTCAGCCCAGACTCTGGACGCGTGGTAACAGCATCTTACGACAAGAGTGCCAGGATTTGGGATGCAAGGACCGGCGAACTGGTGACTGAGGCGCTCAATCATTGGGACCGGGTTCTGTCCGCGGAGTTTAGTTTCGACGGACAACGGGTCGCAACCGCCAGCGCCGACGGAATTGCGCGGGTGTGGGATGTACCGTTGACTTCCTCGCCGGTTCCGAAGTGGGTTCCACGGCTGATCGAAGCGGTAGGCACCAAACGTCTTAATGAGCACGGCGTCGTTGAACCTGTCTCGGTTGAGGAAATATCCGCACTCCGGGAACAACTGGCCCAAAGTTCAGCGTCCGATGAGTGGACCCGATGCGGGCGCTGGCATTTTGCAGATCAATTCCGGCGGACAATTTCGCCTTTTTCTTCCATTACTCTTGGAGAATGCATTGAGAATCTTACGGAAGGGGCCGCGCAATTTCGCCGATCGGAGGATATCGGCATATTGAAAGCGGCCAAGAAACCTGCTCACAGAAACGGCTTGGCCATGGCAGGTTTTGCCAGGGCTATTATAACCGGAAACAATCGTAGTTCAGAATTAAGTAAATTGGCAGAATGGTATAGTCGGCGAGCCATCTATCTCGCCCCCGACCAACCAGAAGTCTGGCGGGCGTTGGGAGAAGTTTGCCTTTCCAACGGGCAACTTTCCAAAGCCATAGAGGTAGTCGAGGCAGGACTGGCTATTCTCCCACAGAATCCCGAGCTTTGGTTTGAACATGCGCGAATGTTGGCCAAGTTCGACAATCAATTCGAAAAGGCGCATGAATCGTTAACGAAGGCAATCGACTCTGCACGAGCAAAGGGGGTTCGGATCAGTCCGACCTTACCGGCGTATTACCTGAGCCGCTCCTATCTGTTAAGCCGACAAGGTCGCCACGCAGAAGCGGCGGAAGATTTCCACCAAGCCAGAGAAATTCCTCCGCGCGACCCGAACACTCCTCCTGGCCTCATTGACCTAAGTCTTTACTACAATGCTTCGCTCGTAGGGGGTTGTTGGCACGCGGGACCGCTTTTGGGTTCTGCGCCGGAGAACGTATCTCCTTGGGACCTGTCAGAAGTTCCGCGAGGGGTGCAAAAATTGGTAGGCATGCCGTTTGATATTCGGGGCGCCATCCAAGTGGGAGGGCCGACCAGAACCGGAGAGTTCCACCCGACGAAATTATCGGGAATTGTCGTAGATCGCCTGTGTAAGCTCATGCATTTTCTGCACTCTGCGATCTACGGAAATATTACCAGGATGAATAAGCCAATCGGTAAGTACATCGTCCATTTTCAAAGCGGCCAAAGTTCCGAAATTCCCCTGGTTTGTGGTCGTGACCTGGACGATTGGCGGCTCACCAGTCAACAATCTCGATCTGGACAACTTCAAGTGGCCTGGAATGGCGGCGATCCGGGCTTGCGAGTAGTGGCCAAACCCTGGCTTTTCAAAACCACTTGGGAGAACCCATTTCCGGACCAGCCCGTGAGCACCATCGATTTTGAGGGCAACAGCCGGCATGAACGTAATCTAGGCTTTCCTTTCCTAGTCGCCTTGACCGCGTAATGAAAGTTGCAACCCAAACCTCTTCGCGGAGCGTCAAAGGGAATTCAATCAATTGACACCGAAAACCAAATCTCGGTCTTCGTGGAGCGACAAAGGGAATTCCTATCAATTCCCGCGTTCGACGATGTTCCTCTAACTTCATGCACATTGAACGACTGTTGGTCGCGGTTGACGGAAACGAGCCTGGCCAGACTTGGGATTTTAGATCTGGACGCGATTCTATTCGTAAATGGACTGTGTTGCCGCGTGAGCCAGATTCGAAACTCATGACGCATTGCCTGGCGCTGGCATGCGTCGGCAGGAAACACGCCTCGGAACTGAATCGCAGATTTCCGCCCCATGAGTTGACCGGCGGGAAACCCCTCCAAGTGGAAGCGGTATTGGCTCGGCATGCTCCCATGGAATGTTCGCCGACGAAACCGGTGAGGAAGCTCTGCGGATTGGTCGCGTCCAGCGCGGGAATAATCGAGAAACTTCGGCCGGATCTGTTCAAACTTCAAGAGGCCTCGCTTGGCCAGTGCCAGTTTCATAAGGGGTCAGAAAACGGAGGATGGCTTATTCTCGGATATGGTCCGCGCATATTAACTCACGATGGGACGGACATCTTCGATTTCTCCGACCCCCATCACCGTCTCAGAAGGGTTGCCTCCGTGTTCGATGCCGGCGCCCGATTAACCGATCCCCTCGCTTTTTTGCGCTGGCTCAGTTACAAGGGGGTTCGCCATGTACGTCCACGATCGCGCGATTTTCTCTCCCGATTGAACCGCGAACTGGCGTGTCTGCTGGACATTTCGCCCGAAGCCTGGATGGAAAGGGATCACGATTTTTCACCTGCCTGGCGGCGTTTGGGGAACGAGGCCATGGTCGCCGCCTCGATCATCCTGGATATTGCGCGCCATGCGTTGGATGCCGCGGTGCGCTGCGCTGATCCTTTTGAGATGCCGGGGATTGTCCTGTTCAACGGGATCGAGCAACTGCGGTCACCGTTGCAAGTTTCCCGGTTCCTGGAACTGTTGGACTCGCTGTTCCCCAATCTCCAGTTCTTGGTCAGGGGGCCGCTTGTTCGTCGCTTCGCAGTTCCAGATCGTCTCCTCCAAAAGTCGCTGCGGGTGGCAACGACGGTGCCACTCCCGCGACAGGCAAACAAACCCAGGCTCCCTCCCGGAGCCGTATTGTTGATCGACGTGGACAGCACCCTGCCCAACTTGGCTCTGATGAAACTGAGTCGCCATTTCAAAAATCAAAACCGCAAAGTGACACTGGCTCGGCGGAAGGCGGATTTCGAGAGGGTGAATGAAGTGTTCGCGAGTTGCGTTTTCGCGTTCCCCACTTCTGCCGTCAAAGTCGAGCGGCTCAGAAAAAAATTTGGCTCGGCCCTCCAGTTGGGAGGGTCCGGCGTGGATATCAAACTCCGCCTGTCTCCTGAGATCGAAAATCTTCCGGCCGATTACTCGCTCTACCCCGAATTGGGCGACCGCGCCCTCGGATTTCTTACGCGCGGTTGTCCGTTGCATTGCCCATTTTGCATCGTCCCGATCAAGGAGGGAAAGCCCAAGGTAGTCAGCGACCTCGACAGCTTGATCGCAGGCAATCGAAAGAAGCTGATCCTTTTGGACGACAACATCCTTTCCCATCCCGCCGCCGTGGGTCTCATGGAAGAAATGCTCCGCCGTGATTTGCAGGTCAATTTCAATCAGACACTCGATGTGCGCATGCTGACCTCGGAAACTGCCAGCCTGCTTCGTCGCATCCGCTGCTCAAATGTCAATTTCACGCGACCCAATTATTATTTCAGCCTGAACGACACTCGAGGGCTCGAAGTCGTGCGAAGAAAATACGAAATGCTTCAGATGGACTCGAAGAGCAATGTGGAGTTCGTGTGCATGTATGGCTTCAACACCACGCTGAAGCAGGACGTCGAGCGCTTCCGTTTCTTGCGTTCGCTGCCGGGGGCATATGTGTTTACCCAGCGCTATCGCCCTGTCTTGGGAGGTCCAGAGGCAAATCTCAGGAATTTCTTCGATGACGATGCCGATGAACAACTGGACGTGCTGGTTAAATTAATCTTCAGCCAGAACATGAAGAGCATGGAGGTTTACTATCGATGGCTCTGCCTGGAATACGCGAGGCAGAAGCAGCGGTTGCACTCGGGTTTGCTGAACACCCTCTTCCGATACAACGGCCGCCATCGCATGGGCGGTTTCATCGAAAAGCTAAAACTCATCTGCCAGCAAGAAGCGGCCACGACTTGATGCCGTACTGTCCGAAAACTCAAACGGACCGAAATTCATTGGAAATGAACTGCATGTGCAAGCGGCAACCTCGACAAGTGAGAATATCCCTGGCCGAATCAAAGCCGGAATAGAGATTCCGCTGGTAGCGCTTTGCCCTGACGATCTGCATCGTCCTCCTGAAGAATGGAGAATCGGTGCGCAATGACTCTACCCAAACAGCGATGCGGCGTCCATCATCCCGCGGAGCTCACTCTTCGCCATCGTAGTACTCGAGCCCGTCGGAGCGAAGGATGCGCCTCTCGGGCGAACGAACGAGCCACTTCCCACTGTCCGGATAGTGACAGGATTCGCCGATGGGATTGTCCGCCACGACATAGACCACGAGGTCTTCCGTGCCGTCGTTCGTGAGCTGATGCGGCTGGTCGGGCTCAAAGAGAAAGGCATCGCCCGGCTCGATGAGCGTGACGCCATCCGCGTGTCTCACAAGGCCGGAGCCGGAGATCACATGGTAGAACTCCCATTGCGCACTGTGCGAGTGGTACGGATACGCGCTCTTGCCAGGCGGGATGCGCAGGATCTCGACATTGAAGGGATGCCGCTTCCTCAAATCGCTCGAGAGCGGCTCGCGTCCAAGGGCCTCCGACACTTCCTTGCCCGCGCCTCCGAACTTGCCCTTCGGCGATACCCATGCGTGTTCCTCAAGTTGGTTGCTGTTGACCTTTTTCATGAGTTCAGATGCTTTTCAAAACAAACGCTGATTGGACTCCCGACGTACTCGCCAAAAGCCTCAATGCGCCCCCATGCGCAGGATTCGTAGAGCGCGATGGCTTCGATCTGCAAATCGCCCGTCTCGAGTCGCAGCGTGCGATAGCCAAACTCCGCGGCGCGTCTCTCCAACTCGGCCAGCAGACGCCGTGCGATGCCCCGCCGACGCGCCGAAGGTACTACATACATGCGCTTCACCTCGGCTGTGTCGTCATCGAGCCGACGGATCGCACCGCAGCCGACTGGTTCGCTTTCAATACGCGCAATCAGAAACACCGTGCGCGGCGCGCGAGTGTCTTCGGGAGCAAAAGCGGAGCATCTCGTGCCGTAACGAGCGCTGAGTCCGGCGCAAAGTTCGTCGATGAGCTACTGGGCCGTGTCGCCGACGCGGATCACGCCATCGTTCAGGATGCTCGTGCGAAGTCCGCCTTTGTTCGCGAGCGGCCCAAGCAGGCTCCTGCCCGTGACTTTGTAGAGATGGGCGCAGGGAGGGCAGAGGCGGATGCCTTCGACGAGCACCTCGCCGATGCGAAACTTCCGCCCGACGAGGTCGTTGAGCCGTATGCCTTCGGTGACCAGACTGCGCCGGGCTTCGGAGGGCGAGAGGTCCAGGCTGCTCAGCACCTCGTTTTCAATCAACGTCAGTTCACGGCCCGGCCCTTTAGGCTCGAAATCGGAGAAGGTGCCGGTTCCCTCAAAATAGCGATCTCCCACCAGTCCGCGACGCGCGCGTGCCTCCACCTCCCTGACGGCGTGGGGCAAGACGGTCGCTGCTGGCGAGATGTGGATGGCTATAATTTGCGCGGTCATGGGAACGGAGGCTGATTACGCGAAGGGATCCTCGGAGGCATCCTCGCGCCAAACATACTCAGCCTCTCGACCGGCGTCGAGCGCGGCTTGCGTCCGGGCTGAAGGGGCCGATTGTGAAGGAAGCCACGTCGGTCTCGCCCTTCGGAATTCCTTTATTAGAAAGTTCCAGTCACTTTGTCTGGTTCAACCGCGTGATAGAGCGGTTTGATACCGAAGCGATCCCTGATCCCGATCACCTGCTGCTGCCGCTCATCGGAGAGGATGACGGCAAACTCGCCATGCAGTTCGGTCGCCGCCTGCATGCCACGCTGCTGATACAGCGGTAAGGCTATCTCGCCGTCACCGTCGGTAGCAAATTGACAGCCGAAGTTTCTAATTTCCTCGCGAATCGCTCGGTAGCCGTAGAACTCACAGTGTGGCGAAACAGCGTACTGTGCCGTCGGCGCTGGTCATGGGCTGCTCGCCGCTGTTTAAACCTATGATCGACAGACGTGTATGTCCGAGCAGTCAGCAAACGGGTTGCATACGGGTCACATCTCATTATTTGACAATTAAATCATTTAGTGACGCAACCAGCCGGTGTTTGAACGAATCATTCGCACAGGTAGGCAGCGAATATCACAAAAGGAGATCAAGGCCTCGCTCACCGAGAAGATCATCGCCACCGACTCCGCCGCCGACGCCTTGGCGAAGGAATCTCTCGCGCCTTACAATGCTTACTCCGGCGAGGGTGAAGTGACCGGGGCGCTGGTCTATGTGAACCAAGGCGTGCCGGAGGATTACGAGGTGCTCGAACGCCGCGGCGTTGACGTGAAGGGCAAGATCGTCCTCGCACGCTACGGGGGCTCGTGGCGCGGCATCAAGGCCAAGGTCGCCGCCGAAAAGGGAGCGCTTGGCTGCATCATCTTCAACGACCCGCTGGAGGACGGTTACGCGCAAGGTGCGGCCTATCCCGCCGGCGCCTATAAGCATGACACCGCCGTCCAGCGCGGCTCCGTGGTGGACTTGCCGATGCGACCCGGCGACCCACTGACGCCCGGCTACGGCGCGACGAAGGACGCAAAACGCCTGCCACGCGAGCAGGCTGAGACGATCATGAAAATCCCCGTCCTGCCCATCTCCTCCGCGGACGCGGAGCCGTTGCTCAAAGCGATGGATAGTCCTGTCGCGCCAACCGAATGGCGCGGCGCCCTGCCCTTGACCTACCGACTCGGCGGCGGCCAGGCGGTCGTGCGGCTGAAGGCGGAGTTTCACTGGAACCTCGTCCCGACCTACAACGTGATCGCCCGAATGAAGGGCTCGCAGTTTCCCGACCAATGGGTGCTCCGCGGCAATCATCACGACGCGTGGGTCATCGGCGCACGCGACCCCATCAGCGCGCTGGCGCCGCTATTGGAGCAGGCACGTGCCTTTTCTGAGCTGGCCAAGAACGGCTGGCGACCCAAGCGCACCGTGCTCTTCTGCGTCTGGGACGGCGAGGAGCCCGGGTTGCTGGGCTCCACCGAATGGGCTGAGCACCACGCCGATGAATTGCGCCGCAAGGCCGTCGCCTACGTGAACACCGACGGGAATTCACGCGGCATCCTGGGCATCGGTGGTTCGCATTCGATGGAGACGCTCGCTGGCGAGGTTGCACAAGTCGTTCCCGATCCGCAGACCGGCGTGAGCGTCTCGGAACGAATGCGCTCCGCCAGCCTCGTGCGCGGCAGCGCCGAGGAGAAGAAGGAATATCTTACGCGGAAAAACATCCATATTGAAGCGCTCGGCTCCGGTTCGGACTTCTCCGTCTTCCTGCAGCACCTCGGCATTGCTTCCTATTACATCGGCTTTCGCGGTGAAGGGCGCGGTGGCGAATACCACACCTGCTTCGATACGTTCGACCACTACGCCAAATACGGCGACCCCGACTTCAGTTACGGCGTCGCGCTCGCAAAGGTCTGTGGGCGCATCACACTCCGGCTCGCGGACGCGGACATACTTCCCTTCAACTTCAACGCGCAGGCACAGACCTTCAACCGCTGCGGAGAGCGGCGAGAAAGCCGAGTGATTCTGACGATTTGAAAACCGTGTGTGTTTTTGGGTGCCAAAGCAGAAGGACGGCGCCAGATGACTGGTCGCCGTCCATGGGTTGATTAATGGCGGGTGGTTTACTCCGGGT
>SXSK01000217.1 GCA_005793375.1 Verrucomicrobiales bacterium | reverse complement strand
TAGGCTCCTCACCAACAGGTCCGAAACATGCGCGCAGATCCCTGTCCCGCTCTTCAGCCGAAGGTCGCCACGAACTGTTCAAGATTTACTACACCCCAATGCGGACTCCTTGAAACCCATTGGGGTGGTAACACCGTTCGACACCGCAGTCTTTCGGAAGGCTATTGCGACCAACCGCCATTCGCCGCCGCGGGATTATACCAGGCATCATTTGGGCCGGCAAACTTGGGATCCGCTGGCCAGATTCCGGTACCGGCGTATTCTGGGGAAAACCACTTTGAAAACCGCATCGTGAATGCCCTCCCCGAAAGGTCACCAAACGTGGCGATGCCCCCAACATTATCGCTTTGGCCTTTGGACTCGATGATGGCCCGGCCCTTGGAGTGACGCTGAGAGATGCCTTCATGCGGCGAACTCCCAACATCATTAAAGCGAAATTGAGTCATGGTTTCATCGGCTTCCCAAACCAACATTCCAGTCGGACGCAATTGGCTCAGCTTGTACTTGGAAAAGTCTTGCCCGGCCGGGGCAGACGCATAGGAGATGGACGCCCCGTTGAACAGGTAACTGGTGATTTTGATGTTTCGCGCCTTATAGTACTTTGCATAAGTGCCCGAACCTCGATCGCTCAAATCCTTCGGGCAGGTGAGTACTTTCTCGGTCGCCAGGATGGGGCCGAGCTGGCTCCTTCTGAACGCCGCCACTTGGTTTGAAAACCCTGCGGCAGTGACGTTATCAGGCAATAAGGGAATCCCCTTCGCCGTGCACCAACTGTCCCGAGATTCACAATCACCCCAACTCGCATAGGGAATGTAATCTTGATTATCTGCCGCAAACAGGTTCGCCCCCAGAATGATTTGGCGAATGTTATTTAGATCGTTGGCGAGCATCGCGCGGTCTTTTGCCTTGGAAAGCGCCGGCAACAGCATCCCCGCGAGGATGGCGATGATGGCAATGACCACCAGTAATTCGATCAGTGTGAATCCGTAGCGAACAAAGCACGGCCCCTTATTACAAAGAATTCCTGGTTTCATTAAGCCTCATTAGGCACTGGAAATTCAGGTGTCAATGCATTAATCCATCGGGTCGTGCCACTCGAATGGCGGCGGCTTTGGAGCGCGGTGGCCCTCCACCGCTTTTTGGGGAATTGCGGGGACAACCGATCACCCAATGTCCCACAACTCGGAGATGCGCCCGTCGCACAAAGCTCCCTCGTTTAGGGTTTGCGGCCGTGCTTGGCAGGACAATCCGGCCCTGTTACCGCTTTACTCATGACACCGATGTTTCTGCTCTTCACGCTCACGATCTTACTCTGCCTGTTGGGCGTTACTCTCCCGGTGAAGGCAGAGACGTTGCAGGTCTTTTTTGGGACCGGCGGTCCGGGGGCCAAGGGGATTTACCATGCCACATTCGAGACCAGCACCGGCAAGTTGACACTATCGGAGCTCGCGGTGGAGATCGGATCGCCCGGCTTTCTGGCGCTGCACCCGGCGGGCGACAAGTTGTACGCTGTAGCGGGCATTCCCGGCGGACCCGGCGTGGCTGGGTACCGAATAGGGAAAGGAGGGTCGCTGACCCCGATCAACGCCTCGCTCATCGGCGATGGTGGTGGGGCTCACGTCGCGGTCCACCCGTCCGGCAAGTTTCTGCTCACCGCGCAGTATGGTGGCGGCTCGGTGGCGTTGTTTCCATTGGATGATGAAGGCCGGCTAGGGGCCGCTACATTGAGCCGACATCAGGGCGGCTCCGGCGTGGTCAAGGGACGGCAGGATTCGCCTCACCCGCATTATTGCGGTTTTTCTCCCGACGGCCGGTTCGCGCTGGTGCCGGATCTGGGGTTGGACGGCATTGTGATTTACCGGCTGAACCTTGAGGCACGTTCCATGGAGCGGCATGGGTTTCTCGCCTCGGTTGCCGGAAGTGGACCGCGCCACATGCGTTTCTCCCCCGACGGCCGGTTTATCTATCTGCTGAATGAACTGGCGCTTTCGGTCACGGCGTTCGCCTGGCAGGCTGCAGGCGGCACGGCGCAGCAACTGGCCACGGTGCCTGCGTTGAGCGAGTCGGCCAAGGAGAAGGAGGCGTTCAACTCCGCTGCCGAGATTCTGGTGCATCCCACCGGCCGCTTCGTTTATTCCTCCAATCGCGGTCACGATTCGGTGACGGTCTATCGCGCGGATCCGGCGACCGGGAAGTTGGAAGTAATCCAGGTGCAACCCGTGCGCGGTGCCTTCCCGCGCAATATCAACCTCGCACCCGGCGGAGAATGGCTGCTGGCGGCCGGGGCGGACTCGCACTCCGTCGCCGTACATCGCGTGAACGCGGACACGGGCGAACTGACCTACCAGACCAAGGGCATCATCACCGTCCCGTCACCGATCTGCATCTTGTTTGCTAAGTGACCGGACACAGGGGCGCGCTCAAATGGACCGTCGAACGGCCGCAACTTGCGCGGGACCGGATTTTCGAACCTTGAGTTGCGCCACGGCCTCCAGAACCAACGCCTTTATCGCCTCGACGTCGAACGAGATTACGGGCCGCTTGGAGCACATTTCTACACCAATCAGGTCGGTACCCTTCTCACGGCAATAATTGAACGCGATAGTACCGTTCTGGCTTGTTAACCGATGAATCGCCCGCAGTCATGGTGGTGTTCGTCGCGGTGACGCGGCCGCCGAGGTTCGTCCAGTTAGCGCCGGTCAAATCGTCCTTGAACTGAACTTGATAAGCACGGCCCATCAGTGCGTTCCAATTGAGCGTAACAGCACTGTCCGACTTGCTTATGCTTTGAATCTTCAGGGGATGCGGGGTGCTGAGGTCCAGCGTGACGATCGCCGGACTAGCCTGCCCCTTGATAAGGATCTGCGGCTCCGTGCCGTCCAGCCTTGCTCGCCGAATGTCGCCGCCGTCAACATTGGACCAGTAGATGTGTCCGCTGCTCACGTCGAGGGATATGCCAGTGGGGAAATTCTGGCCGCGAATGAGGATTTCCGGCTCAGAGCCGTCGAAGTTGGCTCTTCGGATGTCCCCCGTCCCCTGCGCGGTCCAGTACATCTTGCCACCCGCTATGTCGAGCGTGATCAAGTTGGGTCCGGCGAGCCCTTTGATCAGAGTGGTGTGCCCTGTGCCGTCCACGTTGACACGATGAATGGTGCCACCCCCGAAATTCGCCCAATAGAGTTGTCCGCCCACTGGGTCCAGTACCACCGCGTGAGGATCGTCGAGTCCGTGGACGAGTGTCTGCTGGTCCGTGCCATCAAGGTTTGCGCGTCGCACCTCGCCGCTGCCCGCGTTGTTCCAGTACATCAGACGATTGACGAGATCCAGCGCCGGGGATCCGGGACGACCATGGCCGCTGATGATGGTCTTCTGCCCGGTCCCGTCGAGATTCGCCTGACGGATGACTCCGCTGCCCGCGGCGCCCCAGTACATCTTTCCGTGTTCCAGATCAAGTGTCGGTCCAAGAACGAAGTCGATTCCGGTGACGAGGATCTTCTGCCCGGTGCCATCAAGGTTCGCGCGCCGAATCTCGCCCGCGGAGATATTGCCCCAATAGAGAGATGCGCTCTGGACTTCGCCCTCGGCCGCAAAGAAAAGACCCAGCCCGACGAGAATGGTTTTGAGAGTGTTCTGCATAGTTCGTTTAGTTTTTGTTGTTGCGTGCGTTGAATGGCCGGGTTGCCCGGCGACACAAGGGAGCGGCAGCTTGGCGCCGCCGTTCCCGGTATCCCAGCGTCCTGCTATTTCGTTTTGGCGATGACGAGGGTTCCCTCAATGGAACCGGCGGTGAGGCCTGTGCCTAGATCGACCAGGAGTTCTTCGATAAAACTTCCGCTGGCGCGATCGAAGCGGCCCGTACCCCCGGTGATCGTGGCGGTCACCACAATCGTAACTTGATTTGGTGCCCCGGTTGGCGAAGCCTGTCCCGTAAAGTCATAGAATAGGCGGTCTCCATTCGCGGCGACGAACTGACCGGACCCGACCCCGGTATTTGATTTGAGATTGACCTCCTCCTCCCACGCCGCCGCAAATTGACCAAGGTGAGTTGAGTTTCCAGTGTCATTCCCCACCGCATACATTGTGGGGAATTTCACGCCTTGGATCTCAAGAATTCCTCGCAAGGATCCTCGGAATGGCAGTTCCTTTTCCGCTGAGGCGGCGTTGGCAAGCATCGATGCTGAGAGCGCCGCCGTCATGAGCGCCCGGAGGATGTTTCTTATAGGGTTCTTCATAATACCTTTCTTTGTTTAACGTTGATTCTGCTTTTGTTGACTGCGACGAAAGGCCAGATGGGCAATGGAATTTCGATTCCAGCCTGCCGACATTCCGCAGTAGGATCTTTCGCTTGCGGCGTTGGTTTGTCCCGCTGCCGCGGGCGTCCGAAATTAACGATTCCAAGAGACACTTCGTGCGTTGAGGTGTTCGGCCTCTTTCAGTCTTGCTTAAATTGGCGGGCTTCCCTCAGCCCTGTAGCAAACGAGTCAAGGAGACTCTGCTTTCTGAATCGCTGACTCTCGCGGCCTCTCCTCTCGCGGAGCTGTACTTTTCTTCGCGGTTCGCGTTCATAGCGTCTTGTTGTCTATTGCTTCTTTGTGGGGAGATTGGGTGTCACCTGATCGCAGCCGATCGTTCTTCTTGCTTCCATTTCGAAACTTGCTCCGGAGTGGCGGCTTGCCACACCTTCACCGTGTGATCACGGCTGCCGGTGGCGATCCGCTGGCCGTCGGGCGAGAACGCCACCGAAAAAATCCAATCTGTGTGTCCTCGGAAAGTCAGCAGTTCCTTGCCGGTTGCGGCGTCCCATAGCTTGGCTGTTTGATCGGCGCTCCCTGTAACAATCCGGCGGCCGTCCGGGGAATATACCGCGGCGTGAATGTGGGCCGTGTGCCCTTCGAGTGTCAGTTGCTCCTTGCCGGTGGTCGCATCCCAAACATGGGTGGTTAGGTCATGCGAGCCGGTAAGGATCCGCCGCCCATCGCTGGAGAAAGCTGCCGACCAGAGTTTCTATCCGCTGTTCTGGAAGGTAAACAAAGCCCTGCCGTCGCCCACGCTCCAAGCAGTAATTCGCCCAGGCCCTTCATCCCTGGCAGCGCTGGCGCTGATGATCTGCTGGCCGTCCGGGGAAAAGACAACGGAATAAACAGTACCGCCATCATTCTGCAGTGTTCGGAGATTTGCGCCCGTCGTTACGTTCCATAACTTGACCGTTCCGTCCCAACTGCCCGTGGCGATCCACCGGCCGCCGGGAGAAACGGCCACGGAGAATACTTCGGCAGCGTGCCCCATCAGATCGAGCAACACCTTGCCAGTAGCGATCTCCCATACTTTCGCGGTACCGTCGAAACTCCCCGTAACCAACCGCTGTCCGTCAGGAAAAAAGGCTATGGATCGGATTGGAACCCCGCCTCCACCAAATCTCTGTAATTCCCTTCTCGTCTGTACGTCCCACAGCCTAGCCGTCCCATCAAAGCTGCCGCTCGCGACCATGCGCCCGTCTGGAGAGAACTCGACGGAAGAGACCGCGTTCGTGTGCCCTTCGAGCGTGGATCCCTTGCCGACATCCGCGATATTCCAGACCTTGGCCACTGGATCCTCCGCGACGCTGCCGAAGAATCGTCCGGTCGGTTCAGATAGTATGGCCCCGCCGCCCGTGACAATCCGCTGGCCATCTGGAGAAAAGGCCGCGGAGCCTATCCGGGAGCCGTGGCCTTTGAGGATCTGTATCTCCTCCCCGTTGGCGACGTTCCACACGCGGGCCGTTTGATCATCGCCGCTGGTGACGATCCGTGTTCCGTCGCGCGAAAAACCAGCCGAGAACACAGTGCCCCGATGCCCTTTGAGCGTGAACAGATTTGTGCCGCTCACCGCGTCCCAGATCTTAGCCCTGCTATCCTGACTGCCGGTGAGCATCCTCTGGCCGTCGGGAGAAAAGGCTGCCGACCAGACGGCGCCGCTATGCCCGATCAGAGCGAACAGTTCCTCGCCGGTCGCGGCGTCCCACACCTTCGCGGTTCTATCCCAACCTCCTGAAACAATCCGCCGGCCGTCTGGCGAAAACGCGACGGTCAGCACAGGATGGGTGTGATTGGTGAACTGGAGCAGTTCCTTGCCGGTGCGCCCATCCCAGACCCTCGCGGTATTATCCTGGCCCCCGGTGACGGCCCGCAGTCCATCCGGTGAGAACGCGACGGAAAAGATGCCGCCTTCATGCCCTTCCAACTTCAGTAAGACTCGGCCTCCGAGCGCATCCCACACCCTGGCAGTCTTATCCCAGCTGCCCGAGATTATCCGTTGACCATTCGCAGAAAACGCGACAGACGAGACTAGAGCGTCGTGCCCATCGAGCCGCATAAGTTCTTTGCCCGTTTCGGAATCCCAGAGCCTCGCGGTATGGTCCGCGCTCGCGGTGGCGATCCGCTGGCCGTTCGCGGAATAGGCCACGGAGAGAATCGGCGCGGCGTGGCTGCGGAGCGCCAAAAGCTCCAGATGCATTTGGCGCTTCCAGTAGAGCCACTCGAAGCCACGTTCGGGCGAAGTTTTGGTTTCGTTCAGCAAACCGTGCATCCGGCTGACTTGGTTTTGCTCCCAGACGGCCTGCGCCAAATTAATCTTCGCGACATAAGCCTCATACTGAGCGACCCGGCGGGCACTATTGGCGACCAACGCTTGCCAAAAACTGACAGACGCACCGATCAAAAGCGCGAGCAAGACGAATCCGCCTGCGGCGAACGCAAGTTTGTTGCGACGAAGGGCCTTTTGAAATCTGTAGGCGACGGTGCGCGGCCTCGCAACGACGGGTTCGTTGTTGAGATGACGTGTCAGGTCCATCGCCAAATCGTGGGCCGTGTCGTAACGGCGGGTGCGATCCTTCTCCAGGCAGCGCATCACCACCCAATCAAGATCACCCTTGAGAAGTTTGCTCAACGAAACTAGGTCCTCAGCGCGATTTTCCGCCACCGCCATTTTCTGCTCATTCGCCATCGTGCTCAAGCGGGTCGAAGGGCGATCCGGCTCCTCGTTCGCGATGACTCGCTGCATCTCGGCATAACCCAGGCTGTGCAGGCGTTGGGCCGGAAAGGGCGTCGTGCCGGTGAGCAATTCATAGAGCAGCACGCCCAGTGCATACACGTCCGTGCGCGTATCGACGTCTGTGCTGCTCATCTCCGCTTGCTCGGGACTCATGTAGGCCGGTGTTCCAATCATCGTCCCGAACTGGGTGACCAATGTTTTCTCGGTGAGCTTCTGGTTGGTGGCTTTCGCAATGCCGAAGTCGATCACCTTGGGCATCGGTTCGCCGTGGTGGAAGGTGACCAAGACGTTGGAAGGTTTGATGTCGCGATGGATGATCCCCTTCTGATGCGCGGTTTGAATGGCGTGGCAGACTTGCACGCAGAGCCTCAACCGCTCGCGTGCAGGAAGCCGTTTTTTGTTGCAGTATTCGGTGATGGGCACGCCCTGGACCAGTTCCATGACAAAGTACGGCCGTCCAGTCTCGGTCGCGCCGCCATCCAGGACGCGGGCGATGTTTGGATGATCCATGAGGGCCAGGGCCTGGCGCTCGGCTTCGAAGCGGGCCACCACTTGCCGGGTGTCCATGCCCAGCTTGATGATCTTGAGCGCGACGCGGCGGCGCACCGGTTCCTCCTGCTCCGCCATATAGACCACGCCCATGCCGCCTTCGCCGATCTTCTGCAACAGCTTATAACGGCCAATGACAGCACCGGGGCCTTCGTAAAGATGGTCGCCCTGCAGGACGGTCTGCGCCTCCACAGAACGTTCGCCCAGAAAATCGATTTCTCCGGCGGCGTCGAACGCGGCGAGCAATTCGTCAACAGCGGGCCGAAGGTCGCGATTCGACCCGCAAGCGCCGAGGAGGAACGCTTCACGCGCCTCGCGCGAAGGCAGGGCAATCGCTTGTTCGAATATTTCCAGATCACGCTTCATCACATTCGCGGCAGCCGGATCAGTTGGCCGCATTCACTCTGAATAACGCCATCCCCGATCGAAAAGTATCAGGGCGTCCCAACTTTTTTTTGTCGGCCCACGGAGGCGCCGTTGATTTCGCGCTGGAGCCTTTCGCATCTCCTTCGTTTGATGAATCTGCAACCGTTCTTGGCGAGAGCCTCGCAATATGAATCCGCAGTAAAGCGCGGGAAGACCCGTCGAGGTTCGCTCCCGGCAGTCCTCTAGCAGGGATTGGATTTGTTGTCATGGGCCGATCGGAATTACCCATTGGCCGAGGGCTCCTTGGCTCATCCGCCGGCAGCAATCGTTCGAATCTCGCGGAGCAACCATGCGCGCGAAGTGTCCCAGTATCGTTTCACGGTCGGTTCGGAAAGCCCCATGACCTTCGCCGCTTCCGCGTGGGTCAATCCGATGAAGTAACGGAGTCGGACCAACTCCGCCCGTGGAGCGTCTTCGGCCGCGAGCCGTTCCAGTGCTTCGTGAACGATGAGCAGTGTGTCAGGCGGCGTCTCGGAGGCCAAATTCAGCCCATCGAGCGCAACACGTTCCAGGCGATCCCCTCGTTTCCAACGGCTCTTCTTGCGCGCATTCTCGATGAGGATGCAGCGCATCGCTTCGGCGGCAGCCCGGAAAAAATGCGCGCGGTTCTCCCATTGATCGCGGGCTCCGGCGGCGAGACGCATATAGGCCTCATGCACCAAAGCCGTCGCTTGCAACGTCTGGCCCGGCGGTTGGTGAGCCATCTTGGCTGCCGCCAGTTGGCGCAGTTCCTCATAGACGAGGGGCAGCAATTCCTCAGCGGCTCGAGCATCACCCTGTCGAACGGCCTCGAGAATACGTGTTACGTCGTTCATGCGAATCTTGGATTAGTGCGGTGTTGCTTCCCGCACCATAGCCACGAGCCCGCATCGTTGCACGTTCAAGTCGGCCTAAATGTGGAGAGACTGTCACCAGCCGCCATCCGTGAATTCCCAAGTAATTGAAACGGAGGCGATGGCGTCTTGGTTCCGCGTTATTCTGCTCAGGGGTATCCTCTTTGCTTCATCGGAACCCACGAAGAGAGATTCAAATGCAAACTCAGCGGACGGAGCTGCGAACGAGACCGTGCCCAGATTCGTTGGCTTGTCAGCTTCCGTCCACCGACTCGAGACGATGCCGAGCAGGAGGTCCATGCGAGTATGCGGGTGTGGTAAAGCAATCCCTATCGACGCATGCTTCCGCCTGTGCTTGATGCGATCGGCATCATCTCGAACATCAGGTTCAAGAAAGCGATGGCGGGAAGCCTCGCAGGTTCAACGCCACCCTGCCCAGGAATCCCAAAGTCGCCATCGAAAAGGTGGTAAACGCCATTCTCCAGGTCCGCCGCCCCGAAAGTGTGTGCGCTTTGCACGATTCTCATCTCTAGGACGGCGCTAGACCGCTCAACGGCTTCCAGTGGTGGTCCCGATCTCCAGGAGGCAGCCACGCATGGCGGCTGGTCACAGCCTCGCCACATTTGGGCCGAACAGGGAAAATATTCTCCCAGCCTGGAAGTCGCGTTCGGTATCGCCCAGGTTTTTGGCAAATCATTGGATCAGGTGTTCACCCCGAACCAAGTGACTCCATCGGTGATTACCGGCCCATATTAGAATTTGAGAGTTCTTGCTTTTCATTTTCGATCGATGGGTTCATGGGGTATGGAATGAAGCCGAAGAATTCGATCGAAATTGCCGCCTTTACATTGATCGAGTTGCTCGTGGTGATTGCCATCATTGCCATTCTGGCCGGGATGCTCTTGCCTGCCTTATCGCGGGCCAAGGATCGCGGGCGAACCATTTCGTGCCTAAACAACCTCCGTCAGATGGGCCTGGCGACGACGGTTTATGTCGATGATAGCAGGGGTCTTTATCCGCCCAGGACGGACAGTCGCCGGTGGCCGACCCTGCTCCGACCCTATTATCAGAGTCTTGCTGTCTTGAAGTGTCCAAACGACAATCGCAGACCCTCCTCGGACCAAAACTCAAACCCAAGATTCGACACCGACAACGCCCTTCGCAGCTATATCTTTAACGGGTGGAACGACTACTTTAAGGTGGAACTAAAGATCGATGACTTGTCACTTGTTTTAGGCCGATCTCTTCCTGAAACCGCCATCCGGCAACCCACGCTCACCATCGTGTATGGCGAGGTCCTCACCAACGAGGCCGTTGTGGGCAATTATTACATGGACTTCCTTGAGGGCAACGACCGCGATGTAATTTGGAGGAACCGCCACAATGGAGGTACGATTGCCAATAAAGTGGGCGGTTCAATCTACACCTTTGCCGACGGTCACGCCGAGTTTCTCAAACATCGAGGTGTTTTGTACCCGCTGAACCTGTGGGCCGTGACTGATTTCTTCAGGACCAATCGCGCTCTGGCAAATTGATCCGATCCCCATGATCACGGCGTTCGTGGTACCTACGCTCCTGGGAATGTGAGCACCTCTTGACACCGTCGAACTGGCTTGAGGATAAGCACGGTCTACAGATCGACAGATAGGGACGCATCACGTTGGACACGCTGCATACCCTCGCGAAGCGGATGACAGACAACGATTGTCTCCTGCTAGCGAAGGTCGGTTTGCCGTGAACGTTCATACAGGTCCCGAACTGCCCCGTCGCACGACTGAGTCGGTAACCGTCTTGGAACGTGGTCCGCGGTGGCTTTGCGACACAAAAACCGCGCTGGCCTTCCATTGGCCACAGAGTACCATCACGCCCATGTCCGACGTCACCCAGTTGCTCAACGCCATTGACGCGGGCGATTCCAAAGCCGCCGATCAATTGCTCCCGCTCGTTTATGATGAGCTTCGCAAACTGGCGGCACAAAAAATGTCGATCGAACGGCCAGGACACACACTGCAGCCCACTGCCTTGGTCCACGAGGCATGGCTGCGACTAGTCGGGGACCGGGCATCCGAGTTCGAGAACCGCAACCATTTCTTTGCCGCAGCGGCCGAGGCCA
The DNA here is from genome assembly GCA_005793375.1 of Verrucomicrobiales bacterium. Lineage (GTDB taxonomy): Bacteria > Verrucomicrobiota > Verrucomicrobiia > Limisphaerales > UBA9464 > SXSK01. The sequence goes on along the minus strand of SXSK01000217.1, from coordinate 15,132 downwards.
TGCGCCGCATCCTGGTCGAGTCCGCGCGGCGCAAGATGAGAGTGAAACACGGCGGGCAGTTAGAGCGCGTAGAACTGGACGCGATGGAGTTGCCGCTGACGCAGCCGGATGAAAAACTTCTCGCGCTGGACGAGGCGCTCGACCAGCTGGCAACCGTGAACGCCAGCGCCGCCGAAATGGTCAAGTACTGTTTCTTCATCGGGTTGACGCAAGAGCAGGCCGCCCGGGAACTGGGTGTCTCGCTGGCCACGGCGGAGCGGCTTTGGTCCTTCGCTCGTGCCTGGCTCTTCCGTGAGATGCAGAAGTCGGGCGAGGCGATACGCTGAGTCCAAGAATTTTTTTGAGGGGTTTCAATCGCCGATATCGCATGAACAGTTGAATTCCGATCCGTCGGGATTCACTCAATCAATCAATCATGGCCAGCGCCGACCGACTCATCGCCATTTTCAATGAAGCCAAAGCCCGGCCGCCCGGCGCGGAACGCGACCAGTTTGTGGCCGATGCTTGCCTGGACGATCCGGAGCTGAAGGATCAAGCGCACTCTCTGCTGCAAGCATACGCGGGCGCGGGCGATTTTCTGAAAGACACGCTGGTGGCCTCGCCGACAGACCTGATAATGGAAAAGCCCGGCGACCGGATCGGCCGCTACAAACTGCGTGAGACGCTGGGTGAGGGCGGCTGCGGGGTGGTACATGTCGCCGAACAAGAGGAACCAGTCCGCCGCCGCGTCGCGCTGAAGGTCATCAAGCTGGGGATGGACACCAAGGCTGTCGTTGCGCGTTTCGAGGCTGAGCGACAGGCGCTGGCGATGATGGAACACCCCAATATCGCCAAAGTGTTCGACGCGGGCACGACCGACACCGGCCGGCCTTACTTCGTCATGGAGCTGGTTCGCGGGATTAAGATCACCGATTACTGCGACCAGGCCAAGCTTGCCACCAAGGAACGCCTCGATCTGTTCATTAAGGTCTGTCAGGCGATTCAGCACGCGCATCAGAAGGGGATCATTCACCGCGATATCAAACCCTCGAACATCCTCGTCACCCTGCACGATGGCGTGGCGGTGCCGAAGGTGATTGATTTCGGAATCGCCAAGGCGACGGAAGGACGGCTTACGGATGCCACGGTCTATACCCAGTTGCATCAATTCATCGGCACACCGGCTTACATGAGCCCGGAACAGGCGGAGATGAGCAGCCTGGACATTGATACTCGCAGCGACATCTACAGCTTGGGCGTGTTGCTTTACGAATTGCTGGCCGGCAGCACACCGTTTAATGCGACAGAACTAATGGCCTCCGGTATCGACGCCATGCGCAAAACGATCCGCCATCAGGAACCCATCCGGCCCAGCACGCGGCTGGCGAATTTGCGGCGCGAAGAACTGACCACGACGGCGCAACGTCGCGGCGCAGACGCGCCCAAGCCAATCCACCTGCTGAAAGGCGACCTGGACTGGATCGTCATGAAGTGCCTGGAGAAGGACCGGACGCGGCGTTACGAGACAGCCAACGGCCTCGCGGCTGACCTGAAGCGGCACCTCGGCAACGAACCGGTCCTGGCGCGGCCTCCCTCCGCGGCTTACCGGTTCCAAAAGGCCCTTCGCCGGAACAAGCTAGTCTTCGGCGCGACGGCGGTGGTGGCGGCCACGCTCGTCGTGGGAATTGCGGTGAGCACGTGGCAGGCGTTCGCCGCACGGAAAGCTCAACACCGAGAGTCGCTGGCGCGGCGGGATGCCGAGCGAAACGGTCAGCGGGCCGAACTGGGCGAATTGGCCGCTCGTCGCAATCTCTTCGCGTCGGATATGAAACTGGCCTCACAGGCTTGGGACCTTGGCGAGATCGGCCGCACGCGAAGGCTCCTGACCGCGCACCAGCCGCAGCCGAACCAGGAGGACCTGCGCGGCTTCGAGTGGCGGTTACTCTGGGCATTTTGCCGTCCAGATCAATCGGTCGATCTCCCGGTCGAAACGTCAATCTGGGATGCCATTGCTCTCTCGCCCAATGGCAAATGGGTGATGACAGGCGGACGGAACGGGCGTCTTTTATTGTGGGACTTGCCCAGGCGGGAAGTGATTGGCCACTTTCCGGGACACGAGCTGAACATTGGATGTCTGGCGTTTTCCCCGAATGGCCGGATGCTCGCTTCGGGCTCGGGTGGTTTGTTCGCGCCGAATCAGCCGGGAGAATTGAAGCTGTGGGATGTCGAATCCCGCACTTTGATCACGAACCTCACCGGACACTCGCTCGCCCTCAATGATCTCGCCTTTGCTCATGATGGAAAATTCCTGGCCACCGCGGGGGCAGACAAAGCGATCCTCGTGTGGGACATGGCCACGAAGCAAATCGCCGCCCGTCTTGAAGGACATACCGACGAGGTCTTGAAACTGGCATTCTCCCCAAACCAACTTCTCCTGGCCACCGCCAGCCGCGACCGCACGGCGAAACTTTGGGAAATCCCTTCGGGCCGCTGCATCAAAACACTCAAAGGGCACTCGCTCAAACTTTGGACCGTCGCGTTCTCGGCCGATGGTTCGAAGCTGGTAACCGGAAGCGCCGATACCACAGCCATGGTTTGGGACATGGCTTCAGGGGAGAACGTTGCCAATTTCCCGCTGCGCACCGAAGTCCGCTCGGTGGCATTCTCAATTGACGGTAAAACACTCGCGGTCGGCAGTTTCGGCAGCGTGACACTTTTCGATATTCAAATGCAGGAAGCGACCCCTCTCGGCTTTAAGGGACTGGCGGGCGCCGTCAGATGGCTGGGCTTTGCCCCGGATGACAAAACGCTTTTGGGCTCAGTCGAGTTCGCAAAGCCAACGCTGTGGAGAATCGCGAGCGCACCCAAGGTGAGGGTTGAGCGGCCTCATGCCGACGCCACCATGGCGTTGGCCATATCCCATAACGGCAAGCTCTTCGCGACCGGAAGCGGGGACTTCTTCCAACGCCATCGTCGCTCCGAGATCAAGTTGTGGGATTTTCCTTCGGGCCGCTTGCTGCAAACATTCACCAATCATCAGGCCGATGTGACTGGGCTGGCCTTCACGCCGGACGACCGGCTACTGGCCTCTGGGAGCATCGACAAGACCGTGCGTTTATGGGACGTGACTTCTGGGGAGCAGGCGCATGGCTTCACGAATGGCTTGGGCGAAATCGGAGCGGTTGCTGTATCCTCCGATGGCCAGATGCTGGCATCGAGCGGAGCAGATGCGCGCATTAAACTCTGGGACATCCCTTCCAAGATGCCGCTCCCTCATCTAGTCCACAGTGGCAGAGTGGATGGTATCGCTTTCGCGCCAATCGGAAACGCGCTGGCGTCGGGCGGCCGCGATGGGACGGTTTGGATTTGGGATTCCAAGACTGGCACCGTGAAGCATCGACTCATTCATAGCCCCATCATCGCCTCGCTGACATTCTCACCCGATGGAAAGCTGCTTGCCGCCGGCAGCACGGACAAATCCATCCGGCTTTGGGATGTTGAATCCGGCCACGAAATCCGCCACTTCGAGGGCCATCAACACGTCGTGAACATTGTGGCGTTTTCGCCCGACGGGAAGATTCTTGCCTCGGGATCAGTCGATTCCACGGTCAAGCTCTGGAACCTCGCCATAGGCCAGGAAGTGGCGACGCTTCGAGGGCACCGCGACGGCATCTTCGCCCTCGCCTTCACGCCAGACGGCGACACTTTGATTTCCGGCAGCCGCGACAAGACACTGCGATTCTGGCGTGCGCCGTCCTGGAAGGAGATCGCCGCCGCTGAGGCCAACCAGCAAGTGGTCATGAAGGGCGAACTCAGTCCATAAAGAACCTCACTTCGCAATGGCGCTGGAGAAACCGGCGGAACGTACTTTTGGTCAGTCCCTCGAAAGCTGCGGCCGCGCTTCGCTACATCGCCCGATCCAAGACACTGACGCGCTTGGCAACACGCCCGGAACGTTCGCAAAGTTTTGAGCTGCGGTGGGTAAGTGCTGAAGGCACACACCACCTCTGGGTCAGCGTTCAACGTTCAACATTGAACGCCCAATGAACCACAGACCCCGCTGGGTTCGACGTTGAAAGTTTCTTCGGCAGATGAGGGCGAGGCTACACACAACTTCCAAAACCGAAGAAAAGTTTTTGAGGGTATTCCCGCACCCACGTCGCATTAATGAGTGAAGGGACGTTGCCTTTCACAAACGCGGATCGCACGCGAGCCTTGGTAGGCTTCGTCGAACCCCTAAATAGAAGACCCGATCATGAATACGAATACGATTCCAGGTTGCATTCTTGACAGCATTCAAAGATTAGCCATCGCCATCACTGCGCTCTCCGTCTGTTTCGCAGGAAGTCTCCGAGCGCAGACGCCGTGCCCCGATGTCGGCGTCATCGCCACCAATCTGCTGGGCCCCGCCAAGATCATTCAAACTCCGCTGGGCAATTTCCTGGTTGCGGAAGTTGGACCGCCGGATCAGTTGAATGCAGCGCGGGTCTCGATCGTGGATCGGAACGGGAATCGGCGGACGTTTTTGGAAGGATTGCCGTCCGCTCGAGCCTTCGTCGGTGATCCAAGTGGCACGTCTGGTTTGTATCTTCAGGGCCGGACTCTCTATGTCGTAAACGGCCAGGGGGACATCACCTTGCCTGGTCCGGTCCAAGGCACTGAAAAGGCCAATCCCACGCCAGCGTCGCCCATATTCAGTTCCGTTTTGGCCCTGGATTTTCCGGAATCTCTGGAGACAAACACCCATGGCTTCGCGATCACCCTGGCAAATCATCAGGCGTTGAAGAGCGGAGCAACCCTCAACGTCTCGAATGCTTCGGGAGAGAGCACAACGATCCGGCTCGTGGTGGATTTCGTGGATTACCTGCCTGATCCACGCCCCAATTTTGCGGACAACGTCCGGCACTCTCATCCGTTCGGAATCGTTGCGGACAATACGCACCTCTACGTCGTTGATGGAGGTTTCAACAACGTCCGCAAAGTGGAAATCGCAACCGGCCTTGAGCAAACCCTCGCCAGCTTTCCACCCACGCCCAGCCCGCTCACCAGCGGTCCACCCGTCATCGAGAACGTCCCAACCAGTATTCATTGGGTGGTCGGCCAACTGCTGGTGACCACGTTCGGAGGCGCTCCGTTCCTCCCGGGCTTGTCGAAGGTTGTACAAGTTCATCCGCAAACCGGCGTCATTATTTCGTTGGTGGATGGATTGACCACGGCAATTGATGCCGCGCCGTTGTCCGCCGACACGCTGAATGGAGGAGTGCTGACACTGGAGTATGACTTGAATTTCCCGAAACCGGGACTGGGGCGGCTGCAATCCTTCACTATACCCACATCCACGACAGTGACGAATTCGAGCTGCCTGGTAACGCCTTCCAGCATGCTCATCGACACCGCATCCAGGCGACTAGTCCTCTCGGAACTCAGCACGGGACGACTAGTCTGGCTCCCGGCGCCGCCGAGTCTGCTCAAGGGGGGGGTACATCTACTTCAGTGAAGGCCCCGGTGGAAGGATCAGCCGCGCGAACCTGGATGGAACCGGAAAAGTTACTCTCGTCAGCGGGCTTTCGATACCGATCGGGCCGACACTGGACCTTGCTCGCGGCCAGATGTACTGGGGTGAACTGGCCGCCGCAACTATGCGGCGAGCGAACTTGGATGGCACCAAGCAGAAAATTCTCATCAGCGGTCCGAACGGCGGATCACCGGCTCTTGATTTGTCCGGCGGGCAAATGTACTGGGTTGTTTCCAGCAGCGGCAACATCCACCGGGCGAACCTTGATGGTTCGGGTCAAAAAGTTCTCGTCACGGGCCAGAATGATCCGCATGCGCCAGTTCTGGATCTGGTGGGCGGCAAGATTTACTGGGCCAATTTTGGCAACGGGGATATCCGACGGGCCAACTTGGACGGAACTGGCCGGGAAACTTTAGTGTCAGGGCTCGCGAACTCTTCCCTCCTCGCCCTCGATGTGGCGGCCGGCAAGATGTACTGGACCGTGCAGCAGGCGAACGGCGACATTCGACGCGCCAATCTCGATGGCACCGGTATGGAGATTCTGGTGGGGAACCAGAATACTCCCACCGGGATCGCCCTCGATCCAAGCCATGGATATGTTTACTGGGCCAATTTCGGCGGCGGCGATATTCGACGCGCGAACCTTGACGGCAGCGGGGAGAAGATCCTGGTTAAAGGTCTGAGCGGGCCTGTAATGGTGACCTTGGACCTAAGTGCCCTGCGGTTGCCGAACACTAAGATAGCGATGCATTCGGACAGCGGCTTCACAATAAATTGGAGCGCACTGATAGGCCGCGCGTATCGAGTCCAGTTCAGCACCAATTCGAGTCAAACCGACTGGGCCAACCTGATCAGCCGCGTCACCGCGACCAATACCACTATGACCACCGTTGATTCCACGGCTACCGATCCGCAACGGTTCTATCGCGTCGCCCTCTTGCCGTAAGGAATCGCGGGTTGGTTTAGGCGGCGGGAGACTCCACATACGTTCCAAAGCTCAGTCATTGATATCGATCAGGATCGTATGCAATCTCATGAACGAGCCCAAACGATTGCGGATCAGCCCGTTCATGGGATTGCATACGATCCTGATCTGACACCATTTTTCCGCTCAATGAACTGAAACAAACCCGCGAACGCCTCAGCGGCCTCCTAAAATCCTATTATCGAGAGGCCCCGTGAGTTCTTGACCATATGGGATCGTTGGAGGCCGCGGGACTGGAACGTCTTCACCGACGGACGCAACTTAGTAACCTGTAACCTCGTCGGCTCAGCGTGGGATTCTGGGCGATCAATTCGCGCAAAAACGCCACGTCACCCGCTCGGATCTCTCGACCCCGAAAGCCCAACAGCACGTCGGACATGCCGTGAAGTTTATGGGAAAAATCTCGGAACGCTATTTTTCCTTAATAAAATCGTCAGTTTTCTTCACCCCTCACCATTCAATGGCCTCCACATCGGCGCGGTCTGGCTACGAGCCGGATCTCCATTCCACAGTAACGTGTGAAGTTGATGAGGGCTCAGAACTCGAGTCCCGCTGGTCGTCGACGCATCGGACAATGGCCAGGAGTTGTATCTCCCGGACGACAATCTTTTTTGCGCCAACCAGTAGCCCTGGCCGTCATAGGTTAAACACCGTAAGGCCTTCCCGCTTCGACTTCGGAAGACAAAGACCGTTCCACTTAAAGGGTCCGCCTTGAAAGCCTGCGTGCACAGAGCCGCAAGGCCGTCGATACCCCGGCGAAAATCAACCGAATCCACCGCCACGAGTATCCGCATCTGAGGGGCGATTTGAATCATGAGGTCGACCTCCAGAAGGCCTCCATCAAGCGGAGGCACAGATCCGGATCGGTCGGAATCTCGATGCGGAGTTTACGTTGAGAGAAGTCTGAGAACTCCACAGCGCCCAGGGTCGCTGCGGGAGCTCTGCGATCAGCCTGTTGGATTGGCAACTGAACTTCGACAAATGGAAAGGCCCGCGTGGATGCCGAGGAATCCAACTTGGGGCCGCTCGAGTGCAGAGAATGTTCCCCGGCCGCGAGCCGACGCAACTTGTGGTAGCCGATGCCCAGGGAACGGGAAACCCCGCTCACGCCGTGGATCCGAGCTTGGGCGGTGGCTGCCCGCCAAAAGGACTCCGGCAGCCGAGGCCGCCCCCTCCCACCATTCCTCCACGTTGTGAGTTGAGATTGGAGCCGCGTGAGATCCGTGGAATCAAATTCTGGTGCGTTCATAACTGCACCACACCTTGCCAACCCTACGATTTCATTTCACGCACGCTAGCCGAAGCAACACGCAGAAAGCCGGTCTGGGATCAGTCCGAAATCCGTGCCATCCCCGCTGAACCAGTAGCTGACAACGTTTGTTGCCGGGGCACCCGACAAGTACTGGATGGTGAGTTTGGCCGGCTCCAGGAACTCCAGTCCAGCAGGCTCAAAAACGACCGCATGCCAGTTTGTATCGGCAAAAGGCTGTCCAACCAAGTTAGTGGCCAGCGACATGCTGATTTCCACCGACTCAGTTACCGCATTCGCCGGAATTGAGAGGCGGTAAACAACCTTCGCGGGGTCTATCAACGCCACCACCCCGCCCGCGGGTGTGATGACCGTGGTCAGCCGCTGAACGGGATCCGTTGCCGCAAATACTGCTGGTGGATCCTCTGCCGCGTCCTGAAACAGCCGGCCTCGATAGAACCGTGCGGAGTTTTCCACCTTTTGGAGAAAGTCGAGCCGCCCATTCGTTGCGGTGTTCGTGAGTATTGCCGACCAACTGACCAGGTCCGCCGAAACCTCGACGACGTAAGTCACGGTCGCATCGGCCATCAAGGCGGCGTGGAAATTCCCTTGCTGGTCAAGAGTGGGAACATCAAACTTCGGCGAACTCTGGGACCACACGGCCAACGGTAATGCCAAGAGTGCCGCTATGAGTAGTGTTTGCCCAAAGGCAGCGGTGGTAGCAAAATCGACGGCTTCATTTTTTCCCTTTCTTTCCCAAATCTCTAAGCGCAATCCGAAGAAAGACCCCGCTCGTAGATTACAAAGATCAGTCGTTGCGTTATTGATAGGGATTCCCTTTTGACGCTCCGCGATTAAATGAGGCGACCTTGAGCGTCTACGAGTGCCCCGCCTGAATTGCCGGGATTGATGGGTGCATCGGTCTGAATGAAGTTTTTATACGCCTCAATGCCGAGTCCGCCCCGGCCCACAGCGCTGACAATGCCGTGCGAAACCGACTGTCCGACGCCAAACAGATTACCCCCAGCGAGCACCACGTCACCGATTTCCAGTCGATCACTGTCCGTCAGCGTGATCGCAGGCAAACCACTGGCGTCGATTTTCAAATGAGCAATATCCGTCTGCGGATCGCGTCCTACAATGCGTGCATCGAACTGCTTTTTCTCGTTGGAGAGTGCGACCTTGATTTCGTCTGCGCCGTCAACAACGTGGTTGTTGCTGAGGATGTAGCCGTTGTGGGTGGCAGAAAGTTTATCGGGCCGAGAAATGATTGATTGGCGAGGATTGGCGATCAGTCTGGGAGAGCTATGTTGGCCACTCTTTGGATCGTTCTGACATACCCGCTTTCGTTCTTTCGACGCAGGCACGATCTCGCCCTGGAAGTCCTGGCGCTGCGCCATCAACTCATAGTGATCAAACAGCAGACACGCAGGCCCAGGCTCCGCCGGTCCGATCGATATCTTTGGCAGGTGCTCATGAGGGTTTGGTCAGATTGGAAAACTCCGCTGATAATCTTCCAACCCGAAACACTCATCGGCAGGCAACAAGTTGGCTTCAGGCTGTTCTGGCGATGGAAATCCCGACGCCGACTTGGGCGGCCTGAAAAGGACCAGGAAGTGGTCCAACTCTTCCGTCGGATGTGGTTCCTTTCTTTCTTTTGTTGCGGCGGCGTTCACTGCGGACGGACTCGGTAGAAACGCGTGGGCTCCTTCGACCCCTCGGGATCAGTGAAGCGCACAGAATCGCTGGTGAGGGGGATGGTTTGCTGCGGCGACCAGACCGGATTGACCAGCTCGGTCGAAGCTTCCACGACGACGACCTGGCCACTGGACCAGGAGATGTTGAACCCAAATTGATTGGCCTGGACACCCAAGGTGCCGTCCTGCGCCTCCACCCGAGGTAGCCACAGAGCGGTCCGGAGTCCTCCAAAGGTAGCCCCCCAACCGGTGGTTCCCGGCAACTTGAATACGACAGCTTTCTTAACCTCATCGAAAACAAGGAAGCCGATTAAGGGGGCTTTGCCGCGAAAATAGATTCTGGTGAGGTTGGGGCAGCCACCGAACGCGTAATTTTCGATGCTGGTGACGCTGTTGGGGATTGTGATGCTGGTCAGGCTCCAACATCTTTGGAACGTCCCATCCGCGATGCTGGTGACGCCCTTGGGAATGACGACGTTCGTCAGGCTCATACAATCCCTGAACCCGTCGGCCCCAATCGCGTTGACGCTTTCGGGAATCGCGATGCCCCCCAGGTTGGCGCAGCCGGAGAACGCCCGATCCCCGATCCTGGTGACGCCGCTTGGGATAATGATGCTGGTGAGGCTTGCGCAGTCCTCGAACGTCCCGTTTCCGATCCTGGTGACGCGCCCGGGAATTACGACGTTCGTCAGGCTCCAGCAGCCACTGAAAGCTTGGTCCGAGAGATTGGTAACGCCATTCGGAATGGTGAGGCTGGTCAGGCCTATGCAGTCCCCGAACGTCCCGTTCCCGATGCTGGCGACGCTTCCGGGGATGTCCAGGCTCGTCAGACCGACGCAGCCGAGGAACGCATAGTCCGAGATGCTGATGACACCATTCGGGATCGCGTACCTCTCCGCCTTACCCGGAGAACACATGATGAGCACACTCTGATCCCTGTTGAACAGCACCCCATCCACGCTTTTATAGACCGGATTCCCTGCTTCCACCTCAATCGACTTCAGGCTGGTGCAATTGTAGAACGTCGTTGGCGCGATGCTGGTGACATTCCTGGGAATGGTGACATGGGTCAGGTTGGTGCAGCCTTGGAATGCGCCTAGCTGGTTGGGATAAGCAGCGGATTGCCTCAGACCCGGACCGGGATCTTCCAGCTCCAGAGAGGCGATGTTAGTGACGCTATCAGGGATGGTGACATCGTTGAGGCTTATGCAACCGGCAAATGTCCCCCCATCGATGCGGGTAACTCCCTCAGGGAACGTGACGCGGGTAAGTCCGGTGCAACCCTCAAACGTCGCTGATCCGAGACTGGTGATTCCGTTCGGGATCGTGACGCTGGTCAGTCCGACGCAACCAAGAAACGGTCCGTATCCCCAGCTGATGAAGGGGATCCAAGCACCGGGAAACGCCTTGGCGGTAGTAGGCCAGGAAACGTCCAGTTTGGTAACGCTGCCCGGGATGGCATAGGCTCCCACTTTGCCGCCAGGATACTGGATCAGAGTCGAGACGTTCTTGTCAAAGAGGACGCCATCAACGCTGGTGTAGGATGGATTGAGCGGGTCCACGGTTATGGTCTCCAGATCGGGGCAGCCCGAGAACGCTCCGGGTTCGATCTTGATGACACTCTTGGGGATCATGACGCTGGTCAGGTTGCGAACCCTGCGGAGTGCATAGGGCCCGATGCCGGTCACGGGCATTCCATTCAACTTGCTCGGAATAATGATCTCTGCAACGTCGGACTCTGCCCAGAAGTCCATTCCGGGAAAGAAGTCGTTTCCGGTAATGATAGCGCTATTGTTGGTCTCATCGACCTGGTAATCGAATTCGGCTCGCCCCACGCCGGAAGCCAGCATCAGAAAGAGCAGCCCGAGGAGCCGGGCGACGCCGTGACTCCATTTGAATGAAACCATTCTCGTCGCGTCCGCAGTTTCAGTCAGGGAGGATTGTGTTTTCATGGTGATGGCTTCTTGCCGAGAGGCGGTGGGTTGACACAGGCAGAATGGACGACTGCCATCCGTCTTAACGGATGGGCGCGGCTTGGATACGGACGCGTTGCTCACGGGCCAGCGCTGTCAGTTCCTCCAGCGCCTTGCGCTGTTCTGCCGCGATCGCTTTCAGCTCGGCAATCGCCCGCCCCTGTTCCTCCACTTTATTGTGTTCTTTGAGGAACTCCTCCAGCAGCATCGCATTCACAGCTTCATACCGAACCGTCAAGACCTTCCCACTCCCATCATAAACCACCAAATCCGGGCTCACCTTCTCCACTTCCTCCGCAATCAGCCCGAACTGCGCCCGGCCTTTTGGATCAAACTCTCGCTTGTAGCGGAAAGTCACCGGGTTCAGCGCCAGAATCGCCTCACTTGCTTTGTCCATGGGCTTGATGTCCTCCTTGAAACGACGCGAAGAAAGCACGGTGCCGAGTTTCCCGTTGGCATCAACTACCACTGGCGTGCCCGATCCAGAATCGACCGTGGCGCCGGAAATCCCGGCGATAAACGTCGCCGCCTGTAACCCGGCGCTTCCGATGCGGATGGTAGCCGATTCGTCAGGCACACCATAGTTGCCGATATCGATGTTGTCGCTGCCAGTTGTAAGGAAGAGCCCCGCGAATGGACCCAGCGCGATGTTTCTGGTGCCCGTGGTATTGCTGGCGAGCGCGCCCACACCATTGGCCGTGTTGTGGGCGCCAGTGGTATTGTTTCTGAGCGCGCCCATACCATCGGCGGTGTTGGAGTTGCCAGTGGTGTTGTTGCTGAGCGCCCCATGGCCATTAGCAGTGTTGTTGTCGCCGGTGTTGAAATAGAGAGCATACGCACCGTTAGCCGTGTTGCCGGTGGCAGTAGTGTTGAATGCGAGCGCTCCAAAACCGTTGGCGGTGTTATCGTTGCCCGTGGTGTTGCCGCTGAGCGCGTAGTTACCGTTGGCCGTGTTGCGGCTGCCCGTGGTGTTGCTGTTAAGCGCGAGACCGTTGGCCGTGTTGTCGTTGCCCGTGGTGTTGCTGCTGAGCGCGAAGAGTCCGTTGGCCGTGTTGCCGCTACCAGTGATGTTGCTGAAGAGCGCCTGGAAACCGGTGGCCGTGTTATACTCGCCAGTGGTGTTCCAAAAGAGCGAATTGTAACCTGAGGCCGTGTTGTTGTGGCCAGTGGCGTTGTTGCTGAGCGCCCCATGGCCATTGGCCGTGTTGTTTTCGCCTGTGGTCAGGGATTTCAGTGCATCTTTCCCTTCCGCAGTGTTGCCGTTGCCTAAATCACCGTCCACCACCGGCGGATTGCAGATGTAACTGATGTTTCCGCCCCCATCGGTGAGTTTGAAGCCGCCTGCGGGACAGTTTGCTCCGGCAGGTTCAGACGTGACCGTTGCGCCGGTTCCGGGCAGGCCATTATCACCCTTATCACCTTTGGGTCCCTGGGGTCCGGCGGATCCGACACCGAGGGCCACGTCCGCGTAGGCCGCAGGGCTGCCGTTTGATTTGGATACAATCAGCTGGTATGTGCCTGTTGGCGGCAAGCTGCCGAAGGTGGCGGCGATTGTTTGCGCCCCCGGGTTGTAGTTAACGGTCGATGCGCTGACGCCGTCGAGTTTCACCGTGAGCGGCCAGTTTCCGAAGTTCTGCACCCCGATATTCAGAGTGGTGCCGCTGATGGTCGTGCTCTTGATGGAAACGGAGGAGGATCTGTCTGAGATGGCTGTGGATGCGGACGACTGGGCGCTGGCGCTGATTGTTGTGAGGGTCGCTCCCAGAAGGAGGCTTATGGAGCAGAGCGTGGCTCCCATGAGGGATAAGCCCCGGCGGATTGGCATTGGAGCGCGCGGGGATGTTGTTCTTTGATCAAGGGTTATCATAATGGTATGTCCTATTTGAATGGCGTTGTTGCTTTCGTGGTTTGTTCTGTTTACTGCGGTTTTGTGGACTCCCGCGAATTGACGGGATTTAGTCGGCCAATCCGCGGAAAAGCGTTTCGTTTCGTACTTTTGCCTGCCGTTGCGGAAGGCGATAATTCACGGTTTCAAGCGACACTTCATGCGTTGAGGTTTCGGGCCTCTTTCCATCAGGATTTGAATGCTGGCAGGGGCTTGCTTACTTACCCTCTGCGGCTGCGGGAGAATCGTTGTTCGTCTGGCGGTTTCCGTGGTTCCGCGCGTCGCGATGCAGCGCAGGCTGCCTGGCCGGCTGTTTCGCAGGCGGCCGACCTGCACGGGCAGGTCGGTGGCAGGAGCGAACGTTTTGAGGAAGACTTGCGCCGGGTGGTTGCCTCACGTGCCGACTGGCAGTCGGCGATACGGCAGACAGGGCGGTCTGCGCCACGGCGGCTCGTGTTCATGGCTGCATGACCTCCGTTCTCTCTCTGGCCTCGACGGCGGCAATTTCATCGAATGACGGGGGGCGGATGAGGTTGATCCTGTACTGCGTACTGCCCGATGTGCCGGCCGCCAGAATGCGGCCATCGCCGGAGATCGCGATCTGATTCACGGGCCCGGCTTGGGGCAAAGTAACCATCTCTTGCCCGGTTTCGGCGCTCCACAGCTTCACCTTGCGGTCCTCACCGCCGCTGGCCAACGTCAACCCGTCCGGCGTAAACGCGAGCGCATTGACAGCCGCGGTACAGCGCAAGGTGAACCGCCTTTGGTGCGTGCTCAAATCCCAGACGCCGACCTCATTTTCAAAGTTGGCGCCCGCCGCGAGAACACGACCGTCCGGTGAAAAAGCCATCGCCGCACTTTTCACGTTGAAATGGGTCCGAAAGACCAGTGCAAAATCCAACGTCCGCCGCACTTCGAGGCTCCCATCATCCAACAAGACCGCAAATGTCGCGCCGGGCGGCGCCATCGTCATCCCACGAACCTTGGCGGATAAATTCGTCGCTTGCAGCTGTCGGCCGGATTTCGCATCCCAAAGCCGCACCACTGAATCACCCCAATAGACACCGCCACGGTCTTTCAACCCACCATGCGTCCCCGTCAGCACCCGCCGACCATCCGGCGTAAAGAAGATGTTACGGACCTCATTGGTCGCGCCGAGCAGCGTGGCCAACACGGTCTGGTTGGTGACACTGAGAATCTCGACCACGCCATCGGGATGGGCGATGGCGAACGATTGTTCATCGGGTGAGACGCGAGCCATGACCCATGGGGCCAAGTTCGAGAAGGCCCGCCGAGGCCGGCCCGCTTCTGTGTCCCAGAAGCACAAGACGCCGGAGGACATGGTCGAATCCAGACCGCCGACGAGCGTGTGGTGGTCCGATAGAAACTGCAGTCGGCCATTGCGCCGTGGCACGAATTCCTTTGAGTCCGCTCCCTTGGCTCCGCCATCCAACTTGGCGGCGTCCCAGAGCTTGAGAACCCGTAGGGTCAAAATATTCGAATCCGCTGATCTGCAATCGTTTCGGCCCGTTCATGTGATTGCATACGATCCTGCTCTGAGACCATTTTTCCGCTCAATGAACTGGAAACGACTCCTCGCATAATCCCGAAGCGGAATAGATCGGGCGAGGACGGATTTTGAGAATGGGGAGGGGTGTGACCGCCCGCTTTAGTCCGTGATTGGACGGAGCCGCGGTGAGGTCCGAGGTGTTATAGGTAAACTACCCGACTTTTGCGTGCCGTCGGTGCTGGGCTCGCGTCAACCCTGCCGTGTCCCTTGCTTCCGATGCATCGAAAGAGGTGATGGCCACTGCGATCCGGAGCCGAATTGGGTGTCTGCAAGTCGTCG
>SXSK01000216.1 GCA_005793375.1 Verrucomicrobiales bacterium | reverse complement strand
GCTCGCGAAGCTCGCAGGCGGAGTAGCCGTAATTAACGTCGGAGCCGCGACAGAGACCGAGATGAAAGAGAAAAAAGCCCGCGTAGAAGACGCATTACACGCGACCAGGGCAGCAGTAGAAGAAGGTATCGTCCCTGGCGGTGGCGTCGCGCTCTTGCGCACTCTGCCTGCCATCGAAACCCTCAAGCTCGAAGGCGACGAACAAATCGGTGTCGACATCGTCCGCCGCGCCCTCGAGAGCCCCCTCCGGGATCTCGCCAGCAACGCTGGCGTTGAAGGCAGCCTGATCGTTCAGGAAGTCAAACGCCGCAAGGGCAATGATGGCTACAACGTCGCTACCGGCGCCTACGAAGATCTCGTGAAGGCTGGAGTCGTCGATCCCAAGAAGGTCACCCGCAGTGCGCTCCAGAACGCGGCGTCCATCGCCGGTCTGATGCTCACCACCGAGGCTCTCATCACTGAGATCCCCGAGAAGAAAGAAAAGCCAGCGGGTGATCCGCATCATGGCGGCGGCGGTGGCATGGATTACTAAGCCAACCGATTCGACTACCGTCGAATTTTGGCAAGCATATGGGCGATGTCGCGTTGGCGGCATCGCCCATTTTTACAAGAACTCAATCTTCGCGCTGAGTTCAGGCGTCAGGAACCGATCGGGTTCGATAACCTGAACTTTCACTTGCAGGGTTCCTTTTTGGCGGCTGGCCTCGGGTGCGATTTCGGCGACGACCCCCTCGTAAAACTTGTCGGGATAAGCTTCCGGAGAGACGCGACACTTCTGTCCCAGTGCGACCTTGGCCAGGTCGGATTCGCTGAGATCAACTTCCACCTGCAAGTCGCGGAGATCCGCCACTGCCAGCAACGATGTGCTAGGGCCGCGTCCACCACCGAAATTCTGTGGGGTTACCAATTCGCTGGCGTCCGCCAGTTTTTCCAGCACCACCCCGTTGACTGGAGACCGGATAGTGCACCAGTCGAGCCATGTGCGGATGAGTTGGCGGGTGCCTTCCAATTGTTTGATCTGCGCGGACGTTGTGGCCAGAGCGAGTCGGGCATCGTCGAGGAACTTCTTCATTTCGACATTGCTCGCCACGAGTTCTTTGGCACGACGATAATCGATTTCGGTTTTTTCGACGGCCACTTGGGCGACACTGATTTGTCCATCGATTTCGGCAAGGCGGGCGCGGTATTCGGAGTCGTCGAGGCGGACGACCACTTGGCCATTGGTGACGGTGTCGCCTTTCTTGACGCCGATCCAGTTCACGACCCCCATGAATCGCGGACTGATTTCGATGCGCTCTCGGGCGACGATGTACCCGGAGGCGATAAGGGCTGGAGCAGATCGAGTTCCAGTAGAGGTGGACGAGACGGGTTGACTGGACGCCGCGGTTCCTGGAACAGCTGAGGCATCGGTGGAGGGAATCGTGGTGGTGCTCGAAGGTCTTGGAGTGGCTGCGGATGATCGGTTAGAGAGTTCGCGATCGGCCTTTTCAGTGGCGGCTTCGCGGCTCGATTTGAGTCCACTCCGGACGGCGTCGGATTTGCGGGGCACGGCAAAGTAGATGGCGGTGCCGGTAGAAGCGGCGACGAGCAGGAAGGTCAGCCAAAGAGCGAACCGGGGGCGGCGCTTCTGTTCGGAAGCGATGCGCAGGCGTTGGAGCTGTTCTTGCGTCATAACGATTTCAAAGCAGCAATTACCGGCAATCGGGAGGCTCGCAAAGCGGGCAGAAAACTGCCCAGCAATCCGATCGCCACGGCAAAGCTGATGCCCTGGAGCATGAGAGGGGGCGTGACACGGAATTCAAAGACCGTTTCGGCGAACGACTGAAAGTCAATGGTCCCGGTGCTATAGCCGTTCATGGGGATGGCCATGAGACATCCGATGGCACCACCGATCGCTGCGACGAGTGCGCCTTCTATCAGGAACGAAAACAAGATGGCGGATCGGGAGAAGCCTAGGACACGCAGCGTACCGATCTCCCTCGTGCGGGACGCGACGCTGGCATACATGGTGTTCATGGCGGCAAAGACGGCACCGACGGACATGGCTAAGCCCATGATACCTGCCAGTATCTTGATGGGAGTCGCGGTCATGGTCTGTTTGGAATAGTAGTCCACCTCGAGTTCGGCGCGCAGACTGAGGCGTTTGTCATCCTCGATACGTTTCATCAATTGAGTGGCTGCCTCCGGACCTCTCGGGCGCACGAGCAGGCTGGAATACATCTCGCGATCAAAAATGGCTCGGGTTTCATCGGCATCCATCCAAGCCTCGGAATCGAAGGCGCTTCCTTTGGCATCGAAATGGCCGACCACAATTAAGTTGGCTTGGCCGGCTTTGATGGTGCCACCGATCTCGAACCCTGCGAAGCGAGCGGCAAGGCGCCGGGAGACGACGACTTCACGCTGACCGGGTTGGAACCATCGACCGGCGATTAATTCGACTTGGGGACGGAGCTCGATGCCTCGAGGGGTGACGCCGCGCACGAGCGTATTGGCTTCGCCGGTGCCATCGATGCGCGGTGCACTGACGATGACGACGACTTCGGCGGAAATGATGGGCTCGGCCTGCTCATTACGGGCGACCTCATCAAAGTAACGCAACGTGCGGAAATGTTCCCGACTAACCAGGCTTCCGGATTCAGCTTGGGACCCGCGCCTAACGACCAGGATATTTCTGGGATCTCCCGTGTTGGCGCTGCTGGCCTCGATGCCTCGAGCCAGGGCGAGGAGAAGGACGAAAACGGAGACCACGAGGGCGATGCCGAGGATGGTGGATAGGGTCGCCCGCCATCGAACGACTACATTGCGGAGGTTGTATTGAATGGGCAACGCCATGGATGGGTGCGTGAATTAGGGTGGGCGTCGAATCAATCGAGTGTTTTGAGACCGTCGACGACACTCATCCGCCCGACGGCAATGGACGGTGCTATGGAGGCGATGATGCCAAGCAGGGCTGCGATTGTGGCTCCGGTCGCCATGATTCTGGGTGTGACCTCAAAATAGGGGAGGAACCCGCGTGTCAACGATTGCAGGTCGATGAAGGTCCAGAAGCTCCAGGCGCCTCCGATACCGATCCCAGCCCCCAGGCAAGCCAAGCCGAAACTCTCGGCCAGGATAAAGCTGAAAATTTCGCGCCGTTGAAACCCCAAGGCCTTGAGGATGGCGAGTTCGCGAAACCGTTCTCGGATGGCCATGCTCATGGTGCTGACGGTGACCAGGATCAGCGTGAAGACGACCACCGAACTGATTGAGGTAATGAGGATCTTGACGTTGCCCCACATGCTGACGAAGCCCATCTGAAACGCACGCTCAGTTTCCGCCCGCACCTCTGCCGACGAGTTGGCGAAGGCGGCATTGACGCGGCTGATGACGTCATTGGCGGCTTCTGCGGACGCCACTCGCAGGTACCACGTTCCCACAGTGCCCAGGTCGCCCGTCGCCTCATCCAGCAACTTGTGATGAAAAAACAGGCCGCGGTCATCCACAGTCCCTTGAAAGACCGCGGAGATCCGCAAATCCAGGTCGCAGGGGTACAAGGTCCCAGTGAACCGCATGCGATCCCCGATCTTGAGCCCGTAGCGCTTCACGGTATCGGCGCCCACCAGACAACCCGTCCGATCCTTCACCCATTCCACATAATCCCCGTCGATAATCTTTCCTTCGACGAGTAACTCCCGGAATCGCGCAGGATCCACAGCGAATTGAGGAAAACTTGTCACGGTTTCGTCGCGGAAATTGCCGCCGAAAAACGTAAAGGGAGTTACCGCTACGACGCCCGGGATCTTCTCGATGGTGGCGAGTTGTTTGGCGGGCAGTGGTTGAGCGAGGGAAACCTTGTTCCGGGCAATGATCCGGAGGGAGGCAGCTTCTGACTCTGGAGGGACGGTGAGTTCGCGCTGGAGGGTGAGCAGAGTGACCAGGAGAGCGCAACTGACGGCCACGCTGGAGACGGTCAGCAGCGCTCGGCGCCCGTTGCGTAGCGAATTCTTGGCAATGAACGTCAGGCGGGTCATCCGGCGACGATTTCTCCTTTCTCCAAATGCAGGCTTCGGGTACCGAAACTCGCTGCCTTGGGGTCGTGCGTGACCATTAGGACGGTCTTGTCGGCTTGTTCGGTGAGCCCCTTCAACAGGGAGAGGACATCTGCGGCCGACTTGGCATCCAGATTGCCCGTGGGTTCATCGGCAACGATGAGAACGGGGTCGGTGACGAGTGCTCTGGCGATGGCGACACGTTGTTGCTGACCGCCCGACAGTTGGTCGGGGCGGTGATGGGCGCGGTCGCTGAGTCCCACCAATTCCAGGGCGGCTTGGGCTTGTTGACGACGCTGACGACGGTTGAGTTGGGTAAGGAGCAGGGGGAGTTCGACGTTTTCAAAGGCACTCAGCACCGGGATCAGATTAAAGCTTTGAAAGACGAACCCCACATTTTGATTTCGCCAGTCTGCCAACTCGGACTCCGTCAGATTCGCGACGTTGATGCCCTGGACGAGGACTTTTCCGCGAGTCGCGCGATCGACCCCGGCAATGATATGCAGGAGAGTGGATTTGCCCGAACCGGAAGGCCCCATAAGCACGACAAATTCGCCGCGAGTGATATCGATGGAGACATTGTCCAACGCAGTGACATCAATTTCGCCCTGGCGGTAAAGCTTGTACAGGTCGCGAATGCTAACAATGGGTTCATCCGCCATAGCCATAAATGGGCTGGATGAATAGGGGAGTCCGATCCGAATCGCAATGTTCGTTTATCATCGACTCGGAGGTGGGGCGAGTCGCCCCGGAAGTGTCACGAGCGGGTTACAACCCCTAATTTTCGTGGTTTGAGTCAATTGAAATAGAACATTTCAGACCTTGTGTCGAATTGGTTTGCGCCTGCTTGTAGCATGGCTAGTTGTTTGGCCAGCCGGTGGCGAGTCCGGCTGAGCGACACATATTGAGAACTATGGCAATGACCCCATTGACAGCAGCCGAAGTGAAGGAACTAACGGCCGGGCTTAACCGTCTTGCACGCAACTTGTGGTGGAGCTGGGACCAGGAGGCTCAGGAACTCTTTCATGAGCTCTCTCCACGCGGTTGGCAAAACCTTTACCACAACGCGGTTGCAGTACTGCGAGAACTCTCTGAGTACGAGTTGCGCGTCCGACTACAGGAACCGGCGCTTTGTGCGAAGGTCCGCCGTGTGCTGCGAAATTTTGACGCGTACCTCCCTGCGGAAGGGACTTGGGGCAGCAAGAATGCGCCTGCCCTTGTGGATCGTCCGGTGGCCTATTTTTCCGCAGAATTTGCCTTTCACGAAACCTTGCCGATCGCCGCTGGAGGTCTGGGGGTATTGGCCGGAGACCATGCCAAAGCGGCCAGCGACCTGGGATTGGGCTTTGTGGGGGTGAGCCTCTTCTATCGTGAGGGCTACTTCATGCAGTCGATCAACCACGATAACTGGCAGACCGAGTACTACACTCAGCTCAATCCTAGGAATCTTCCCCTGGAACCGGTACTGAATGAGCATGGGGAACCTCTGGTTTGCTCAGTTCGCATCGCGGCCAGCACGATTCAGTTCCACGCGTGGCGGGTCAATGTGGGTCGCGTGCCAGTCTACCTGCTGGATACCAATCGACCTGAAAATGAACCCCATTTCCGGGATCTTACCTTGCGGGTTTACGGGGGCGACAGCTCCACCCGTATCATGCAGGAAATCCTGCTGGGTGTGGGTGGAGTGAGGTTGCTTCGCGCACTGGGACTCCAGCCCTCGACGTTCCACATGAACGAGGGTCATGCGGCGTTTCTCACATTGGAATTGATTCGTGAAAAGATGGCTGCGGGCCACTCCCTGGAAGCCGCTTCGGCAGCGACTCGGCGTGAATGTTTGTTCACGACCCATACGCCGGTGGAGGCGGGTCACGACCGATTTAGCGCGGACCTCATGGCGTTTGCCGGAAGGAAGTTCGAACAGCAGTTGGGATTAACCTCAGAAAAGTTGATGGATCTGGGGAGAGTTCGGCCCGGGGACAAGCACGAGACGTTTTGTATGACTGTGCTCGCGCTCCGGCACAGTCGGGCTGCAAATGGTGTCAGTGAGTTGCATGGAGCTGTCAGCCGCGAGATGTGGATGGAGCTTTATGGAGTTGAGGATCCTAATCAGGTGCCCATCGGGCATGTCACCAATGGGGTCCACGTGGTTGGTTGGATGAAGGGGACGGTGCGACGCTTCTGGCGCGAGCGTTTCGCCAAATTGCATCCAAACCACACCGAAATGGAATGGATTGAAGGCTGCAATTCGCCTGATTTTTGGAAGGCGATGGCAGATCCGAACATCGTGAGTGACGAGGAATTATGGGCAATCCGCTACAAGTTGAGGCGCGAGTTGTTGGAATTCTCACGCCGCCGACTCCTCCTCCAGGGGAAATCGTTTAGCGAAGGCAATTTCATTTCGTTTGATGGGATGCTGAACCCAGACGCCTTGACGATTGGCTTTGCGCGTCGGTTCGCCACCTATAAGCGTGCACCGCTGATCTTTGAGCGCTTTGATGACGTGGTTCGGTTGGTCCGCGATTCAGCGCGCCCCATTCAGTTTCTGTTCGCCGGCAAAGCTCACCCTCGGGATGACGCCGGCAAAGCGTTTATCCAGAAGGTGATTCACTTGAGCAAGTTCAGCGAACTCAAGGGCAGTTTGGTTTTCATCGAGAATTACGACATTCATGTGGCACGCCAACTGGTTGGCGGCTGTGACATCTGGCTCAACAATCCCCGTCGTCCCTTGGAGGCTAGTGGTACCAGCGGTATGAAGACGACGGTCCATGGTTGCCTCAATCTGTCGATCCTGGATGGCTGGTGGCGAGAAGGCTACGATGGCACCAATGGGTTTGCTATTGGGGACGATTCGCATCCAGCTACCATTGACGAGCAGGATCTCCAAGATAGCGCCAATCTCTACGACGCACTGACCAAGGAAGTGATTCCGTGTTTCTTCAACCGCGACGCCAATGGGATCCCGCGCCATTGGATCGCCAAGATCCGTCGCTCTTATTCAACGCTGGCTGCCCAGTTCAGCACGTGGCGCATGGTTCAGGAATACTCCACTAAGTACTATATTCAGAGTTGAATCTTGGATGAGAGGCGACTCAGGACTTGGAGTAATCGGGAGGAAATGTGTATTTCTCGGACTTGCTGATCCAAGTGGAGTCACTGAGAGCCGCGATTAGCGGATATCCAGCGATTTGTGGGGATACATTTCGCGAGCCAATGGCGCTAACTGTCCATCTGCCTAAGTGTTTTTGATGAAATGGAGCCGGATTTCTGCGCGGTTTTCACGACTCTTTCGATGGACAATTGAGTTTGAGGACGATCGGCAGGCGGCAGCAGGACTTGACGGCGGGGCGGGATTAAGCTTTCTTGGGATGCGCAGTGGCTATGCGTGTATCGAGCTTGCTTCGGCGATCCATTTTGATTGGCTGCTTCTTTTGGTTGCTCGCAGGAGCCCACTCTGAGCTGCCTCGCCTGCTGCATCGCGCAATCGAACATCCTGCACCGCCACCTAGCATTGAATCTCGGCCTGTTGTAGCGATCCCGGCTCGACCTACCCCCGCGGCTGGAGTTGCCCTCTACTCCATTGGAGAACCCTCCGATTTGGAACAGGAATTCTTGGAATTACTCAACCGCGCACGCCTCGATCCAGTGGGCGAGGGGATCCGTCTTCGAGACACTACCGACCCCGATGTCCGGGCAGCCTACTATCAGGAGTACCAAGACGGTACCGTCCGTTGGGTGGTCGATACTAACCGTTTTGCCGCCGACATGGCATTGATCCCGCCGGTACCCCCGCTGGCATTTAACTCGAAACTGATCATTGCTGCTCGGAAACATTCATGGTGGATGTTTGAGAATGCGATTCAGGTGCATGACGAGTCGGGGCTGACCCCGAGCCAGCGCGTCGCAAATGCCGGGTATCCCTGGCTGATGGTTGCGGAGAACATCTATGCCTACGCGAAGAGTACATTTCATGGACATGTTGGCTTCGAAGTGGACTGGGGTGAAGGCCCGTTTGGGATGCAGGATCCACCTTACCACCGTATCAACAATCATAACGCGGCGTTGCGAGAAGTGGGGATAGGAATTGTCATGGGAAGCAATACAACGGAAGAGAGTGGCTTGCTCAATACGGTTGGACCCCAAGTGGTCACTGTGGACTTTGCCGCTCCTCAGTCGCCCTCGCCACTGGCAACTGGTGTGGCCTTCGTCGATTTGAATGGCAATCAGCAATATGATGTCGGTGAAGGCTTGGGAGGGGTCACCGTCGAGGTCAGTGGATCACCTTACTATGCCGTTACATCGGAATCCGGTGGTTATAGCATCCCGACCGAGGATGGGAACCACAGCTTGACCTTCACGGCAAATCATCTGGCTCCCGTGTTGAAGCCGGTCACCGTGACCGGTGGCAACAACGTTAAGATCGATCTGGTATTGGGGTACACGGCGCCAACTCTGACAGGTCCGTCGTCGGCCTTTGTTGGCGCGGAGAATGTGTACACGGCGACACCGATTCCTGGTGCTACCAGTTATCAGTTGCGGACGGTGAAGCGTTACCCGCTCTCGATTGTCGAAGGCGCGGAATCGGGCACGTCGGGTTTGACGATTCAAGCTTCCGAGGGCTATCAGGTGATCACCTCGGAAGTTCCGGCGGTGGACGGTAGCCAAGTATTCCATCTGGCTCATCCGGGCAGCCAGTCGGCAAATCCGCAGGACCAGTTTATCACGCTGGCTCCATCGTTTCGCGCGACCTCAACCTCGCAATGGGCGTTTGCCTCCATGTTGGGGATTGCCTCGGAGTCGCAGACGGCGCGTGCGCAGGTATCGACAAATGGTGGCATCAGCTGGGTCGACATTTGGAGCCAATCGGGAGTTGAAGGCAAGGGAGAGACCAATTTTGTGAAGCGCAGCGTTTCGCTGTCCCATTTGGCGGGACTGGAATTCAAGGCGCGGGTTGCCTATACCGTGGGCTTTGGTAGCTATTTTCCGCAGACAGAAAAAGGCGTCGGCGTTTATTTCGATGCCATCGCACTGAAAGGCGTGGAGCGGTTGGAAGAGTTGGGTGTGAGCGATGCGCCTGCCTCCGGATTGATCACATTCAACCCGCCGACATCCGGAGAATATGGTCTGAGCGCGCGTCCGATCCTGGGGCAACGAGTGCTGGCTTACGGAGGAATCACAACGGTGACAGCACTGGTTGGTCAATTTCCAAAAGTGATCAAACTGATGCCGCCGGTTGCCGGACCGAGCGGGAAGTTGCGAATCGATTTCACAGTGGACAGCGGGGTGGCGACGATCGCTGTGCTCGAAAAATTGGATGCGATGGGAGGAATTTGGACTCGGGTGAACGGCGCTCAGGTGACTTCGAATTCTGCGACAGACTATTCCATTCGATTCCTGCCGGTGGGTGGACAAGGTTTCTTGCGCGTGCGGCTCCCTTGACCGAGCGTGAGCCCGCAGTGAAAACTTTGGGCGACGACTCCTATTTGGTACGTGCGGTGACCTTCGATGCCGTGGGAACGTTGATAGAACCCTGGCCATCCGTGGGACATGTTTATTCTGCGGCGGCGGCGGCGTGCG
>SXSK01000215.1 GCA_005793375.1 Verrucomicrobiales bacterium | reverse complement strand
CTCTGCACCGGCGATATCGGATTCTCCGCGGCCAAGACCTACGACATCGAGGTTTGGGCGCCTGGCCAGGGACAATACCTCGAAGTGTCGAGTTGCTCAAACTGCGAAGACTTCCAATCTCGTCGGATGAACATGCGTTACAAGACGGAATCCGGTGAGAATCGGTTCCCGCACATCCTTAACGGAAGCGGCACCGCATTGGCTCGACTCTTTGTCGCGCTGGTTGAAACCTATCAGCAGGCTGATGGCAGCATCGCGATACCCGGACCCCTTCAGCCGTACCTGCGAACAGAGGTGATCCGGCCGGGGAGTTGATCTTGGAGTCCGGACGTCCTCGGCCGCTTTCTTTCTCCCATAATTTTTACCCAGCGTTCCCCAAAAAGCGGCAGAGGGCTGCCGCGCGCTCAACGGTCACCGGGTCATTTGGATTTTGCCTTCACCGAGTTGGTCGAATTGGCCGGATCAAATTCTTGGGCGTGAGCGCGGATAAGTGGCATGCGCTGATTGACTTCATCGGCGGCTTTCAGGGCGTCTTCGGCGGTGCGAATCACTCGGGGCCTTAAGAAAACCAGCAATTCCACTTCACGAGTGGTCTTGTCCTTCTTCTTAAACGCCCATCCCAACCCTGGGATGCTTCCCAAAACTGGAACTTTCCGAACGGTGTCGGAGACTTGTTTCTGAATGATGCCTCCCAGGACCAAAGTTTGACCATTCTTGGCGGTCATGTCGGTCTTGAATGTCCGGGTATCCAGAATGGCGCCACCAAAGAGCGTTTGACCGGGTTGAATGGCGGACGATTCCACACGGATTTTGAGGGAAACGTCGCCGGTAACATTGATGTGTGGAATGACCTCCAAGATGATACCGACATCCTTGTATTTGAAGCTTTGGTTGAGACTGCCGACCTGGGTGT
Source organism: Verrucomicrobiales bacterium (assembly GCA_005793375.1). Classification (GTDB taxonomy): domain Bacteria; phylum Verrucomicrobiota; class Verrucomicrobiia; order Limisphaerales; family UBA9464; genus SXSK01. The sequence continues at coordinate 8,718 of SXSK01000215.1, read as the reverse complement.
TCTGGCTTTGGTTGATGAAAGGCACCTGGGAACCGACGAACAATTTGCCGGCCTCATTGTCCTCGATATTCAGCTGGGGTTCGGCCAGGATGGAAGCAGCGGTATTACGTCGCAAGAACTGCACGAGCACGTCCATATTCACGGTGCTATCAATGACACCGGATCGGAGATTCGCGATGCTCGCCATCATTCCGGCCGCTCCGGCTTGATTCACTGCTGTCGGCCCACCAAAACCTTTGGTATAATTCCCCTTGGCACTGCCCATGATCGACCCGTCGTAGTCATCGGCCGTAAATGTTTTCGAGCCATCGGGCGACCAACGAACGCCCAATCGATCCATAAAATCGCTCGACACTTCCAGGATACGCGCTTCGATCAATACCTGCGCCGTGGGGACATCCAATTCCTCGATCAACTTCAACACCTGCGGCAAGAAGTGGACATTGGCGGCGATGAGCAACGAATTGCTGCGATGGTCCGGGACCACACGCACACGTCCGACTAGATCACTGACCAGTCGTCCCACGCTCTTGCTGTCGCTGCCGCGGGTGTTTTCCGGCTGGCCGCCAAGCCACGGAAAATAGACGTCTTCCTTGGTGTCCTTCTCGAGAGCCCCGCTGTTTTGAGTCTGGTCGAACGGTTGCTGTTCGGCGTTCTGCTGGGGCTGCGCTTGAGGATTCGGCTGATTGACCGGACGCAACGCCGGGGAACCACCCTTGGCGAACAGGATGTTCAGACTGTTGGCGACGGTGGATGACTTAGCGAATTTCAAATTGACCCGCAAGGTGCTCTCACCCGCAGAGGACGGCACATCCAACTGTTTCAACACCGCCTCAATGGCGGCGAGGCTCTCGTTGGAATTGGCCGTAATGATGATGGCGTTGGAGTAGGGTTCGCTCGTGATGCGCACCTTGCCATACAAACGACCTACGTTGCGGTCGGGTGTCTGCTCGGGCATTTCGTCATAAAAGTAATAATAGGGACGCTGGGTGTTCTTCTTGAGAAACAACTCATTGAGGACGTCCTCAATATCGACGGCACTCACGAATTTAAGGGGATAAATGCGCGGCGCGAGCGAGTCGCCGCCAACAGGTTCATCCAGTGCGGCGATCATTTTGCCGATGCCGTGCATTTCGGCGGGAGCCGCCTGGACAATCACGGTGTTGCGGCGACGATCCGCGACCACCGTCATTTTCTTACCGCTCTTGGAAGTGTTGCCAGAATCGAAGTAGAAATAGCGATAGGGCGAAGTGTTCTGCTCTTGATTGAGATCCTTTAACTGTTTGGCGACGTCTTCGGCATCAGCGTTTTTGAGTTGAAAGGTCTCAATATCTTCTCGAGGGCGTCCTCGGAATCCAGTGTGGCGACGATCTTTTCGAGAGCCTTGAAGTTGGCATCGCTTGAAAAGACGATCAACGAATTGGAACGGTCATTAGCGCTGACTTCAACCGGTTCGTTGGCTGACTTGCCACTGATCTTTTGATAGAGTGGCGTGATTTCCTTAACGAGGTCTTGGGCGCTCACATGCTTGAGCGGGATGATCCGAACGGCAAGATCGCCGGGTTGATCGGTGTCCAGCACCTTGATGAACTGGGCCGCCAGCGTGATGGTGTCGTTGTAGTCCGTGAGAATCAGCTGATTGCCGCGGTCATTGATGTCGATGACGGCCTTTTCCGACAACAGGCCCTTGATTTTGGCCCTCATTTCGTTGGCCGAGACGGATTTCAACTGGAAGATCTTCATCAACTTCTGGCGGCCAGCCGGGACATCATCGCGGGAGGCGTCGAGCAATTCTGGATTCATCTTGGGCTCCTTGCCTTCGGGCACGATAAAGATGGAATCTCTAGACTCGACGGCAGTGAACCCCTCCAAGGACAGGGCGCGATACACGAGATTGATGGCATCGCGCGGCGGGAGTTTCTTCGAACTGGTGATGGTGAGTTGACACTGGACCTGGGGATGTTTCACGACGCTTTTGCCGGTCGACTGCGACAACCACTGGATGACCATGTCCACGTTGGCGCCCTGAAAACTCACCTGGATTTCCTCATTGGGAGGGAGTGGTGCGGGCGTGGGCGGGACTCCCGGTCCTGTTGTGGGTTGCACAGCCGTGCCAGGTGGTGGCACCGGTGCTTGGGCATCGGCAGGATGGAGCGGCGAGTACCACAAGGCCGTGGCCAACAGCACCGGGCGGATTGCTCGGCCGTGGATTCGAGAGGGGGGATTTGGGAGCTTCATCGGGAGGAGTGTTTTACTTGGGAAGAAGGCTTTCTCCGCCAAAGCCGGCGAAGATGGTAAGTTCCACTTTTTGTCCGGCCTGTTCAATCAGCACGCGGTTGGTGCCAATGCGCAGCAAACGGATGCCATCGGCCTCCGCGCCTTCGCGCAGCAACTGGGTTTGGCCGCTGGGCGTGCGCAAGAAGGCGTCGCGACCTGCGATGCCAAGCAATGCCATTGGTGGCGGCCGCTGGATGGGTGCGAGCACTTCACTCTGAATAATCTTGTCGACACGCGACTGAAGCAACGGCGGCAAGGGCTTGGAAGGTGCGCCGCCGCCGGGGCCGCCTCGGCGCCCAGGAAATCCTGGTGGCATGCCGCCCACACTCGGTGGAGCTCCAGGTGGGCGCGGTACTGCAGTTGCCGACGGCGCGTTGGTGCCCGGTGAAACTGAAAGAGTCACGTTGGTATCAGGGGCTCGGTTCGTTCCCATCAACGCTTGGCTCGCTGCGCTGGCATTAGTGACCGCGACCAAGTTGGTGGAGCCTCCAGAGGGTGTCGCCGTGGCATTGGTCGCAACGCTCTTGCCCATGGCCGTCGTGTTCGAACCAGGCAGCGAAGTTGGCGGCGCATTGGTCACAGGCACCGGCGGTTCCCATTGCGGTGCTGAAGGGACTTGCAGTCTCGCCAGTGGGTCGCGACGCCACATCAGACGAGACAATTGGAAGACCACGATTCCCGCGAGTACCAAGCAAAGCAATCGGAATCCTTTTTCCATTCGATCAGCCACGGGGTACCTCCAATTCGGCCCATTGTTCAAAATTGAGCAAGATCAGTCCTAGGCGCAATTTGATCATGCCAGGACGCGTGGGTTCAGACGTAAATTGCAAGCCGTCGATCACCAGCGGAAATCCGAGGCCTCGCAGTCGATGCAGAAAACCCAAAAGTGCAGGAACCTGGCCATTGGCCTCCAGTTGGATGGTTCCCAGTTCGCGTTCGGCGGCGCGTGCAAGTGTTTCGCGAATCGGCCCGAGTTGAACACCGCCCTGCATCGCCGATTGCTGAAGTGCGGCACTCGCCTGCGCCACCAGAGTCGTTCGGTTCAATTTCGACGGATCCATCTGGTGGGCTTCCATCAGACGCTGGAGTCGAATGGCTCTCGATTCATACAGCTCGAGTTTCACTCGCAGGTCCGTCGCCTCGCGTTGCAGACGCACATAGGCCTCGCGACGCTGGTTCAGCGTGCTGAATCCACGCCAACCGACGAACAACGCGAGATAAACCACCAGACCAATGGACGCGAATTTCAGCGTCCTCCGATCTCGATCCGTCAGTTTTGGAAATGTCATGGGGAAATGGTTCTGAGTTGCGTGGCATTGGTCTGGATCGACCCAGCGTTGACCGGCGGTGCCGAGGTCACTGCCGATGTCGAATTGGTCGACGGCGCCGGCATGGCATTCGTCGCACCCAATTTCGACGGCGACGCCGGGGTATTGGTCATGGCTGGCGGATCCAAGATGAGTGTTTCACGCGCCACCACGTCCTTCCACTGGGCCGTCATGCGAAAATTGATCCGCTGGCGATCGGGTGTTGGAGACTGATCCTCCATCACAACTCGCGAAAAAAAGCCCGAGTTGACCAGTTTCAAGCGAAAGTCTCCGACTTGCGTGAGGTCGCGGAGGAAACCGCCGATGGACACCTCGCCCTGTCGATTGAGGTTCAGCGTTTCAATGCGTGCCCCTTGTGGAGCCGACTGCGCAATGACCAATAAGGCATCGAGATGGGGTGCTTTGTTTTGGTCCAGATAACGAAGGAAACTGAGTTTGCGATCAATGATTCCCAGCTGAGGTTCACCCGATTTGAGCACTTGGATTCGCTGGCTGAGGCGAGGTTGATGCCAAAGTGCTTCCGCATATGGAATGGCAAGCGCCAGGGACAACAAGACGGCGGCACCAACCAGCCATTTCTTCGGAGGGAACTCCAACCGTTGTCGAACAGGAACAGTCGGTTCGTGTGAAAGGGAGATCCTCGGCAAAGGACCCAGAGGCGATGTGGACGTTCCATTCCAAATCGAGCACCCAAAGTTAGCCGCCGTTCTTCCTGCGCCTGATTCGAACTGGAGTGGTCGGCAAGCTTCGAAAGCTCGATGGGTCATAGAAAAAACCTGCGCCACTCGGTCGCGGAGATGGATCGGACCCGAAACCCAAAGCGGCACAGAGCGGGCACTTTCGGGGATCCGCTTTAAAATTTCTTGAGCCAAACGTTGGAATCCGTCCTCGACCGACACGGGCAAGGATTCAGACCCTGCGAGCGAGCCGACAATCGGGGCGGCCATCGCTGTCTCGTGAGTACGGCCCCGGTCTTGGATCGATCCGATCCAAGTTTCAGCACCCACCGGCAGTGAACGGATCGTGGGCGTTCCCTCAGCATCGACATGGAGCAGCTCCGACTGACGTGCGTCGATTTCCAGCAGCATCACGGGGCGGTTCCCATTCGGGATCAAAGCCAGCCGATCGAGAGCCCCGATAGTAAACCGCGGATCGGGGTCGATCGCCGCGAACAACGACCGATAGGGCCCAAGCAACTCCTTCTTGATTGCCCCCACCAGGACCTCGAGTTTGCCGTGGGTTTCCTGGGCTTGGCGGACGGATACGGGTGACGACAAGTGGCACCAACCCCAGGCGAGTTGCTCAGGCGCCACGGGAAACTCTGTCTCGATTTGAAGGCCAAGCAAGCGAGTCAAATCGGGATCCGGTGCGGCGGGGATCGAAAGCCTTCTGAAGACGACACCCCGCGAACCAATAGCGCAACAAACCCGCGGTGTGATGGTGGTGGCGCCCCTGGGGACCAACTCGCCGAGCGCTTTAGCGGCGCGATCTATGGAGGACTGTGTGAATCGACCATCCGGTTCACGCTCCAGCGGAATGTCGATGCCTACAGGTCCAAACCAAGCATGAAGACTGGTCGGTCGAACCTCGGCGAAGAGGGATTGTGGGGTGTTGGATCCGATCCATTTCATAAGTCATCTTCGCGGTAAGCCAGGGTGGTGACTCGTTGCAAGGCGACATGCACAACGGCCTGGATGCGCTGTGTCACGCCATCGATCCCGACGCGTCCTTCACTCAGAATTCGAAACGTCTCCGCCCGCGTCGTGAACCTCGGTGCCAGCTGCTTTACCAATTCCCGGTTGAAGCCAGCGACCCCGAGCAAATCCGCAACCGATTGGAAATAACCATTGGCCCGACGGTGCGAGATCACGGCTTCGGCGAGTGTCCGATCCATGCCCGGCAAACACTGGAGCACTTCCACACTCGCCGTGTTCGCGTTGACCAGTCCGGTGAGCTCTGTGCCCTCTTCGATCGTCAGCCGATCCGCGATATCCTTGAGCAAGGTTTCATTGATCAACGTGGGACCCGACGCCTGCCCAACTCCGGGAACATTCCGCCCCTGTTGACCCTTACGCACATCCAAGAGATCGATCACCGTTTGAAACCGGTTGCGTTCGCGATGCGCCACGATAGCTCGAGCGATATCCGTGGTGATGCCCTGAATACCGGTCAATTGCCCGACATCCGCCGTTTGAATGGGGATGCGCGCAACACCCGAAGCATCGACGTTCTCCACCTTGGAATGGGCCGTGAGCCAGCGCGCCCAACCTTCTTCACTTGAGAGTTCAGATCCAACGCTGGATGAGCCGGCAGAAGTCCGTCCGACAGGCGCCCCATCCGTCACAGGTTTGGGATCACCCAACAGCAGATCGCTGGTAATGCCTCGAACCATCAGCAGCTCACGTAGCGTTTGAAAGGAGGCGTTGCGCGGCAGGTAAGGAGGTTGTAGCGACGTGTAATACGGGGCTTCGGCGCCGCCGGGCGAAACGGCATTATCGCCATCGCGCCAATCCACGATCGCCGCCGCAACATCCGGAGTCAGCCCCACGATTTTACCGAGCTCCGCAGCCTCCACCGTATTGATATTCAGCCGGCTTCCTTCATCCAGGACTCCATACATCATGGCTTGCGCTTCGTCCGAACTGGGAGGTCGAATGATCCGAAATTGACCTCTACCCAGGGGAACGTCCCGAAAATGCGCGGGCGCATCGTAAAGGCCGGCCGCGTGATGAACTCCAGATCGGCTGCGGGTGAGTGCATCATTGAGGAGCAAGGCCTTGGCTTTTTCGATTCCAGCGATGGCCAAATAATGCGCCTGGATCTTGTCGGCCTGCTGACGGGCAATGCGGAGATCGAGGCGAGTGGTATGGAGCAAGCCGACCACCATGACCGCGAGCAACGCGACGCACCAAAGCACCCCTACGAGCACTGAAGCGCGCCATCGAGACCGCAAGTTCTTTCGTGGATTGGCCGCGAGCATGCGCTAGTTGCCCCCCCCCCTTGAAGCGCCCGGTTGTGGAGCACTCGTCGGCGGAGCGGCAGGTGCCGGCGAGGTGTTCGCCCGTACGGGAATCGGGAGGTAGACGATGGTTTGAATTGTCTGTTCTGGGAGGTTGTCCGACCCAAACGAGAGAGTGATTCGAACCGCGTCAGGCAGGCCGTTGGCGTTGGGCTTGGGTGTCGCAACTTCCGATTTCAAGGACCCAGCCTGGGGATCTCCCCATGATTCATACCAATCAAAGCCATCGTAGTATTCCAATTGAAGTCCCGTCACGCCACTCGCGATTTCTTCGCGTTGCCCTCCCGACAGCGGGTCAATGGCGAGTGTGGGATTGCGACGGCGCCAGAGGACAAAGCCGGACCGGCTCGGATCCTTTTCTAGGAAGATACTCTGCTCGCAGAAGTCTCCTTCGCCGGGTCGCTTTGGAGTGTAATGATGAGTGGCAAAATCGAGGTTATCTGCGGGAGTCGACCCAATATACCGGCGCACCCCCAAAAACGCCGCGCCTTTTGGCAACGCGCAGGCGCCGCGCAGATCCGCACTGAGAAGGCGCAGCGCGACCCGCGCATTCTGCAAGACATCCGTTCGTGGTTCGATCAACTTCTGGGTGGAGAATCCAGCGTTCAAGCAAGCGTAGGCGGCCGAGAGAACGATGGCCATCAACGCCACGCTGATAACCAGTTCAATGAGGGTAAAGCCGCTATGTCGGCTCTGTGCGTTCATCGACGCTCCTTTCGGGATCGTTCGCGCGACGAGGAGCTCCTTGAGTTCTCCACACGGTTGGTGGTCGAACTTGTCGGCGGATCGAACAAGAGGGTTCGGAGTTCCAGAATGGAGGTTCGAGCTGAATCGTGGCGCACCTCCACCACAACCTCGAACAATCCTTCAGTGGAGGTGGGGCTTACGGTTTGGGTCCATTGATAGCTAGAAAGAGTTCCACCTCCTTTGCCTTCGCTGACGCCCTCCTGGATCCAGCCATCGGCACGCAAGAGCTCAATCTGACCGGCAGCCAAGTAGGAGGCCGTTGTTAACTGTTCCGAGTCCTTGCTCGAACGAAGTGCCGTCACGATTCCCTGAACCAAACCGACGATTGCCACACTCAACAACGCGGCCGCCACGAGCACTTCCACGAGCGAAAACCCGCTTGGGTGCTTGCGAGAACTCATGGACGTTTCGCCTCCATGAGTCGCACTCGACCGGTGACCGGGTTGATGCGCAAGGCAAGGCGCACGCCGGCCCGATCTTCCAGGGTCAGTTCAGCCGCATCCGCTGTGCCGTCGGGGAAAAACTGAATTGTGTCCGGTGGACTCCCCAGCGTCGGGCGGGAAGGAATGCCGTTTTTGGCGCCGGAGTCTGTACCGGAGCCTGGAGCAACTGGCTCGGTGTCTGCGGCACGGAGATCCCAACGAACCCGGGAATCAATCCGACCACGGCTCGCCGAGCTGTCCCGCACGGGTTCAAAACGTGGGCGACGCGCATCCCCACCGGCCCTCTGTTCCAACACATATTGCCCGGCAGCGCGGTCCAATCGAATGCGATGAGTCTGATTCAAGGAGACCGACCGGCTGCTCGCCAGGGAAAAGGCATCGATGAACTGGCGGGTCGATGCGCGAAGGATGGCGTCTTCGAAACTCCCCCGCATCTCCGGCACAATAACAGCGGACAACAGCGCGATGAGCATCAGGACGACCATGAGCTCCATGAGCGTGAAGGCTTGCCGCCAGCGTCGATGTGAGCAGGAAACGATCATGGACTTACCAGTTGCCAATGTCGGCGCCAGGGCCTTCACCGCCTTCAGTTCCATCCGCCCCACGCGACCACAAGTCAAACCCGGTCGCATGGTGCGCTCCGGGACGTTTATACTGGTAGGGGTTCCCCCAGGGATCCGGTCGCAACTGCTTGACGTAAGGTCCACGCCACTTCTTGTCGTCGCCGGCGGGAGCCTCCACCAGTACCTTTAAGCCCTCATCCGTGCTCGGATACCGATCCATGTGGACATAATATCGTTCGAGAGCGGATTCCAATTCGGCGACATGAGATTTAGCGGCGCTGATCTTGGCGTCGGCAGTGGTGCCGACGAACTGGGGGATGATGGTGACGGCGAGCACGGCG
>SXSK01000214.1 GCA_005793375.1 Verrucomicrobiales bacterium | reverse complement strand
GGCTCCTCACCAACAGGTCCGAAACATGCGCGCAGATCCCTGTCCCGCTCTTCAGCCGAAGGTCGCCACGAACTGTTCAAGATTTACTACACCCCAATGCGGACTCCTTGAAACCCATTGGGGTGGTAACACCGTTCCGCCGGCGCGGAAGCGTCAGTGATTACGGATTGGAACGAGCGCGCCCTCGATGCGATTCGAGCGACCAAGACGCCGCCACCTCTTGCGTCCAGGGGCTTGGCCATTCTCCACGCCGCAATCTATGACTCCGTAAATGGCATTAACCCGACACACCAACCCTATTTGGTGGCGCCAGCAAACCTGGCCGGTGCGTCGCAGGAAGCGGCGGCAATTGCTGCGGCTCACACCGCGCTCGTGGCGTTGTTTCCATCGCGCACCCCCGATTTTGATGCGGCCTTGGCCTCGGATCTGGATTCGATTCCGGATAGCGATGCGAAAGAGGACGGGATTGCTTGGGGTGAATCGGTTGCTGCCGCGGTATTGTCGGACCGGGCGACCGATGGATCCACCGCGACGGTAATATACACACCTGGCACATTGCCGGGACAATGGCGACCTACTGTGGATGGTGGGTCTAAGCCAGCCCTGTTACCGCATTGGGGATCCGTTGAAACCTTCGGAGTCCCGTTGCTCCATCGGTTCCTGCCATCGGCGCCACCGAAGCTCAATACCCCGCGATACGCGGCTGAACTTAATTTTGTGAAGGCGATTGGTTCTTCGTCCAGCACGCTGCGAACGGCGGATCAAAGCTTGGTGGCGCAATTTTGGGCCAACGGCGCGGGTACCGCGACACCTCCAGGTCACTGGAACCAGATTGCACGCCAGTTGATCGATCAGGAGAATGTTGATTTTGAGGGACAAGCGCGGCTTCTCGCCCAAATGAACATCGCCTTGGCCGATGCCGGTATCCTGTGCTGGAAAGCCAAATACACTTATAATTACTGGAGGCCAATCACGGCAATCCGCGAGGCGGATACCGATGGAAATGCCGCGACTGGTGTGGATCCGGCGTGGACACCCCTTCTGGGCACCCCTCCGTTTCCCGAGTACACCTCTGGGCACAGCACGTTTAGCGGTGCAGCGTCCGCTGTGTTGATCCAGTTTTTTGGAACAGATGAGATCGCCTTTGCTGCCAGTTCGGATGACGCGCCGGGTATCATTCGGGAGTACACACGCATCAGTGATGCCGCAGCAGAGAGCGGCATGAGCCGGATCTATGGTGGCATCCACTTCATGTCTGGCAACCTCGAAGGATTGAAATGCGGTGCTCGCATCGGGAATTATGTGGGCCGGCGATTGTTGAAGCCTATCGGAGACGTGGAATCAGAAGATTGAACGAATGCTCAACCGTTGAGATTCCCATTTCGGAGCAAGAAAAAGGCGCGTCGCGAGACGCGCCTTTTTTCGTGAAGACGCATCAGGCCAGTTTTGGCAGGAGGAATTGTTCCAGTTTCTTTGCATCCACGGCAAACGCACGAATCCCCTCGGCGAGTTTCTCTGTGGCCATGGCATCCTCATTGTGCATCCAGCGAAACCGGGATTCATCGATTTGGATTTTTTCGATGGATTTTGCGAGAGCGGCATCGGGCGTGAGTTTGCGCGGTGCATCCCCTGGCGTGGCTTGAAGTTCCTCTAACAATGCCGGACTGATGGTCAGTAGGTCACATCCAGACAACTCCAGAATCTCGTCCTTGTTACGAAAGCTGGCGCCCATGACCTCTGTTTTGTAGCCGTACTTTTTGTAATAGTTATAGATCTGAGTGACCGATACTACGCCGGGATCCTGAGGAGCTGGATAGTTGGCGACGCCGGTGGATTTCTTGTGCCAATCGAAGATGCGCCCGACAAAGGGTGATATGAGTTGAACGCCGGCCTCGGCGCATGCGACGGCCTGGGCAAAGCTGAAAAGCAAGGTGAGGTTGGATCGGATTCCGGACTCCTTCAATTCGGCTGCGGCACGAATGCCCTCCCAGGTAGCCGCCAATTTGATCAGCACCCGCTCTCGCGGAATCCCGACTTCTTCGTAAAGCGCGATGAGTCCTTTGGCTTTATCGATGCTGGCCTTGGAATCGAAACTAAGCCTTGCATCCACTTCGGTGGAGACTCGGTTCGGGACGATCTTCAGGATTTCCTTCCCGAAAGCCACGGCAAGGCGGTCCATGGCCACGGGGAGTCGATCCGTGGCGTTTGACGCAAGTTGGCGCGCATCGTGGACGACATGGGCCACAACCTCAGCATACTCGGGCATGGTCGCGGCTTTGAGTAGCAAACTGGGATTCGTGGTCGCGTCACGTGGCTGATATTGTCGCATAGCGGCGAAGTCGCCAGTATCGGCGACGACGACGCTGTGTTGCTTGAGGCTGCTGAGAAGATTGCTCATAAGACCAGCTCAACTTGGGGCTAACCGGGTGGCGTGGCAATGCCCGTTTGGGAACTTGTATCCAGGCGTCGCAACATAAAAGGAATGGTTTCGAAATCACGGAGTCGGTTCAGTGGTTCAGAACGAACTCGGCAGAGTTCAATAATGCCCATAAGACATCTTCCGTAGCGATCTGCCGAGTGCTGTTAGGTGCCTTGAATAAGGCGGTTCCCAACCGGAGTTCCTCGGCGTCCGGGGCGCGACCCAAGGTGATATAATAAAGTTCGCTGACGATTTCTTCCTCCGGTTTGGAGCTAGTGGCAAATTTTCGGGCGCGACCGTCCGCATGACTCAGCTTGGACTGAAGGTTTTTCGAATTCATTAGATGCAGGGACTGCACGACGCTCATCTGACGATCGCGTTCACAGGGGCAATCGCTGCTGGCATTGGGGCGTCCAAAGGCGTCCAGGAAATGGGATTCGATCTTGTAACTCCAGGTTTGCATGGCCCGAAAACCCGCAGGCATGGCGGCAAAGCTTTCCGGGACACCCGTGGCATCGCTGACGGCGTCAAGTAACACTTCGGCTGGAAGTCGGCGTCGATAGCTGCGCGAGAAATTTTTGGTGTCGGCCAAGTTCGACTCGTTGGGAGTGGAGCTCAGTTGATAAAGATGGGAACTGACAATGGTTCGAATGAGATGTTTCCAATCGTATTGATGTTTGGCGAAGTCCTCGGCGAGGGCATCGAGAAGGGCTGGATTCACACAGGGATTCGAGATGCGAAAATCGTCGACGGGATCGACCAGGCCCCGGCCAAAATAATTGGCCCACACTCGATTGACCGCTGCGCGGGCAAAGAAGGGATTGCTGGGTTGGGTCAGCCAATCCGCAAGCGCGGCGCGAGGATCGCCTTTGGCTTCCGAACTAAGTGCGGGACCATCGGGTGGGCGCGGAGTCATGACGTCACCCGAGACCGGGTGCTTCACCGAGCCTCCGGCAGCAAAGTAGAATGTTTCAGTCCCCGCGGAAATGGGGGGTGACAACCCGGCGCCTTTTTGTTTCACGGGGCCGAAGTAGGCAGCGAGTTGATAGAAGTCTTCCTGCCCCCATTTCTCATTGGGATGATGATGGCATTTGGCGCATTCCAGGCGTGTGCCTAGGAACAACTGACTGAACATGGTGGTCAGTTCCGGCGGTTCACGACGATCGCGATAAATGACGGCGGGACCGTAGCGATGGTTGGAGCCTTCGGCGGTGAGGATTTGGCGGACAAACCGATCGTAGGGTATGTTTTCGCGAAAGCTCTCCCTCAACCACTGATCCAGAACGAGGATGCTCTTCACGCCAACGCGGTCGGGGTTTGGGCGGAGGAGATCAGCCCAGCGATTCGCCCAGTAATCCCCGAACTCGGGTCGTTCCAACAATTCATTGATGTAGGCGAGGACGGTTCGCTGACGGTCCGTCCCGCCTGCCTTCGCTAGGGAGTCCGCCCAAAGTCTGGCTTCCTGCGGTGTCGGTAACACACCGATAGTATCGAGGGAAATGCGGCGGACGAGTTCGTGGTCGGCGGCGAGATTCGAAGGGAACAAGCCGAGCCGTTGAAATTGAGCATACGCATGTTCGTCGATGAAATTGTTGCGCGGAAGCGCCGAGTATTGTGATTCGGGCAGCACACGGTCGGAGGGCACCAGAATGAGAGATGGAGCGACAAACCCCATGTAACGGGTGACAATGACGCCTTGACCGGTTAGAGCCGCAACCGTAACGCGTCCGTCATCGTCCACTTTGGCAAGTTCCTTGTCGTTCGACTCGAATGCGGCGAGACCAGTGACATCGCGACTGGAGCCGTCGGCGTAGTGAGCCTGAACCAGGAGTTGTTGATGAACATTTTTGCGATATCGACGTTCTTTGGGAAAAACGGTGATGTGTTGGAGGGCGGGTTCGTTGGTGAAGGCGTAGGGAAGTCCTTCGCGCATCCAGCGTGCGATCAGGCGGTGTGTGGGTGAGCCAGGATTCAGACGCTGTCCCCCCTCGTGAGGCGTCGTGCCTAAAGGTTTCTTCAGCAGCAGACTCTCGTCTGGAGCGGATGGGAAGACGCGACGTCCATGGGCGTCCTTGACGACTTCGGCGTAGTCTGCGCGGGGATCATACGAGAAGACGGACAATTTAAATCCATTTTGCCCATCGGCTTTGGCGTGGCAGGATCCGGCGGAACAGCCGGCGCGGTTCATGGCGGGTAAGACGTCACGCACAAAACTTAACGGGAAATCCGGCAGTGGCGCTTTTAAGGAATTCGCTGGGGTGACCGCGGAACGCGCGGCTCGAACTTGGATGTCCATTTCGGATGTTTTCCTAAGGAATTCAACGGTCAGCGTGCCACGGCCCTGGGAATTCGCCGTGACGACCCCTTTGGAATCGACCTGGAATGGACTCCTTCGAGAGACGCTGTATTGAGCTAGTTCGGTGACATCCACCTCGAATCCGTCCACGGTGTGCGCAGTGATGATCACGCGGTGTTGCGGGGAGTCTGGGGTTAAGATGAGTGAAACCGGCTCGGCGGACAGTCGGAGGACTTGAGAAGGCTTGAGCAGGGGCTTTGATTGACGCTTGGCGCTGATGGAGCGCTTGGTAATTGCCTTGGCAGTTTGGGCCAACAACCCATCCGAGGGGACACTTGCTCGGGTCAGGGAAGTTGCGGAAACTGGTGGCGGATCGGGGAGGAACGTTCCGAGCAATTTTGAAGAAGCGCTCCAGATCCGTATCGAACCGTCGTGGGCACCCGCTGCGATCGTCTTTCCATCCTCGGCGATGGACAGCGACAACACTGCGTCGGTGAATTCACCGATACGGGTTTCATCACCCGTAGCTGAACTTTGTTCTCCCGTATGTGGTTTGAGGTTTGTATACCGAAAGACGCCTCCTGAGTCTGTGACGGCAACGACGGCCTCGCCATTGCCAGGCCAGGCAACTCTTGTGATGGATGCCAAATGATTGCCCAGAGTGATCACGCGCTCCTTGGTAGCGATATCCCAGACCTTCAATTGCCTATCCGCGCCACCACTGACGACCTGGGTGGCGTTGGTATTGAACGCAGCACCTAGTACCTGAGCCGTGTGCCCCTCTAACGTGGCAATCAATTGATGCGTTGCCGATTCCCAAACTTTGATCAACTTGTCGCCACTCGCTGTAACGAGTCGCTTGGAATCTCGGCTGAACTCGAGATCGAAGATCACGTCTGCGTGCGCGTGCCAGGAAGCATGCAGGCTGCGGTTGTCTGCCCGGAAAAGTCGCACAAAACCATTGCGTCCATTTACCCCGTCGCCTGCGGCGAGGTATTTGCCATCGGGTGAGAACTCGAGCGCTGTTATGCGATCCATCAACGAATTGGTCACTACCTGTGAGAGGGCCAATTCAGGTACCGACCAAAACCGGATGTGACGGAAACCACCAGACACCAGGACTTTCCCGTCAGGACTCCAGGCAAGGGAGAAGACCGGATCATTCGTGGTCTGGGATTGGTTCAGTCGCGGTTGATTTGTCGTGGAAAGGCCATGCAAGAAAAGCCGATCGCCTCGGCCGAAAGCGATGGTTTGAGCGTCGGGAGACAACGCGGTGGCGTAAGCCGGAAGGAAAGAAGGGTGCCATGGGCCGATTTCGACCGCGGCAATCGGAACTGACTCAGCGCTTAGGGCCTTGGCATCCCAGGGAAGTTCTGCCTGGATCCATTGGGACAGTATGTCGATTTGATCGGGCGTTAACTGCTTCTTCGGGGGCATATGCGGATCCGCGCCAGGTTGCAGCAAGTTCAGCAAGCGGCTGCTGTCCGGCTTTCCTGGAGTGACTGCTGGCCCCTCATCACCGCCCTTAAGAATTGCCTCCCGAGTCATAAAGGTCAGGCCCCCTTTGATTTTACCGTCTCCATGACAGGAGAGACAGTTGTCGCGTAAAACACCTATGGCCTTACTCGCAAGTTGACCCGGTTCGATGACGCCACTAGCGGCAGTGCTGCCACTGCAGATAGAGGGCCCAGGAACCAGCGCGACCCAAACCCAAAAGAGGGCGAGAATCGTCCAAACCGAATGTGAATGTGATTTCACGAGTTTTCGGGGGCCATACTGACAGACGTATCATCACTTTGGCAATCGCGTTGCTTTGGGCTGGCTTCGTGCTCTGCAATAGCGGGTTCTTGGGAGGATGCTGAAGATTCCTAAAGTGTCATTGGGGATTGCCGATAGGTCAGTGTCGTTGAGGCGCTGAGAGATTGGCTGACCTTGAGGACGAGGAAAACAGGGTGAATCCTCGACCAAATCACCTTACGGCATGGATGCCGGATGAAAGCAACACGCTCCAGCAATTGGAGCGTATCACGGAAGAGATCGTATGGTCATTAATACAAATGTGGCGGCACAAGCAGGTGCCCGGATGTTGATGGATTCGAGCAAGATGCTGGGTAAGTCCCTGGCGCGCTTGTCGTCGGGTTCTAAACTCATTTCCCCGGAAGATGATGCTGCCGGCATGGCGGTGACGCTCCGGTTTGACGCCCAGATGGGACGTCTTTCGGCAGCGAACAACAACGTCAACAACGCCATCTCGTTCAATCAAACGCAGGATGGGTTTCTGCAGAAGGTGGGTGTGGCGTTGGGACGGATGAGCGAACTGTCGATCATGGCCCAGGACATCACGAAGTCCGATGCGGATCGGGGTCTGTACAACGCAGAGTTCACCCGACTGGGTGCCTATGTGGACGATGTGGCGACAAAACAATTCAATGGGGTGGACCTGTTCGGCGGGGCCATACTGGACGTGACGACGGATAGTGATGGGACGACGTATTCGATGGCTGGGACCGACCTCGCGGCAGGGGTGTATACGACGGCGACGGCGAGCACGATTGACACGACAGCGAATGCAGTCACAGCGCTGACGAATGTGAAAGACGCCATTGATCAGCTGTCCAACGATCGAGCCATATTAGGTGCGAACATTTCGAGGCTGAATTCGACGAGCGGACAGTTGGTGGTGTTGAGGGAGAACCTATCAGCGGCGGGCAGCCGGATCCGGGACGTGGACGTCGCGGAGGAAAGCACCTCGTACGCGCGATACAATATTCTGGTGCAGTCCGGCACGGCCATGTTGGCACAGGCCAACTCCATGCCGCAAAGCGTGCTAAAACTGCTACAATAGACTCAAAATTTGCGCGGAAACGAGGTGGAAATGGTATTTAGTGTTGTCAAACAAGTTGAGATTGAGATCAGAAGTTAAGATTGTTAAAAATAACCTAGGACTATTAAAAATTGTCTGGCGATAACTATGGTGTGTCATTTCCATTGTTATATATAGCGGGTTGAATTGTCTCAAGCGGGAAAAGTGCATTCCGATAGCGAGGAGTCGATAGACAAGGTTGCCGGGGGCCATCACCCCGGTGGGGACCATTTGGTGAAGCCCCTCCTAAGTTCACCCGCGGCATGGATGCCGTGTAAAGCGATGCGGTCGACAGAGGTAGACCGCTCATGGAAGAAGTATTATGGTAATCAACACAAACATATCGTCGCAGAGCAGCGCACGTATGCTGGGTGAATCCAGCAGCATGTTGGCGAAGTCTCTCGCTCGTTTGTCCTCGGGTTCCAAAATCATATCCCCTGAGGATGATGCGGCTGGACTGGCTGTATCGACGCGTTTCGACGTGCAGATCAACCGGATCGCGGCGGCAAACAACAACGTGAACAACGCCATCTCATTCAATCAGACGCAGGATGGATTTCTGTAGAAGGTTGGCAAGGCATTGGATCGTATGAGCGAGCTGACCATCCTGGCTCAAGACGTGACGAAGAGTGACGATGATCGGACACTATATAACGCAGAGTTCACAACCTTGGGAGCTTACGTTGATGACGTGGCAACCAAACAATTCAATGGCAATGATCTATTCACGGGCACGGCCTTGGATGTCACTACCGACAGTGATGGTACCACGTATACAATGACACGTGTGGATCTAACTGCAGGAACCTATACAACGGCAACAGGCAGTTCCGTCGACACTACAGTCAACGCCGCAACTGCCTTGACCAATGTGAAGGCGGCGATTGAACAGTTGGCGAGCGATCGCGCGAATCTTGGCGCAAATATCTCTCGTTTATCGTCGACTAGCGGCACTCTGAGCGTGCTGAAAGACAACCTCTCCGCGGCAAATAGTCGTATTAAGGATGTGGATGTGGCTGAGGAGAGTACCAACTTCGCACGTTACAACATCCTGGTCCAGGCGGGGACTGCCATGGTGGCACAGGCCAACACGGCCCCACAATCGGCGCTTCGGTTGCTCCAGTAATCGCCTCTATCGCAGCCCGACACGCCCGGCCGGTCCCAGGACCGTCCGGGTCTTTGCGTCATAAAGTTCCATGACACGTGGATGCCAACCAGTTGTCCATCCGTAGTCTCGGGAGTAACAAAGAACCAAGGCAGTCCGTTTAGTTCGTGTTCTGCGTCGTGTGTTTCCAAGAGGATTGGGCTAAACCGTGACGGCAAAAATTCCGATACCCCTCGGGTATGGAGCTCGCACTATCGGGGTTGGCATCCAACTTTGATTGGAAGTCCCTCGTTGAACAATTGTCTCAGGTGGAGCGGACGCCTCAGCAGCGTTTGCGCGCTGAGCAGACGGGTATTAACCAGCGCAACAATGTCTATGGCGCGATCAAGAACCAGCTACTGGCTCTTCAGAATCGTGTCAATGCATTGAAGGATCCTGAGTTGTTCCAAACCAAGAATGGGGTGGTCGGCGATTCCACGGTCGCGTCCGTTGCCATAGCCAGTTCGGCTGCAGTCGGAAAATTTAACGTCAACATCACTCAGTTGGCAACGGCATCGAAACAGGTGGGTGGCGCGGATGTTGGGAGCGCCTTAAGCCCTAGCAACGATGTGTCGGCTTTGGTGTTGAGCGAGGCTGGTTTTAGTACAGGCATTACGGCGGGTACCTTTTCAGTCAATGGACGACAGATTACGATCGGTACAGGCGACACACTACAACAGGTATTCGATCAGATCAGTACTTCCACGGGTGGTTTGGTAACGGCCTCCTACGAAAGCAGCACGGACAAGATTCAGCTCAGCAGTGCGAGTCAAATCATCCTCGGTAGTTCAACCGACACGAGCAATTTTCTTCAAGCCTCGCGTTTGTCGAACAATGGGACGGGTGCGGTTTCCAGCGCCAGTTCAGTGGGCGGAGTCCGTCGGACGGCCTCGCTGGCGGGGGCCAACTTGGCGATTGACCCCAGTGATGGTGGTGGAGGCGCGGGCGAGTTCAAGATCAATGGAGTCTCGATTGCGTTTAACGCGAGTACCGACACCATTAACGGGGTCCTGGATCGAATTAATGGTTCGGCTGCAGGCGTGACTGCGACCTATGACACTCTCAATGACCGATTTACCCTGACCAATCAATCCACCGGAGACATGGGGATCTCGCTGGAAAATGTTACCGGAAATTTCCTGACGGCCACAGGACTCATCTCTGGGTCACTGGCGCGAGGGCAGAACCTGCTTTATACAATCGATGGTGGCGATACATTGAGCAGTCAGTCTAATGCCATCACTGAAGAGAGTTCGGGCATTGCTGGCGTGACGTTGACAGCGGCCAAGGTTGGGACGACTACAATTTCCGTCTCAAGCGACACAGAAACGATCCGGAAGGCAGTGGACGATTTCATCACTGAATTCAACAAGACTCAGTCGATAATCGATTCGCAGACGGCGAGTTCCACGGATGCTAAGGGGAAAGTGACGGCCGGGGTGCTGGCGAATGACAGTGAAATTGCGGATATTGCCTCAAGGCTGCGGTCGATCGCCAACAATCAATTGTCGTCGCTGGGGACGAGCTTGAAGGGGTTGAACGACCTGGGGATTGCGTCCAACGGCAATGACAACACGTTAAAGATTGCTGATGAGGAAGTGTTTAGTAGTGCGCTCAACGGCCAGTTGAACGCTGTGCGAACCCTCTTTAGCGACGCAACCTCTGGGCTGGCGACCTCCTTGGATGGCTACCTTGAAAATACCGTTGGAGATGAAGGGAGTTTGATTCAGCGTCAGGACCGGATGACCAAGCAGTCGGCATCTATTGATACGCAAATCGAGGATTTGGAGAGGATTGTTCAAGCCAACAAGGAGCGGTTGACGTCGAGTTTTCTTGCGATGGAATTAGCTTCGTCGAGGTCCAATCAGCAGTTGGAATTTCTGACACAACGATTTGGGACCAAAGGTGCATAAATTCCTTCTTATTCCTGGTTGTCTTTCGCGGCTTTAGGGTGCGCGTCGATGCGGGAGACAGAACTTTTTGGCTCGAAGGTAGTCGGCCCCCCGTTGGCGGAGCCTCGTGCCAACGTATTTCGAGCGGGGGCGACGCTTCCTCGCAGTGTGACGCGAGTCGCGGTTTTGCCGTTGGCGGTGAAGGGAACTTCGGAGTCGCTGGCTACGGGACGCGAGGTGTTAGAGGGACTATTGCCGCTGGAACTACAGCGTCTTGAGAGATTCGAGTTTGTTCAAGTGACGCCGGAACAGCTCCGGGAATGGACCGGCCGCGTCTCTTGGGGGGGCGATGACGTGTTACCCGAGGATTTTTTGAAGCAAATTGAAGAACGCTTAGACTGTGAGGCGGTTTTATTTCCGAGGTTAACCCGTTTTCAGGCCTACCCGCCACTGGCGATTGGATGGGATTTCAAGCTGGTACGCACGAGCAGTGCAACGGTTTTATGGGCGGTGGATGAACTGGTGGATGCGGGGGACCGGGCGGAAGCCGCCAGGGCAGTGAACTATGCGAACCAAGGGTCCCAACAGCCATTCTGGGTGAAGAAAGACGACATCATCTTGACCTCGCCGTTGCGATTTGGGCAATACAGCTTGAATTCGGTGATTGCCGAACGGTGTTACTATCTCAATGAGGTCTAGTCTGAACGTATGGCTTGTATAGCTTGCAGGATTCAGTTTAGACGACTCATAAAAACCCACTCGTACACCGGATTGATCGACACTTCGGAAACTCGCCATTCGACCACTGCG
>SXSK01000213.1 GCA_005793375.1 Verrucomicrobiales bacterium | reverse complement strand
TGCGGCAAGGTTTGCTCACTCGAAATCCTGTTTGTTTGGCTTTTTTCATCTGTGACAAGACGCATTAAAACCAATAAAGACAAGGGTTTCGAGCTTTTTAATATAATTCGACAGTTATATCACGCTTGTTTTAGGACTAGAGGACAGTTGGTGCGGCGCTTCATAGGAGTGGTGTCAATCTGAACTCATGGCAGGGCTCGCACAAGCCGAAGATTCGACGGAGTTCAATTGTGGAGACACGGCCTGGGAACTTTGCTAGGTCGAAGGCCATTCACTCATATGTCCGAGCCAATCCAATCCGCACGGATCAATTCTGCATGGCAACTCGTTTTGTTGGGAGCCATGGCAGGTGGCCTGGGTTGGGGGATTCGAGGGCAATATGGTCATGAGACCGGTGCGATGATCGCCGGTCTACTGTTGAGTGCGGTGCTGGTGGTTCGCCTATTTCCTGAGATGCCAATGCATCTCGCCGTGCGTGCGGTGGCCATGGCGACCGTGGCCATCGGAATAGGGGGTTCGATGACCTATGGGCAGACGGTTGGGTTGACTCACGATTTGGAATTGGTGGGACATTGGGGCGCGTTGCTTTGGGGAATGCTTGGGTTGGCGATCAAAGGGGGGATTTGGATTGGTTTTTTCGGGCTTTTTTTGGGTGTTGGTCTGGGTGGTGTGCGGTATCGGACGACAGAGATGATTGGGCTCTTCGCAGGATTCGCCGGGCTCTATTTTTTAGGGGTCTGGGTGTTCAACCAACCCTTTGATCCGGTCGCTCGTGTACTTCCGAAACTCTATTTTTCTGATGACTGGCGTTGGGAACCCGGGGCGACTCTCAAACCGCGCCGCGAATGTTGGGGCGGGTTGTTCTCGGCGCTAATGGGGGGGTGGGTGTATATGGGGTGGGTGAAGCGCGACATTTTGGCGCGTCGGTTGGCGTTTTGGGGGTTTTGGGCGGGATGATTGGCTTCCCCCTGGGCCAATCCCTGCAAGCAGCCCATGCCTGGAATCGACCCTTCTTTCAGCAGCCACCTTGGGCGGGATGGGACTCAGTGATGAATTGGTGGAATTGGATGGAAACGGCTTTTGGAGCAGTCATGGGAGGTTTCATGGGATGGGGTCTGTGGGCAAATCGTCGAGACATCGCGAATCTTAGGCTAGGCGTGGTTTCAACTGATGGAACTGGGTCCGTCGCCAATCGATGGTTGGAATGGGGGTGTCTGGGGATTCATGTGGCCTTGTTGATCACTAGCGAATTCACATCGATGCGCTGGCTGAACGCGCTTTATGACCCAGGACTCGTGTTGGCGTTTCTTCCGATGGTGGGTTTGGTTGGCGGGCGTTGGTGGCCTTATCTCATGGTACTCCCAATTACGTTGATTCCCATCGCCGGCAAGACGATCCGGGCGCTGGTCTACGAGCAAGCCACGGTTCCCGTGATCTCTGGATGGGTGTTGTATGGGGTGCTACCGATAGTTAGTTCGCTGTTATTGGCATTCGGGTTGGCAAGGCGAGCGGAAACCGACCGGACAGCCAGAGCGTTGGCCAAGCCGGTCTTGTTGTTTGCCGCCTGGTGCTATTTTGGGTTGAACTACGCATTCTTTCGATATCCGTGGCCGTGGGAAACCTGGACGGCCCGGACACCGAATTCCGTGGTGTTTGTACTTTGTTTGGCGGGGCTCAGTTGGGCGGCTCTCAGCCCTGTCACAGCGAACCCAATTGGTCGAGAAGACGCCTCCGCGCCGCCTCAGTCGTGAGGGTGGGGTTGGGATTGGGTCGATCGGTTACGATCCGCCGTTGGGAGTTGGGCACATCTGCGAGTTGGCGGACATTTGGTGATCGGTCGTCCCCGGGATTCCCCAGAAGCGGTGGAGGGCCACCGCGATCAAAGGCGCCGGTAACTCAGAGATGCGCCCTTGGGCGTTTTTGAGTGTATTGCGCCATTGACGTCAGTTGAAAGTCGTGAATAAGTTTCAGTGCTGCCCAAAACCAGCACCGAGAGGTGCAAATAGTGTCCTATTTCTATGCGTAACTTGAGTCAAAAGAAAGCGAGCCGAGCAAAGCGGTCCCAATGGACCCTTGGCTTTACGCTCATTGAATTGTTGGTAGTTATCGCGATTATCGCGATTTTGGCTGGCATGCTGTTGCCAACTCTCGGTCGAGCTAAAGATCGAGCCCAACTCACGATTGATCTGAACAACGTCAAACAGATCCTGTTGTCGAACCACATGTATGGGACCGACAACAACGATTACTCCGCCCACTGCACTTGGGGCGGGGATCTCTCGGGTCCTGAAGGTTGGGCGTATGCCGGTGACCAAAACCCCAATGTGAAGGGTATTACTCCGCGAAGCGCGGGGGGGTTCGATGAGAGTTCACCCACTTGGAACAAGGTCTGGGAGAACCAGCAACTCCTGTTTCGATACAGCCAGTTGGGACCGTTCTTAACCACCGTCAACGTGTTGACCTGCCCGAAGGACAGAGCGCAGCGACGCACGGGTCAATTCCGCCAATGGTGGAAGGATCGCCCCGTGAAAATGACCTCGTATTGTTGGAGCGGCGTGGTGGGCGGCTATGCTACGGACAAACCCGACTTGGGGGGGCGCACCTACAAGATCTCCCAATTCCTCGCGACGGACATTCAGCTCTGGGAACAGAACGAGGTTCAAGGATTCTATTTTAATGATGCGGGCAATAACCAGAACAGCGCGGATCAAGAAGGTGTCTCCCGTCGTCATACGGGCGGTGGCATTACTGCCAACGACACCAAAGACAACAAAGGTGGCGCCATGATCGGTTTGTTTGGTGGAACGGCGGAATTAATCAAATTCGGCAAGTTTGTCAGTTACGTCCGTGATCCAAAGCAATGGCCCAAGCCCAACCCGCTGCTGTGTGGCCCTGGATACACCAAATAATGAGGCGCTTAATTTCCAACTGGATCGCGGCTGTAGTCGCTAGTTTGGTGCTGACTCTCTTTATGACTTCGGCCTGTTCGAAGTCGAAGTCGAAAGAGGGTGCCGCGATTACGGCGAAAATTGCAGGGGCTTCGGAGGCGAATAGTGCGCTCCAAAAGAAAGACTATGACGCCCTACTCACAGCCTTGGGAACTGCGACAGCGGCGATCGCTTCCGAGGCGGACCAGGCTGAGTATCGTAAGTTGACCAATGAGGTTCTCGACGCCCTCCGGTTGGTCAGGGATCAAGACCCAAAGGCTGCAGAAGCCTTTCAAGCGGTTCGGATGATGGTCATGGGCCGATAATTAGGGAATTGCGTCGATCCAGAAAATCTAGGCGGAGGGGAAACCCCTCCGCCTATTTTTTATTCCCGAAGCCTCATCAGCCGATTGTCCCTAGCGGATTTCAGTCGAATCCATGTTGTCTCGTATGCGGATGGGTCCTGGGGATTGAACAGATTGGGGGAAGAAGCGGTGGGTGGACTTTGGGTACGCCAAAGCATGAGGGTCTTACTCGATGCCGTTTCAAGATCACGGATTGGTTGTGTGTAGTCATATCCCGTTGGATAGAACTCTGGCCACGCCTGCAGGCTCCTTCCGGTCACGCAACGAATCGCGGCGTATTCATCGGTGAGCAAAGGCGCCAAAGCCGCCGGAATCCAATAGGTTCCGGAAGTTTCCAGTGCCGGTTTCCAACCAAAATGCCAGGCGATCAGCACTCGCTGGCCGGCATCACCGGCCCACGCGAGACGAACGCTCTCAGGAACAGTCTTCTGATCAGCAGTCAATGTCGGGGGTCTTTGACCGAACCATTCGCTCAATTTCAATGAGGTCCATTCCAAACTGCGATCGAGGTGACACAGATTACAGGCGTTTGGGCGGCCTGTGGCCAGGTCTGAGGCGACCTTGGGGCTGGTGATTTGGTGGCTGCGAATAGCCTTCAAAACCCCGTAGGTGGTATGAGGCATGTGGCAGTTGTAGCAGTCGTTGCCACTGGATCCGGCCTGATGATGCGTGTGCTTGAGGACGAATGCTTCCTCGCGATATTGCTCGTGGCATTGGGTACAGGCTCGGTGGTCCGTGCGGTTGCGCGCGAGCTGATCGTCGGGATCGCTGTCATGGAGAGAATGACACGAAATGCAGCTCAACTTGCCGCCGTTATTGCAGGCGGACTCCAACAGCCCATTGTACTCCCGACCGCTCACACGCATCATGCCATCGCTCCAAAAGAAGTCATTCAAGGTGTCCGGATTGCGATTCAAAAACTCGGCGAGCGTGGGTGGTCGGTTGGTGGCCGTGGCGCGGATAATAGGAGTGGTCGCTTCCAAGTCATCTCCGGGCCGAAAGCTGAATCCATGATCGACCCACCGTTCGGTGTTTGGAATCCACTTCATGGAATGGCAAAACCCGCATACTTGAGCCGAGTGCTTGGCATCCAGTTTGGCGGGTTGAACGATCTCATTGGCCAGGATTTCTGCGGAAGGAGGCGAGTCTTTGGGGGCGGCCTTGCGGGCTATCACGTGGCGCTCGGCCGGTCCATGGCAGGCTTCACAGGAAATCCCCAACTCTGCGACGCGTGTATCCAGGCGACGCGCAACCGAATCCATCCGGGGTTCAGGCCCGGTCGAATGACATCGGGAGCAGATGACATTCCACATCTCGGGTCGGTGAACGAAATCCGGTGGGCGGATGAAGGTGGAATTGCGGGGCACCCAGCGTTTTTCAGGGATGAGCCATGTAAACGGGAATCCGACCTGAGCATTGCCTTGTCCACTGGGAATCCAGAATACCTGCATGTGATGTGATCCGGTCACCAGACCGAGTTCTGCTTCCACTGGTTCTGGAATTGCCTGTCCGGGAGGCATGGGATCGGCACGTTCGAGGCGAACCTTGAACCGCCGACCATCCTGTTTGAGGATAAACCGGGTGCCATCGTTGGTTAGGACCACTCCATTAAAACTGGCCTGAACTGCCTCGGGGGTGGGCAGTTGTGTCATGGTGCGGTGATAACTCCGGTGCCAACTGGCGTGTTGATCCTGGTGGCAAGACTGGCAGGAGTCGGAACCGGCATAACCCGTGACTCCGCCTTGGCGAGGCAAAGGATTGGGTGATTCGATCGCCGAAGCCTGGGGTTCCTGTTCGACGATTTGAGTTGGAGGCGCGGCATCCGCAGGACGGGTTTTTGCCGAAGGATCCTCGCGGGAACACCCCGCCACCAGGATGGCAATTCCGAGGCAACATCCCAACCAATGACACTGTGGAGTCACGCCAGTTCCATGAAGGAAACCGGGAGAGATGGCAACGACATGTTGACGCTGAAAACCTTGAGGTCGTTCTAGCCTAATCCCTCTGGATCTGTTTAAGTGCGCAAGATGAGTCACTTCTCGAGACCCCAGGACTTGGCGAGAGACCTTGCCAGGAGTGTGGAGCGTGCATTGACCCGGCGGGCCTTTTTGACAGGCAGCAGTACTGGTGTGGGATTGATGGCCCTCGGCTCATTACTAAATCAGAATCGAACGTTCGCCTCGAATGGGCCAGCTCCGGGCGCTTCATTGCAGCTGTTGCATCGTCCGGCGAAGGCCAAGAGGGTGATCTATGTGTTTCAATCGGGCGCGCCTTCACACCTCGACCTCTTCGATTCAAAGCCCAAATTGCGCGAGATGACCGGGGAGGAACTACCTCCCAGTATCCGGATGGGACAGCGCATTACGGGTATGACGGCCGGACAGGCCGTATTGAAGTGCGTGGGGTCCGCTCACCCGTTTAAGCCGTACGGCAAAAACGGAGTCGAGATGAGCGAGTTATTGCCGAACATTGGCAGCATTGTCGACGATATCGCACTGATCCGTACGATGCATGTGGACGCGATCAATCACGACCCCGCAGTGACGTTTATCGCGACGGGCAACCAACAACCGGGCCGTCCGACCATGGGAGCCTGGTTAAGTTACGGCTTAGGTAGCGACAACGAGAATCTGCCAGCGTATGTGGTGTTAACCAGCGGCGGTGGCGGTCAGCCGTTGCAGGCACGCTATTGGGGAAACGGTTTTCTGCCAGGCAATCATCAAGGCGTCCAGTTTCGAAGCCAGGGGGATCCGGTGTTGTACGTGTCCAACCCTCCGGGATTGAGCGCCACGGCTCGGCGCCAGTTGATTGATTCCATGCAGGAACTCAACCGGAAACAATTGGGGAAGCTCGGAGATCCTGCAATCACCACTCACATTGAGAACTACGAATTAGCGTTTCGGATGCAGACGAGTGTGCCGGAACTGATGGATATTTCGAAGGAACCCAAAGACGTCTTGGAATCCTATGGCGCTGAGCCGGGCAAAGCGTCCTTTGCGAATAACTGCTTGTTGGCCAGGCGCCTCGCCGAACGCGGCGTTCGGTTCATTCAGTTGTGTCATCGCGATTGGGATCATCACGGTGGGTTGCCAGAGGGCATCAAAAACCAGACTCGCAACACCGACAAACCCAGCGCCGCATTGATCAAAGATCTCAAGCAACGCGGATTGCTCGATGACACGCTGGTGATCTGGGGCGGTGAATTCGGTCGCACCGCTTATTCGCAGGGTGAGATTACCAAAACCAATTTTGGGCGCGATCATCATCCGCGCTGTTTCTCTCTCTGGATGGCGGGTGGAGGCATCAAACCGGGCATGGTCTTAGGCAAGACGGATGATTTTGGGTACAATATCGTGGAGGATCCAGTGAACTTTCATGATCTCCACACCACCATGTTGCATCTCCTGGGGATCGACCACAAACAACTGACCTACCGATTCGAAGGTCGGGACTATCGCCTCACCGACATTCACGGGGACCTGGTAAAACCCTTGTTGGCCTGATCACCCAGGATGGCGCCTTGGGTTGGAGTGTGGTGCCCCTTTGGGGCGGGGGCTAGAGCGGGGTTTGGGGGATCCAGGAGTGGAACCGTTGGAGGTCGCGGTCGTTGGGAACGGCTCGTATGCCTTGAATCCAGCCTTTGAGTTTGCCGGCTTCCAGTGTGTTGGCCTCGTACCATTTGATCAATTGAGAATGGCCATCGGCGAAATTTACGACACCGCCGTTTTGATGGCGGGTCGCCGGAAAATCCACCCAGGAACTGCTCCCGCGATCGCTGACAACAAATCGGGCGTTCTCGATGCTGCCTTCGTGTTCGTCAACGAAAAGGAGTGCTTCGACGGGGGCGGGAGAGATGATTTCATTATATCGATGCCAGCAACTGCGGTCGCTGGGATCCACAATATCATTCATGTGACTGCTCATGGAGACGCTGCGAACGCGCTGGATACGTCCGAGGTCCTGTACGGTTGATTTATCTGCGGGGCACTTGTAGATACGGACTTGCTGGTTGTAGGGGTAGAGGACACCGAGTTGAATGTTTGTGGTGGTAGTATCCGTGAAGGCATTGCCGGCGATCCAGGTGCGGGTGCTGGCGTTGAATCCGATGCGACCTCCGGTCGAACTGGTTTCATTGGGGGGCAACTGGTCGTTGTGATCGCCGAGGTATAGCAACCAAGCTAAGCCCAGTTGGCGGTAATTCCCGAGGCATTGGATTTGAGATGCTTTGCCTTTTGCTTTGGTCAAGGCAGGGAGCAGCATTCCCGCCAGGATGGCAATGATTGAGATGACCACGAGTAATTCAATTAGTGTAAATGCGAATTTCTGTCTTCCAACTCGGGATGCGATTGCCAATCGGAGCACGCTCACTATTCTCCGCGTCCGCGCCGCCGGTGCAACCATTCTATTTTGCCAACGGAGGCGAGCCTCAAAACATTTCGTCGAAATCGAACCGCATGAGCACACTATTGCCCGATCAGCTTCTCACCCAAATGCGTTGGCGATATGCCACCAAGAAGTTTGACGCCAATCGTCGAGTTCCGGACGAGGTGTGGCACGTGTTGGAGCAGAGTCTGATTCTGACACCGAGTTCTTTTGGACTTCAGCCTTGGCGTTTCGCGGTGATCACGAACTCTGCGATCAAACAGAAGTTGGTCCCTGCGTCTTGGGGGCAAACTCAACCGGCGGATTGTTCTCACCACGTGGTGTTTGCGTCGCGTCAGAACATGCCGCCCTCAGACGTGGATCGGTTTTTGGATCGTACGGTTGAGTTGCGTGGTGGTTCGCGAGACGCATTGACCGGGTTCCGAAATGTGGTCTTGGGTTCCTTAAAGAAAGCCACCGAGGAAAAGTGGGTGAACGAGTGGGCCAAATGGCAGTGCTACATTGCGCTGGGCAATCTGATGACCACGGCGGCTGTGCTGGGGATCGATACCTGCCCGATGGAAGGGATCGAGCCACAGAAATATGATGAGATTCTGGGGTTGTCAGGATTGGGCTACACCACCTGTGTGGCCTGCGCTGTGGGGTATCGTGCGAGTGATGACAAGTACGCCAGGCTGCCCAAAGTACGCTATGACGCCAGCGATGTCATCCTTCGTTTCTGACGTCTGAGTTCCTTAAGTTTCGCCTGTCTTCATTCCCATATTTCGTCTCGAGTTCAATTCATGAAAGCCGCTGTCCTAACCGCTGTCCAAACCCTCCAGATTCAAGATGTCACACGACCCCATGCGGGGCCGGGCGAGGTTTTGATTCGGTTGCATGCCGCTGCCTTGAACCACCGCGATGTGTGGATCAAGAGCGGTCAATACCTCGGTCTTAAGTTTCCGATCATTCCGGGATCCGATGGCGCTGGCGTGGTTGTGGATGTCGGTGACGGGGTGGACAAAAGCTGGATAGATCGCGATGTAATTATCAATCCGTCACTGGACTGGGGCCATGAAGAGCGGGGCCAGGAGCCGCGTTTCAGCATCTTGGGATTACCGAAGGATGGCACCTTCGCGGAATTCATTCATGTTCCAGTCTCGCAAGTGGTACTCAAGCCGACTCACTTGAGTTGGGAAGAAGCGGCGGCTTTGCCATTGTCGGCACTGACTGCGTATCGGGCTGTGTTCACCCGTGGGAAGCTTCAGCCCCATGAAAAAGTCTTGATCACGGGTATCGGTGCGGGCACGGCGCTCTTTGCACTCCAGTTTGCTGCGGCGGCTGGCGGGGTGCCCTGCGTCACTTCGAGCTCCCTCGGCAAACTGGAACGGGCGCATCAATTGGGCTCCCGTGCCGGAGCGATTTACATCGAACCCGGATGGGCTCAAGAGTTTGGCAAGCATCATGGGCCGTTCGATCTCATTGTGGATAGCGCGGGCGGTTCCGGCTTTACGGATCTGATTGATCTGTGTGCTACGGGTGGGCGGTTGGTTTTTTTTGGTGCTACCCGCGGGAATCCACACGAATTGCCGCTGCGAAAGCTTTTCTGGAAGCAGATCAGTTTATTGGGAACGACCATGGGGTCTCCGAGCGATTTCGCCAGCATGATGGAGTTTGTGAAAGTTCATGCCATCAAGCCCGTGGTGAGTGAGGTATTTTCACTCGATCAAGTTGGCCACGCGTTTTCACGGATGGAAACGGGTGAACAGATGGGCAAGTTGGTACTCCGAATTGACTGACCTTTTCGTTCTCTCAGCGTGCAAAGCTCAATAATCAGGGTTGGCATGGGCGTCTGCATTGAGACTCAAAGACTGGTATGGGCGGGCGGTGCCACCGACAAGTCCAAGTGCTGGAATAAGGAAGTCTCATTTGCGTGGCTTTCGAAGGCCTGTTTTTGGGGTGTCACCCTTGCAATCCGCGCCTTGCCCTCGACCGATTCCTGCACCAGTTTGACGACGGCATGAGCAAAATCGTTGGTATTGATCTCGGTACGACGAATTCATTGGTGGCGGTTGTGGATGCAGGAATTCCGTATGTGATCGCGGATGCGGAGGGGCAGCGATTGACACCGAGTGTTGTGCATGTGCCTGGGCCTGGGCAAGAACCGCTGGTTGGCCGGAAAGCCAGCCGGATTCGGGTCCTCAAGCCCAGCGAGACGGTGTATTCCGTGAAACGTTTCATGGGGCGCCGTGGCAGTGACATTGCCCGTGAAGAAATGTTAGTGACCTATCCCGTGACGGGTGAGGGCGCAGGACCTGTGAGCATGGAACTGCATGGACGCGCCTGGAGTCCCGAGGAGATTTCGGCCGAAATCTTAAAAAAACTGAAACGCGATGCCGAAGCGTCGCTGGGCTGTCCGGTGGATCGGGCGGTAATTACGGTCCCGGCATATTTCAATGACGCCCAACGAAATGCAACGATCCACGCGGGAGAATTGGCGGGATTCAAGGTGGAACGTATTGTGAATGAGCCGACTGCGGCAGCCTTGGCGTATGGTCTCGACAAACTGAAGGAGAAGTCGCGTGTGGCGGTTTACGATTTGGGTGGCGGCACGTTTGATCTCTCCATTTTGGAGCTCAACACTGGAACTTTCCAAGTGCTAAGCACCCATGGGAACACGCGACTGGGAGGAGATGACATTGATCGGCGATTGACGGACCAACTGCTCAAACGGATTCTGGATGCGGGTGGCCCGAACTTAATCGATCCTAGCGCGCTTCCTTCTGTCGAGCGACTGCCCCTGTTAGCTCGAGTTCGCGAAATAGCCGAGCAAAGTAAGATTCAACTCAGCACCGAATCCGAGATTGAAATCGCCTTGCCGTTTCTGACCTCCACCTTCTCGTTTTCATGTCGTCTGACACGAGTGGAATTGGAGGAACTGACCCGTGACATCATTGAACGAACCCGGGTGCATTGCCTTCGCTCTTTGTCCGATGCGAAATTAGAAGCCAAAGATTTGAACCAGGTGATTCTGGTTGGAGGCCAGACTCGAATGCCACTGGTGCGCCGACTTGTAGGTGAGTGGTTTGGCTGTGCTGAATTCGAGGAACGTCGCGGCGACGTGCGTTTGGGCGACGAGTACCACAGGGCCAAAGGCCCCCAGCTGAACACGTCACAGAACCCGGATGAGGCGGTGGCGTTGGGAGCCGCGATTCAGGCGGAGATTCTGAGCGGCGGTTTTCGGAACTTATTGCTTTTGGATGTGACGCCGTTGTCCTTGGGTATTGAAACGTTTGGCGGACTAATGAACGCCATTATTCCTCGAAACACGACGATTCCGACAAAGGCTGGGGAAATGTTTACAACGGCGATCGCCAATCAGCGATCCATGCTAATTCACGTGCTCCAGGGCGAGCGAGAACGGGCCAGAGATAATTGGTCTCTCGGACAGTTCGAACTGGAATTTGAGCCAGCTCCCAAAGGGGTGCCGCGTGTTGGTGTTCAGTTCGAGATTGACGCCAATGGGATCCTGCATGTGTTGGCAAGGGATGTGAGGACCGGACACCAGAAGGTTGTTCCGATGAAATCAGCTGTTGATGTGGCGGATGAAGATGTGCAGCGTATGGTGGAAGAGTCTGTGGCCCACGCCTTTGACGACCTGCGGGCGCGTCAATGGATCGAAGCGAAACTGAGGGCAGGGGAGACCATCATGGGCACGCGAAAGGAAATGGCCAACTACGATGCCGAACTGGATCCTGGTTACAAGGACCAGCTCTTGATGGCTCTAGAAGAAGTGGAATTTGTTCTTGGCGAGGAAGATCCCAAAACCAAGACCGGTGACCCGGGCAAGTTGAAGGCGGCGACGGCGCGTTTGGACGAGATCACCAAGCCATTAGCGGAGCATGCCATGGATCGTGCGATGGAAGAACTGCTTCGCCGACGTGGATTAATTCCTGCTGCCGATGCGCCGACGGCGGTCGCTGCGACTCCGACGCCGGTTGCATCGGCAGAGCCTGGCTCATCCAATACCTGATCGGGCAGGGTTGTCATGGGGTTTAGAATCCATTGCCTGGGTCATTGTGAGGCGAATGCCAAGTGTGGGTGACCGTTCCTGGTGGCCGAAGTGAGACGCGTGAATATTGGGAGCTGAATGATGAACACTCGACGACAGTCTGCGAGAATCTGGAAACCGATTGCTGCCACTCGTTCGGGGGGGAGGCTTGTTGGTTGGATGGTTGGGTTGGCGTGGTGGGTTGGGATGTTGACTTGTGTGGGTGCCGGGCCATTGACGCGTCTGCCCAATACCACACTCGCGTTGCCTGAAACTCCGGGTTCGTTTGGTTATACCATGGCCCCAATGTTTCCTGGGCTCACCTTCGTGAACCCGGTGGCGATCCTGAGCCCGCCGGGTGAGACCAACCGGCTATTCATTGTGGAGCGAACCGGGAGGATCGCCGTGATTACGAACTTGGCTCAGCCAACCCGTTCTGTCTTCCTG
Organism: Verrucomicrobiales bacterium; assembly: GCA_005793375.1. GTDB lineage: Bacteria > Verrucomicrobiota > Verrucomicrobiia > Limisphaerales > UBA9464 > SXSK01. Next base: position 644 of record SXSK01000213.1, on the reverse strand, counting down.
AACATCTCCAGCCGTGTTCGACTGGATGACTTCAACGAGATGGGGTTGTTGGGCATGGCCTTCCATCCCAAATACTCCGAGAACGGTCGTTTTTTTCTCTTTTACACGGCGACCGCGACAACGACTGGCAGCCCGAATGCGCGCCATGATCGGTTGAGTGAGTTTCGTGTCGACACCTCAAATTCCAACCTTGGCAATGCAACCTCTGAATCCATTTTGCTTCAGCAATCGGATGACATGGCGAATCACAACGGTGGGGATTTGCATTTTGGTCCGGATGGCTATCTATACGTGGCGTTAGGGGATGAGGGCGGGGCGAATGATACGGGCCGAAATGCCCAGAAAATCAACGCGGACTTCTTCGGTGCCATCCTTCGGATGGATGTCGACAACCGTCATGGAAGTCTCGCGCCCAATCCGCACCCGGCGGTGGTGGGTGGTTATCGAATTCCTGCGGACAACCCTTACGTGGGTGCGAGTTCTTTCAACGGCCGTGGGGTCAACCCCAGGGCAGTTTCAAGAAAAGTGGTTTGGCCGGATTGGTTGAAGGATGGACCCGCGGAAGAACAATAGGCAGGCGGGATATTGAGAACTCGGCTGATTTTTCACAATGGCCACGCTTGAAAGTAAGCGCATGGCTTCTT
>SXSK01000212.1 GCA_005793375.1 Verrucomicrobiales bacterium | reverse complement strand
TAGGCTCCTCACCAACAGGTCCGAAACATGCGCGCAGATCCCTGTCCCGCTCTTCAGCCGAAGGTCGCCACGAACTGTTCAAGATTTACTACACCCCAATGCGGACTCCTTGAAACCCATTGGGGTGGTAACACCGTTCTTCCACATGAGGCCCTGAGCGATGCCGGCCCAGTACATTGGGATGGCATAGAACATGATGCCGAGCAGTCCGAGCCAGAAGTGCCAGTTGGCCAGTTTGATGGAGTACAGCTTGGTATTCCACATCTTGGGAAAGAGCCAGTAGAGCATGGAGAAGGTCAGGAACCCATTCCAGCCAAGCGCGCCCGTGTGCACATGGGCCACGGTCCAGTCGGTGTAATGTGACAACGAATTGACGCTCTTGATGGAAAGCAGCGGTCCTTCGAGCGTTGCCATGCCATAAGCGGTCACCGCGACGACCATGAACTTCAGCATGGGTTCCTGCCGGACTTTGTCCCAGGCACCACGCAGGGTCAGCAGTCCGTTCAGCATGCCGCCCCAACTGGGTGCCACCAGCATCACGCTGAACACCATCCCCAGCGATTGTGCCCAATCGGGCAGGGAGGTGTACAACAGATGGTGAGGGCCGGCCCAGATGTAGATGAAAATCAATGCCCAGAAATGGATGATGGACAACCGGTAGCTGAAGACCGGCCGGTTGGCAGCTTTGGGCAAGAAGTAGTACATCAGACCGAGGTATGGGGTGGTGAGGAAGAACGCCACGGCGTTGTGAGCGTACCACCATTGAACCAAGGCATCCTGGACACCGGCAAAGATTGAGTAGCTCTTGAAAATACCTGCCGGGATCGCCAGGGAATTGACAATGTGCAACATCGCGACCGTGAGAGCCGTCGCGATATAGAACCAGATGGCCACGTAAAGATGTTTCTCGCGGCGTTTCAGGATCGTGCCAATCAGGTTGATGGTGAACGCGACCCAGATGAGCGCGATGGCAATGTCCACGGGCCACTCGAGTTCAGCGTATTCTTTGGAGGTGGTGATGCCGAAAGGCAATGTCAGCGCTGCTGCCACGATGATAGCATTCCACCCCCAAAAATTGATCCAGCTCAGTTTGTCACTGAACATGCGGGCCTTACAGAGCCGCTGGAGCGAGTAATAGATGCCGGTAAACATGCCGTTGCCGACAAAGGCGAAAATCACCGCATTGGTGTGCAACGGACGCAAGCGGCCAAACGTCACGTACTGCAGACTAAGGTTGGCAGCGGGCCAGAAGAGTTGGACCGCCGCGAGGAGTCCTGCCAAGAAGCCCACGACCGCCCATACAAGGGTGGCAATCGCAAACGCCCGGACAATCCGATTGTCGTATCTGAATGTTTCGATGTTCATCGTCAGTGACGTGGTTGGTTAGTGGAAATATCTGCTGAGGTTCTTGTCGCCGCCTTGGTTGGGGTGTCTTCCACCAAGACACGCATGGCGGGCGTGCAAGTGTCTTCATACTGGCCGTTTCGTACGGCCCAAAAAAATGCTCCAAGGAATGCCCCGGCGAACAGGAGGCTGAGCGGAATAAGAATTAGGATAATGATCATGGAATCGATGGCTCCATCGGTTGCGTCACCGCCAAGCCTGACCGGTTTCCCAGCCAGGTTGTGATTCCGCTTGAAAAAGCAATTACTGTGACCGAGCTGACGGGCATCAAGATCGCGCACACCACCGGAGACAGATTGCCACTGGCGGCGATTCCGATGCCGACGAGGTTGTATAGGGTCGAGATGAAGAATCCGCTGCGAACCACACGCACCGCTTGGCGTGCATAGTCCAAGAGCTCTCCCAAACGTGGCACGTATGCCGCATGCAGAATGACGTCGCTGGCCGGGGAGAACCCTCCGATGCTCTCAACCACCGCGACCCCGACATCGCCTTGTTGCAGCGCCCCCGCATCGTTTAATCCATCTCCTACCATCATCACGGTTCGCCCATCGCGTTGCAGATCGCGCACAAACCCCAGTTTATTCAGGGGCGATTGATTGAAATGCAGCCGGGAATGCCCGCCGAACAGCCTCTGGAATTGGGCTCGATCCCGCTCGTTGTCGCCGCTCAACAACGCCAGTTCATGGTGTGCCGAAAGCCCCTCGATCAGTTGGCCGACTTCCGGACGCAACTGGCTCGGCACCGTCCAACGCCCCCGGCTGACTCCATCGATCGCGAGATGAACCTCGCTTCCGCCAAGCCGCTTTGAGCTTTGCGGGGCATCCGCCGTAGTGAACGCCGCGGAACCTAGTCTTAGGAGGCGATTGCTCCATCGACCTTCAATGCCCGAACCTGGCACTTCCCGAAAATCGGTGGTTGGTTCTTTAACTCCTGCATGAGCCACAACTGCTAGATCCGGGTGAGACGTTTCCAACCATCGCACCACGCTCTTCGACAACGGGTGAGAGGATTGGCTGGCAATCCGGTACACCGCGTGCGCCTCGTGAGAGTCGATGGGGGCTCCCTCAAACTGAACGTCCGCGCGTTGCGCCGCTGTTAATGTTCCGGTCTTGTCGAAGACGACTGTGTCGACCCGAGCCAAGGTTTCAATGACTTCGGCGTTACGGAGAAAAATGCCGCGGCGCCCCAAAGAACGGACAGCGGCGCCCAGGGTAAAGGGCGCGGCGAGTGCTAGAGCGCATGGGCACGCGACAATCAGGACGCCCGTGAATGACTTCACCGACTTGGACGGATCGTTGAATGCCCAGAACAAGGCCGCGCCCACCGCAATGCCCAAGATCATCCACGTAAACCGACGGCTGTACTGGTTGGTGATAGTATTGAACGTATCATCTTTGGATTTGCGGAAAGCTGCCTGATTCCAAAGTGACGTCAGGTGGCTCTGCGACACGGGCTTTACGGTTTCCACCTCGATGAGACCTCCAACTTGACGGCCTCCAGCATAGAGATGCTCTCCGAGGGAGCCGACCACAGGCTCCGATTCCCCGGTCACAAAGCTGTAATCGATTTCTGCGCTACCTTGGACCAGTTGGGCATCGGCCGGGATGAGTTCGCCGTGGCGCACCACCAGACGATCACCCACACCAACCTGTTGTAGACCCACTCGTTGTTCCAATTGGGTCCCTGCATCGCGACGGCAGACGGACAACGGGAAGAAGGAACGATAATCGCGGTCGAATGACAGACGTTCGAAGGTTTTGTGCTGGAAGACTTTTCCGCACAGCAGGAAGAACAGGAGGCCGGCCAATGAATCGAAGAAGCCTTCGCCGCGACCCAGAATCACCTCCGCACTACTCTGCAGGAAAAGAGCGGCAATACCGAGAGCGATGGGCACGTCCATGGTCATCCGACGCTGTTGGAAACTGATCCAGGAAGCTCTCCAGTAATCGGCAGCGCTGAAGGCCACCACGGGTAGGGATAACGCGAGGCTGAGCCAACCCACCAACATCCGAAAGGCTGGGCCGCTGGCACTATCCAGGCCGAAATAGGCAGGAAGACTGAACAACATGGTGTTTCCAAACACGAAACCTGCCACTCCCAGCTGCAACCAGAGACGTCGTGGCACCGCATGAGCCCGCCGATCCAGATCCGCCAGCTTCAAGTCGGGCTCGTATCCGATCGACTCCAACAACCTGGCTACTTGGCTGAGTTGGACGCGTCCGGTCTCAAAAACCACGGTGGCTTCCTGCCGTGCGAAATGAACCGTGGTCCGGCCAATGCCCGGTTCCAACTGAAACAGGTTTTCTAACAACCAGACGCAGGCGACGCAGTGAATTCCCGGGAGACGGAAGGTCACACGAGTGTTGTGTTCGTCCGAGTAGTCAACGAACCGTTTCCTAAGCGCCGGGTCATCGAGATAACAGTATTTGTCTGGTGCTGGGATGTTGCGGACGGGGGAACTCGTGGTGCGGTTGAGTTGATAGAACTCACCCAAGCCATTTTCAGTCAGTAGCTCGTAGACCGTGCGGCAACCGGTGCAGCAGAAGTGATGCTCGTTGTGGATTACGGTGCTGCCGGCGCAGAGCGTGCCGCAATGAAGGCACAGCACCTGTGTCGACATCCGCGATTTACCGGGCTCGAGCGTTGGGGCATCACCTATGTTGATGGCTATCGACATGAAGGCCAACTCATGGCCGGTGAGACCACTAACCGGGTCTGGTGCGTTGTGCTCGTACGCTTTTGCCAGTTCCACACCAAAAATTGTCCTGATGGAGGTTTCGACTCCGACAAGCGATGCTGATGCAGAATAGAAGTGTTGTGAAATTACGACGAAAACCACCCAAGAACCTGCCGTGAGGTTGCTTTTCAATAACGAACACTTGCGTGGGAGAGCTCCTTTGTGATTTTTTTCACAAGTCATTCGTGCGTGAGCGAGCCTGAAGGGATTCGTTGGATAGGTGTTCGGCGGTTGGCTGAAGTGGATTTCGCTGTGTTAGCGGCCCGAAATGTAGAGTCCATGCTACTTTTGGTGCCGGCTTATGCGGTAGATTAACGAAAGCAAAACTTCCAGGAGTCAATAAGATGGCTCTTGAAGCCCTGTCCCAGCCTGCTATCAGGAAGTCGCGCAAGAAAAGGGCAACTAATTTACAGGGCTGAAGCGAGTTGGCTGCATTGTTCAGCTAATTTAGTAGGTGATCTCAGGGAATGAGCCTGAGGCGCCTTCCGGTCCAGAAAGTCGAGCATGTCGGACATTTTTCCGAAGTGGACGAATCAACTGCCATTAATGGCAGGCGTAGCCGCCGTTGTGTTGGGCACGTCGGTCACCGCGGGCATTTGGTATTACCTCACGCCTAAGTATTCACGGGTCGGCTACCAGCCGAAACAGCCCGTGGCATTTTCGCACGCCATCCATTCCGATCAGCTCGGCTTGGATTGCCGCTATTGCCATAATGCCGTCGATAAGTCCTGGTTTTCCAACATTCCAGCCGCCTCCACCTGTATGAACTGCCACTCAGCAGTGGCCAAGGATTCGCCCAAATTGGAGTTGGTCCGGCAGTCGTACAATACCGGCAAGCCCATCCCGTGGGTCCAGATTCATAAGACCCCAGATTACGTCTACTTCAATCACTCCGTCCACGTCAGCCGCGGCATTTCCTGTGTGCATTGTCACGGCCAGATCAACAAAATGGACGAAGTTTCCCATGCACAGCCCCTCTCCATGAGCTTCTGCCTGGATTGCCATCGCAATCCGGCTGACAAGATCCGCCCCAACGAATTTGTGACTCAACTCGACTGGCAAGGCCAGGTCGATGGCAAGAAACTGGTTACGGACTGGAAAGTCCAGCCAGGCCAAAGCTGCTCCACCTGCCACCGCTAATGAAAACGATTCCTCCGCCCTGTCCTGAGCCGGAAGTCGGCCCCAAATATTGGCGTTCACTGGATCAATTGGCCGAACGCCCCGAAGTCCGTGAATGGATCGAACGTGAATTTCCGGCTGGCGCCAGCTTGGCTCCCGAAGGGGAAACTCGACGCAATTGGATGAAACTCATGTCGGCGAGCTTCATGTTCGCCGGCCTCGGTGGTGCGGCCGCCGGTTGCCGCCGTCCGGTTGAACACCTAACCCCATTCTCCAAACAGCCCGAGGGTTACATCCACGGCACACCTCAATATTTTGCCACCGCCATGCCGAACCGTGCTTCAGCGGTAGCTCTGGTGGTCAAGTCGAGCGAGGGGCGCCCCACCAAGATCGAAGGCAATCCGTTGCACCCGGATAGCAATGGTGGCACCGACGCGTTTGCTCAGGCCTCGATCCTGAACCTCTACGATCCAGATCGCGCCCAACGCCATTCAAAAGGCGGTAACGACGTCAAACCTGAAGTCGTGCGCGATGGATTGGCCGAGCTGAACAAGAAGTTTTCCGCCAATGGTGGGGAAGGTCTCATAGTCCTGGCCGAGCGAAGTTCCTCGCCGTCGCGGGCTCGCCTTCAAACGGCGCTGGCTGAGAAGCTGCCCAAATCAAAGTGGTTCGTCTATGAACCGGTTGAGTTTGGTGTGAGCGGGACTGCCTATTCTCAGGCGTTTGGCGCCGAAGTGGCCACGCATCTCCACCTCGACAAGGCCCAGCGGATTCTTTCTCTGGATTGCGATTTTATCGGTGGCGAGCTGGATGCGCACCGTCATATTGCCGGCTACACCAAAGGTCGCAAACCCGGCGATACCATGAATCGCCTTTATGTGGTGGAATCCCTGATGACCTTAACTGGTGGTCAGGCGGACCATCGGCTTCGGGTGCGCCCGACGGATGTGATACGAATCGCGGCATTGGTAGCGTCAAAGCTGGGGATCACCGGTGAACTGGGTGTTGCGTTGGCCGCCTTATCCGTGGGTGCTGAGGCGCATGCGCCTTGGGCGGAAGAATGTGCAAAAGACCTGCTCTCGAAGAAGGGTGAAGCGGTGGTGGTGGCTGGTTATGCCCAACCCCTGGCCGTTCATTTGATTGCGGCTGCCATGAATCAGGCGCTTGAGAGTGTCAGCAAGGTGGTCACACTGATCAAGAGCCCGGAACCTTCCGGTTCCGGCGGTATCGTCGACTGCGTCGCCGCGTTGAACGCCGGCGCAGACACGCTGGTCATTCTCGGTGGCAACCCGGCTTATAATGCCCCGGTTGACGTGGATTTTCCCGCCGCGGCCAAGAAAGCCAAGGACATCGTGCGTTTGGGATATTATGAGGACGAAACCAGCGCGCTCGCGACGTGGAACATCGCCGCGGCTCACTACCTCGAGTCATGGGGCGATGCCAGAACCTGCGACGGCACGGTAGTGCCGGTTCAACCGCTGATTGAGCCATTATTTGGTGGGTTTACGGATATCGAGTTGCTGGCACGCCTAGTAGGCGAAGCCAAGTTGACCCCGGTCGAAATCGTCCGAGAGACTTGGAAGGATCTAAATGAAGCTGCCTGGAAGAAATTCCTTCACGATGGGTTTATCGCGGACAGTGCCGGGAAGCATCTTGAATTGACATTTAATGCGGCGACTGTGGTTTCGAAACTCGGGGCCGCCGCTCCTGCCGCTGATTTTGACGTGGTCCTTTATCGATGCGCCAAGATGGACGACGGCCGGTTCAATAACAACGGATGGCTCCAGGAATTGCCGGATCCCGTGACCAAGATCACCTGGGACAACGCCCTGCTGATGTCTCCCAAGACGGCCAAGGATCTCGGCGTCTCGGGATTGTCGGGTGGCAAGAGCAAGACCGCCGATAACGCCCATGCCCACGACGGTCAGTACCGACAATTCGTGATACAAGTGACCGTCGGTGGCCGACGGGTTCAAGCACCTGTTTGGGTCCAGCCGGGTATGGCGGACAACACCGTGGCCTTGGCACTTGGGTACGGCCGTACCAAGACAGGCCGAGTTGGGTCTGAAGTCGGTGCCAACGCCTACGCGTTGCTTTCCGCCAAAAATGCTTCTGGGAGCATGCATATCACCACGGGCGGGAAATTGGATCGCATTCCTGAAAAGCATCTGCTCGCCGTGACGCAAGAGCACGGTCTGATGGAGGGTCGTCCGATCGTGCGCGAAGCCAACTTGGATCAATTTAAGACCAAAGCTGACTTTGCTCAGAACATGGATCTTGAAGCGCACTTGCCTCATTACGTCCCGAAGAAGACCAAGCCGGACGGTCGCAATGCCGAGCGTTATCAAAACATTTACGAGCATCCCTATGATGCGAATCCATCCACTGTTTCGCAGATTCATCAGTGGGGAATGGTCATCGATCTGAGCACTTGCGTTGGTTGCAATGCCTGCGTCATTGCTTGTCAGAGCGAAAATAACATTCCGATCGTCGGACGCGACCAAGTGGCGCGCGGTCGTGAAATGCAATGGATGCGTATTGATCGCTACTACAGCACCTCTATGGAGTCCCCGCTCAGCGACGAGTTGGCTTCGGCGGATCCGCAGATGGTGACGCAGCCGATGTTCTGCCAGCATTGTGAAGCGGCGCCCTGCGAAAGCGTGTGTCCCGTCAATGCGACCGTGCACGACGAAGAGGGGATCAACGTGATGGCTTACAACCGTTGCATTGGAACGCGATATTGCGCGAACAACTGTCCGTATAAGGTCCGCCGCTTTAATTTCTTCGATTACAACAAGCGCGAATCCGACTACGGCAAAGCGCAGAACCAGCACATCGTCAACACGGCGAACTTCTACAAGGGATTCCTGGGCGTGAACCGCGATAAGGAACCTGAGTGGGAGATCATCAAGCTGGTCAAGAACCCCGATGTGAGTGTTCGCATGCGCGGTGTCATGGAAAAGTGCACATTTTGCATTCAACGCATCGAGCAAGCCAAGATTTCCCGCAAGGTGGCGGTTGGAAACAGTGGTGACGTCGCGGTTCCGGACGGGACCATCAAAACGGCGTGCCAAGAAGTCTGTCCAGCTGGTGCCATCACATTCGGCAATATGCTGGATGCGGACAGCACGGTTTCGAAGCTGAAACGCGATCCACGCAATTATAGTGTGCTCGGATTCCTGGATGTGCGGCCGCGGGTCACTTACTTGGCACGTATTCGCAATCCAAACCCGGCCATTGTGAAACTCGAAGGACGTAAACTCGAAGACGGTCCTGATACGTTGCGTGATTACGAGCGGCATCGTCATGAAAGTCCCTTTAAAGAACACGGGCAGCCCACCGGTAACCATGAGAAGAAGCACGCGGCCGCCGAATCGACGGTTGGGAAAGGAGCTGCCTAATGGCTAAATCAGCATCAGATCCGCAAAGTCATGCGGGCCATTCGGCTCCTGTGGGTGCCGCTTTAAAGGTCTACCCGGCACCCAAGGAACTCGAGCGCGAGCCATTGGTACTCAACAATCGGTCCTTGGGCTGGATAACGGATGCCATCGCCGGCATTTGCGAGAAGCCCATGCCCAAATGGTGGTGGCCCGCGTTTATTATCAGCTTCGGGGTGATGGTCATGATGTTCTCCATGATCGCTTACGAAGTGAGCACCGGTATAGGTGTGTGGGGATTGAACCAGCCTGCCAACTGGGCTTGGGATATCACCAACTTCGTCTTCTGGATCGGCATTGGTCACGCCGGCACACTCATCTCGGCGGTGTTGTTTCTGTTGCGCCAAAAATGGCGTACCTCAATTAACCGTTCCGCCGAGGCCATGACGCTCTTCGCGGTGGCTTGCGCCGGTATATTTCCGGTGTTTCACGTCGGCCGCGTCTGGTTCGCCTTGCTGCCCGGGTACCTGATACCAGCTCCGAACGCCAATGGCATCTGGCCTCAGTTCCGGTCGCCGCTGCTTTGGGACGTTTTCGCGGTCTCGACCTACGGAACGGTTTCGCTCCTATTTTGGTTCACGGGCTTGATCCCGGATTTGGCGACGCTGCGCGACCGGGCGACGAGCAAGGTCCGCAAGTTCTTCTATGGCCTGTTTGCGTTGGGCTGGACCGGCTCGAATCGGAATTGGAGTAATTACGAAAAAGCCTACTTGATTCTGGCCGGTTTGAGCACCCCGCTGGTGTTGTCTGTGCACTCCATCGTCTCCTTCGACTTCGCGGTGTCTGTGGTGCCCGGCTGGCACACGACCATCTTCCCGCCCTATTTCGTCGCGGGAGCCATTTTCTCGGGCTTTGGCATGGTGCTGACATTGCTGATCCCGATGCGCACGTTGTTCAAACTGGAAGACGTGATCACGGTCCGCCACGTGGAGCTGATGTGTAAGGTGATTCTGGCGACGGGCAGCATCGTTGGATACGCCTACGGCATGGAATTTTTCATCGCGTGGTACGGCGGCAGCCCTTACGAGCTGTATGCTTTTAAGAATCGCGCATTCGGCCCCTATTGGTGGAGTTATTGGTCGATGATCACTTGCAACGTCATCAGCCCGCACCTGTTTTGGTTTAAGTGGTGCCGTTCGACGATGTGGTTCGTCTGGCTGATCTCGATCGTGGTAAACATCGGCATGTGGTTTGAGCGGTTTGTGATCATCGTCACTTCGTTGCATCGCGATTACCTGCCGGGTAGTTGGGGTTACTTCACGCCGTCCTGGGTCGACATTCTGACCTTCGTGGGAAGCTTTGGATTGTTCATGACGCTGTTCCTGTTGTTCATCCGCTTCCTGCCGGCCATCGCCATCAGCGAAGTGAAAGGTGTCACGCCTCAGGCGGACCCGCACCATCCCTTGGGTGGCGCGAAGGACCATCATTAAACCAGAAATCGATTTTGGCTCCTCCGATGAGTGCTAAGCCTACTAAAACATATGGATTGCTCGCCGAGTTCGACACGGCGGCTGCGATCATGCATGCGGCCATTGAATGCCGTGATGCCGGGTTCAAAAAATGGGATGTTTACACCCCCTTTCCGATCCACGGCATGGACGACGCCATGGGTGTCAAGAAATCGCTCGTGGGTTGGTTCACCTTCGCGGGTGGCTTCACCGGGTTCTTCACCGGCATGGGCATGATTTGGTTTATGAACAAGTTTGATTATCCACTGGTGGTGGGTGGTAAACCTTTGTTCACGCCGCTTTATGCCTTCCCGGTCAGCTACGAACTCACGATTTTGATGGGTTCTTTTGGAACGTTGATCGGGATGTTTCTGCTGAATCGCCTTCCAAAGCTCTACAATCCGCTTTTCAAGAACGAACGGTTCAAGAGAGCCACGGATGATCGCTTCTTTGTCTGTATCGAAGCAGCCGACCCCAAATTTTCACAAGCGCGCGAGACCCTCGAAAAGGCGGGCGCACAGGTCATTGAAACCGTGGAGGACTAATGGGCACTTTTCTCAAATACTTCCTCACGCTCTGGGCTTTGGGGCTCCTCGCCGTCCTGAGCATCGCCGGACTGCGTGGCAGTACGTCGCGCAAGCCGCCCATCGAGATTTTTCCGGACATGGATCGGCAGGCCAAATTAAGGCCTCAGACGACTACCGCGTTCGCTGGGTTTGCGGATTCTCAATCCTCGAGGCTCCATGTCGCTGGCACGGTCGCACGCGGCTCCGCCTACGAGGATAACGAGTTGAACACCGGAAAAAGTGCCGATGGAAAACTTGTCGAAGTCAACCCTCTGAAGGTCGATGCCCAATTTCTTCAACGCGGTCAGATGCAGTTCGGCATTTATTGTCAGCCGTGCCACGGCGCCTTGGGCGACGGCAAGGGTATCACGAGCAAATACGGAATGGGCAACGTGGCCAACCTGCACCAGGAACGCCTCGTCAAAGCTCCCGATGGGGAATTTTTCCAAACCATCAGCAATGGCAAGAGCTCGATGATGGGTTATGCCGGGCAGATTCCGGTGTCGGATCGATGGGCGATCGTCGCCTATGTCCGTGCGCTGCAACTCAGCCGGCTAGGCACTAAGGACGACGTGCCAGCCGACCAACTGGGCAATATCAAGTAAACGGCCATGAACCACGCATTTCTAATTCTAAAGCGCTGGATGGCGCTGCTCGCGTGTGCGGGCATTCTCTCCTTCGCCGGCTCGCGGATTGAGGCAGCCGATGAGGCCGCCAAGACGCCCGCCGCGGAGACTGCTGCTACTACTGCTGCGACGCCGGCAGCTGGAGATGCAGGACATGCCGCCGCCAATGTCCCGGGCCACGGCCACGGTGGCGAGGCCAAGCATGTGAGTTTCGCCGAGCAATTTGGGTACAGTTACCTGACGGCCTACATGTTTTGCCTGAGCCTCTGCATGGGCTCGTTGTTTCTGGTGATCGTCCATCATCTGTTCGACGCCGGTTGGTCGGCCAGCATTCGCCGTGTTACCGAGCAGCTGTCATCGCTGCTATTCCCGTGGATGCTCGTTCTGCTGATCCCAATCCTGGTGCTCCAAAAACAGATCTACCCCTGGTTGTCATTGGATCCCGCCCAGGATCACTCGCTGGCGGTCAAAGTGGTCCTGTTCAATCCCACCGCATTCAACCTCTTTCTCATCGCTCTGGTCGGTTCGTGGGGTGCGATTGCCCATTCGTTCCGGCGTTGGTCACTGGCTCAGGACAAAGATGGCAAGGTGGAGTGGACCCGAAAATCCCGAGTACTGGCGGCTGCTGGCATTTTTTACTTCGCGTTCTCCCTGACGCTTGGGTGCTTCTACCTGATGAAATCCCTCCAGCACCAATTCTTCAGCACGATGTATGGTGTCTACTACTTCGCTGGCAGTGTCTGGACAACGCTGGCGACGGTTTACGTGCTGATCATGGTCTTGAGCCGTCCCGGCATGCCGTTGGAAAAAGTGGTGTTCAAACGGCAGCAACAGGACGTTGGCGTGTTGTTTTTCGCCTTCACGGTTTTTTATGCGTACATCCATTTCTCGCAGTACTTCCTGATTTGGAACGCTGCCATGCCTGAAGAAACCTTCTGGTATGTTCGTCGTGAATATGGATCCTGGAAATGGGTTGGGTTCACGATCCTGTTCGGGCACTTCTTTATTCCCTTCTTGCTGATGCTGAATCAGGACATCAAGCGAAAGCTGTTCCTGATGTTTCCAATGGCGGCGTGGGCGTGGTTGATGCATTACGTCGACATGACCTTTAACGTCATGCCGGTGCTACATCCCGAAGGTCTTCACGTCAGCATCCTGGATCCTTTGCTTTGGTTCGGCATGACGGGATTCCTCGCCGTGATGTTCTGGCGCAATTTCAACTCGGCGGCGCCGTATCCGCTGCGTGATCCGCGCTTTGCGGAAGCGGTCACGCATCACGAAATCCCCGCGGCAGGCGGAGCGGCCTCCCATCATTGATACCAGGAGTCTTGCATGAGCGAAAATTCCTCCATGTGTACTGAGAAATGCCGGACGGTAACCGCCTATTTGATCGGCGGTGTGGGTTCGTTTCTGATCATTGGTGTTCTGGCTTGGTTGGTGGTTGGCAACAACCCGAGTCCTGTGGATGCCCAACGAGCAGCGGAACGCGCCAAGTTTCGAACGGAGGTGGAAGCACCTTACCTGGAGTTGCGGACCTACGGGACGGTTCAGGGCGTGCCGAACGCGGGGGCTGTCTACCGATTGCCAGTGGATCGAGCGTTGTCCATTGCCGCCCAAGAGTGGGCCAATCCGGTGGAAGGCCGCGAAAAACTATTGAAGCGTCTCGAAGCCGCCAACACGAAACCGAGTTTCGAGTAACGTCCATGTTGAACATGAGTCTCATCGGAATGATCCTGTTCGGGAGTGTGCTGATCCTCCCCGCTGCGGCTCTCGTGGCATTGCGCTGGGCGGGACGCACCGGACAGTTGGCGCACGCTGAACGCGCGGCTTTGTTGCCGTTCGATGAGGCTGAGCCCGTGGGCCTGATGACCGACAAAACGTTGGGAGTTCCGTCCGGAGCTGTGAACCAGGCTGTGTCGGAAGTGACTTCGGTGAATCTCTCCCTCAATTCCAAGGCATGAGTGTCCCCGCGCTGAAAGCCCTTTTCCCCGGCGATGTCCAAGACACCGCTGGTCGCCGAGCCCAATTAGCCGAGATCGATGCCTCGTGCCGTTGGCCGGTTCTGTATTTTTTTCTGAGCGGTCTTGGATGGCTTTTGCTGGGAACCCTTCTGGCCTTGGTCACCAGCATGAAGTTGCATCTCCCGGATTTCCTCGCGGAAAGTTCTTGGCTGACCTTCGGCCGTGTTCGTCCCGCACACTTAAATACGGTCATTTACGGATTCGCCTCCCAATCGGCGATTGGCGTTTGCATCTGGCTGATGTGTCGGTTGTGCCGGGTCCCTTTGATGGCTGCCGGAATCATTCTCGCAGCCAACGTCTTCTGGAACCTGGGGCTGACGGTCGGCGTGGTGGGAATTCTGGTTGGAGATTCGACAGCGATCGAATGGTTGGAAATGCCTGCGTATGCGACGCCCATTCTTTTCTTCAGCTACGCGTTAATCGCGGTTTGGGCCATTATCACGTTCCGCTTGCGCCGCGAAAAACAGTTGTACGTGTCCCAGTGGTATCTGCTGGCTGCGCTCCTCTGGTTCCCTTGGCTCTATTCCACGGCTCAGATCATGTTGCTGATCCAACCGGTTCGCGGCGTCGTCCAGGCGGCTGTCAATTGGTGGTTTGCCCATAATGTACTGGGCCTCTGGTTCACCCCCATTGGGTTGGCCGCCATTTATTATTTCATCCCGAAGGTGATTGGTCGTCCCATCCGCAGTTATTACCTGAGTGTTCTCGGGTTTTGGTCGCTCGCACTGTTTTACAATTGGAACGGGTTGCACCATCTCGTCGGGGGGCCTTTGCCTGCCTGGATGATCACCATCAGTGTTGTGGCGAGCGTTATGATGTTGATCCCGGTAATTGCTGTGGCGATCAATCATCATTACACGATGTGGGGTCATTTTCATAAGTTGCGGTACAGCCCGACCCTCCGTTTCATCGTGGTTGGGGCCATGTGTTACACGCTGACGAGCCTTCAGGGCGTGGCCAGCGCGTTGCGCAGCGTCAGCGAAGTGACCCACTTTACCCATCACACGATCGCTCATGCCCATTTGGGTATGTATGGGTTTTTCACCATGGTGATGTTCGGTTCGATTTATTACATCTTTCCCCGGATTACCTTGCGTGAGTGGCCCAGCCAGAGCCTGATTTCCGCCCATTTCTGGGCCTGCTTGCTTGGCTTGGTCCTATACGTTGTGCCGCTCAGTTATGCCGGTGTTCTTCAAGGATTGGCCATGAACACCGCCGAAATTCCTTTCCTTAAGGTAGTGGCTGGAACGCTTCCATTTCTTCAGCTCCGCACCTTGGCTGGTTTGATCCTCGCCGCCGGCCACGTGGCCTTTTTCGCCAACATCGTCTGGATGTTGTGCCGTGTGCTTGGGCCTTATCAACAACCCGTCCGGATGATTCTCACCGGCACCCAGCAAACCGCCGTGGCGGGCAAATGACATGAATTACGGACCGCTCCTCTTTCTTGGTATTTTGTTCACACTGGCCTCCAGCTGGGTGGGCTTGGTCCTCATGCCGAACCGGCAATTGGGCACACTGACGCCTCATGTGAATGCGACGACCTCGGCGATCTATCCGGCGGCCCGAGCTGGTGAAGCCCAGCAAGGCGCTGAGACGTACCGTTCTTTGGGGTGCATCTATTGCCATAGCCAACAGGTGCGTCCGGAAGGTTTTGGAGGGGATATCGCGCGCGGTTGGGGCAAACGTCGGACGGTTAGTCGCGATTATCTCTTTGATAAACCGGTTCAACTGGGCACCTCCCGCACGGGACCGGACCTTACGAACTTTGGCGAACGCAACGGTGCCGTGGATTGGAACCTCAAGCACCTCTATAATCCTCAAATCACCAGTCCGGGTAGTATTATGCCAGCGTACCCGTTTCTGTTTGAGAAACGCCGCATTGGAAAGAATGGTGCTTCCACCAACGCGCTGGCATTGATTGCTCCTTTTGCTCCCGAGGCGGGTTACGAGATCGTTCCGAAGATGGAGGCGCTTCAACTGGTGGAATATCTCCGCAGCCTGAAGACCAGCGTCGATCTGCCCGAGGCCTCGATCAAAAAAACCGAAGGTGACGCGGCGGCTCCTGACGCGTCAGCGACCAACGCGCCCACTGGTGCGCCTGCTCCAGCTCCCGCGAAATGAGCGATCCACTCTCCAATAACCCCGCGTCTCGGTTTCCTGCCGCCTACGTTCATGGGGACCGCGGTGAAACGAACGATGTCCTCGATATTCACGCGGCGATTCTGCGCGAACAACCCGAGCCCAAGGAGGGATTCGAACCGCTCAACCTCTGGCTGGTGGTCCTGATCGCCGGGTTGCTATTTTTCGGAGGCAGTTACCTGACCCGTTATAGTGGCGGGTTCAAGGCGGATCATTTCGACGAGAACCATATCAACGACCCCAGCGAACTGCCGAATCTGGTCGCAGCCCCCACGGATCCCAACGAAGCGGTAAAACGGTTAGGGGCTAAAGTGTATCGCGAGAATTGCGCCATCTGCCACAATGACGCTGGCGAAGGGAAGCCTGGCATCGCGCCACCAGTTGCCGCCAGCGATTGGGTGAGCACGAATGGTATTGCACGCATTGGCCGTTTGATCCTCGAAGGCGGCGGCGGGCCCATCACGGTCAGTGGAGTCGAATTTAATGTCGCTACCGCTGCAATGGTTGGCTTTCGGCCCACGCTGACCGACGCAGAGATCGCTGCTGTCATCACCTTCCTTCGCTCTAACTGGGGTAATGCCGGTGATCCAGTCAAGGCCGCCGAAGTCGCCGCTATTCGGGTGGCGACCGAAGACCGAGCTGGCAAGGCTTGGACCTCCGCAGAATTGCTCGAAATACCCGTTGGAGGCGCTCCATTAGGCGCTGCTCCCGTCGAACTCACCCCCGAGATTCTCAAGGAAAAGCTCAAAGCGCTTCCTCCAGATGCTCTCAAGGCGTTGCTCGAGGAATTGACCAAAAAGTAGATCCTCCTTTTCCTGGGGCTTCTTTGGAGGAGGGCGGCCCTTTTCAAAGAGTTTTGGCTTGCCGAAGATCCGCAGCTCGCCCTCCGACTCTCAATTCCCATCGCCATCTCTCGATCGTGGAGGGCCAGGGTAGCGGGGAGATGCAGGTCGTGTTGGTTTCTTGTGTCAGAATTTATTACACCTCAAAAGCTATACCGAACTTGTTTTTAAGCCTCCTCAGCAGAATCTGTGGGTGAGAGGCGGCTCTGGTAGTTTCCCAAGAGCGTGGTAAAGAGCCACTTCGAGAGCTCGAAACGTCCGAAATCCATAGGCTCGCCTGGTAGTCACTCGAATCTTGTTGTTGAGTCC
>SXSK01000211.1 GCA_005793375.1 Verrucomicrobiales bacterium | reverse complement strand
TAGGCTCCTCACCAACAGGTCCGAAACATGCGCGCAGATCCCTGTCCCGCTCTTCAGCCGAAGGTCGCCACGAACTGTTCAAGATTTACTACACCCCAATGCGGACTCCTTGAAACCCATTGGGGTGGTAACACCGTTCCACGGATCCGCTGAACCGCAAGACGGTTTTTGGCTACGATTCATTGAATAGGCTAACGTCGACGACGGATGCTCTCGGTGGAGTGTCGGTGAAGGTGCTTGATGCCGTCGGCAACGTTACCCGGAGTATCGATCCACTAAATCGCGCGACGACTTACGGCTATGATGCCTTGAATCGACGGATCCGTGTCACCGATCCAATGGGTCATGAGACGACCTCTGTGTATGATGCCGGTGGGAATCTGAAGCGTACGGTAGATCCGCTTGGGAACAGCACATCGCACACGTATGATCAACTGAATCGCCTCACCGCAACGGTAGACCCACTTCTGAGCGCTACACGATATTCGTATGATGCCGCTGGAAGATTGGCGACGTTTACCGATTCCAAGAACAACGTCATGACCTATGCCTATGATGCGGTTGGGCGTGTAATCAGTGACGTGAACGCTCTTGGGGATCCACAAACCTTCGGCTATGACAAGGTCGGAAATCTGATTTCGGAGACCGATCGTACCGGGCGAAGTATTACGCGGACCTACGATGCGATGGATCGGATGATTCGCGAGGATTGGAGTGGAGCAGACTCCCACATCATTGCTTACCAATTCGATGCGCTCGGTCGAATCACTCTGGGAAGCGATAATAACTCGCGCTATCAGTTCTCGTACGACGCAGCCAGTCGGCTGGTTTCGGTCGATAACCACGGGACTTTGAATGCCCCGAATGTGGTGTTCGATTTTCAATATGACAAGACGGGTAACCGAACCAAGACCGCGGAAACCATCGACGGTTTGAGCGGAAGCGAGACCCTTTATTCACACGATGAGCTGAATCGTGTCACTCGCATCAATCAACGGGTTGGCGGCATTGAGAAGCTGGTGGAGTATCGATACGATTTGAGTGGTCAGGTTCTGGGGGTGCGACGATCAGTCGGGCTCGGTGACGCCGTCATTACTACGGCATACACTTACGACGCTGGTGGACGTCCAACTAGTCTGCAACATGGCACTGGGAACAGTTCCTTCGCGCGATATGACCTCGATTACGATGCTTCAGACCGAATTGTCGCCATTGCCTCGGCTGATGGGAATCGGCAGTTTACATATGATGCCGCCGGTCAGCTTTTGACCGCGGTGGATCCGAATCACGCCGAGTCCTTCGCCTACGATGGCAATGGGAATCCCTCCGGGGCCGATATTACTATCGGATCGAATAACCGCATTCTTTCTGACAGTGCATTCAAGTATGAGTATGACAAGAACGGTAATTTGGTGCGCAAGACCAACAAGGCTACGAGCCAGGAGACGGCTTATCGGTGGGATCATCACAACCGTCTGACTCAGGCGATCGTTAGCAACTCGAGTGGAACCGTGGTTTCGCGTTCGGATTACTCACATGATGTCCTAGATCGACGGATTGCCAAGTTGGTTGATTCCGATGGCATTGGCCCGAATGCTGTTGAGGTCGAACGATTTGTTTACGATGGCCTGAACCGCGCCCTGACGTTCGACGCCGCTGGACTGTTGACGCATCGTTATCTCTTCGGACCTGCCATAGACGAGGTCCTGTCAGACGATTCAGGCGCAGAAGTATTCTGGCTGATGTCGGATCATCTGGGAACCATCCGAGATGTCGTGGACAAGACTGGAGTCGTTCGGAACCATATCACTTATAGCAGTTTTGGAAGTGTTACCGCCCAAAGCAACAGTACGCTGTTGCCCGCCTTTGGTTTTACTGGACGGGAATGGGATCAGGAGACGGGACTCTATTCTTACAGGGCTCGCATGTATGATCCGGTGATGGCTCGGTTCTTGAATGAAGATCCTATCGGGTTTTCAGGAGGGGATGCCAACCTCTACCGGTATGTTTCAAACAATCCCATACTCTTTACGGATCCCTTGGGGTTGGAAAGCCAGGATCCTAGTTTCCTGACCGATGTTGTGGGTGAAACATTCGCCGATGCCGGCAAGTTTGCCGCTGGTTTTGTGGTCGGAGCTTTTGAAGGAACCGCCAAGCTCCTGGCAGGTGTTGCCGAAGGTTTGTACCTGGCTGCAGTCGAGGGCACCGACTCATTCGCCTTTAAAGAGTTTGTCACGTCGAAGATCGATTCCGCGCGGAATGGTGTTTTGAACTTCTTGAATGCCTGCGGCAAGGACCAACGTGCAGCTCTCGATCGGGCAGGCAAACGTCTTGGAAATGCCGTCAACGAGTTCCGTCGGAATATGACCGATGACCCGTTCAAGTCGGGCGAACTCGCGGGTGAGCTTCTCGGGGACGTCCTCCTCGTGGGCGGCGCTGCAATCAAAGGAGTCCGTGCCGCCGCCAATGGAGTGGATCTGATGACTGATGCCTTGCGTGGTTTGGAACTCGCCGGCGATTTGGCGCGCGGTGGGCGATTGGGGGAGAAGGCGATTGGTGATGCCAATGATATCGCGAAAGGCTTGGTCGGAGCTGCCGGTGGAGAAGCCCAAGCGTCTGCGGGCAAAGTGGCTGAGTCGCTCACCTCGGCGTCACGATCCGAGCGCGCCCTGAATTCCGCTGAGGATGTATCGGCAATGGCCAGGAAGCGCGATTTGGATCAAGCCTCTGGCAGTCAACCAGCCACGCCTCAAGCGCGTGACATTGCGGCGCAAAATGCGTCTTCGGATGGACTCGTGGACGACGTCTTTGCGACGCGCCGTGAGCAGGAGGTTATGGATGTGCCCCGACAGCTAGAAGACGAACTCTTGGCGCGGCAGGCATCGCGTCAGGCTGAAGTTACCCGGATTTCTGGTAATCCCAATGCGGATACCGTGATTCGAGATGTGCCTGGATTTGAACCGACCAAGGTCAGCGGCGGCCTGGCGGATGAAGTAACCGCAGTCCGTGCCGGCCTGGCCAATGAACCCACGAAGGTGCGGGGTGGATTGGCCGATGAACCCACACGCATCGGGAGTGGCGCTCTCGACGATTCTGCGGATATACGTGCTGCTTTTGGATCGGCTGATGAGCGTATAAGTCAGGTAAATCGGATGGCCGATGAGATACTGGCGGATCTAAGCGCTCCTCACGCCCCAACTGCACCCGCGCCAGTACCTACACCTGATCCGTTACGTCCTCTTGAGCCAGGTCGGTTTAAGTCCGTGGATTTGAGCCAAATGCCGCAAGTGCAAACGCCGACATTGCATGCGGCGTTGCTACGCGACGGCGCCTCGCCGATCGGCGGGAACATCGAGGACGTTCGCGCGGTGCAACTGCTCCGAAAACTGGATGAGGCGTCTGCTCGAGAACAGCTATCCCTGGTTCAAAACGCCACCGTAGCGATCCGCGAACGGCACCGGCGGCTGAATGAAGGGTGCCTCGCGGGGGAATGTAATCTGGCCAGCGCTGGTTTGAAGAATGTGCTCGACGAACAAAAGATCTCCGCTGTGCGGCGAGTTGGCAATAATGCCTCAGAACAACACTTCCTCGTTACTGGAGAGATCGGTGAACTCCACTTTGTTGCGGATCCAAGCTTCCAGCAATTCTCACTGCCGCACGAAGGAGCGTTTAAGCCGGGAGTCGCCAATTTGGTCGAATCGAATCCTCATTTCGGTAATCTTCATGAACGGAATTTCACGTTCTTCCATTCAGCGGCTGAGCGTGATGCATTTCTTCAAGAATTGAGCCGATCGTTGTTCGGGAAGGAGGGTGGATTTAGTGTTGCGCCGGGTGTGGTAAGTTCCGACGAAGTCGTCCAGTCGTTGGCGGGACTTCGAGCGGAAGTGCCGGATCTCTTGGGAGGGAATCTTAGAGGCACGGACTCATCGGACTGGAGTTCGACAGGACAAACTCTCTTGAAACTAAGCCCGGAGAACGTCTGGTTGATGGAGACTCAACAGGCGCTCTCATTGAAGGAGACTGCGCAGGCCCTTTGGATGCTCGCACTTCCGCAGAACCATCCCATGACAATACGAGTGGCCTTAGCCGATCTTCCCACAGGGCAGCTGGCTCAGGGCTTGATCACTGGGTTTTCCATCGACCGTCTGCCCAATGATGGACGGATTGTTCTGGATTATGACGCGGACGGTCACGGATGGTTCATTGATCCGACTCCTCTGGAGGACTCGGAGTTCAGCGTGGGAACGAATATTCAAACGGCGGGCCGTTATGATCTGTTCACGGTTCTGCTTCATGAAATGGGACATGTTTTGGGCTTTGCCGACGGAGTCGCAGGGTTCGATAGGCACGTGTTACGCGGACCCAATGGTGATCTTAGCTTCGTAGGACCGGATTTCCGGGCGGTGCTGTCTCCTGATGGGGAACACCTCAGTCATCAAGTCTACCCAGCGGATTTAATGACTAGCATGCTTGCTCCTGGAATCCGGAAAGTCCCGTCGACGCTTGACCGCCGAATACTCGACACGGTGATCAAAGCCACGACTGGCTCATCGCCCGCCACGGTGGAAATGCCTGTCAGCGGTTTGAAGTCCGGTCCCGCGTTGCCCTCATCAGGGTTGATTAATCCATCGTTTCAGATCAGCGAGCTCACCAACTCGGCATTTGGATGGGATTTAGTGGGGTCTGTCGCCATTCGAGAGGGCGCCGCGGTAGTGATGGAGGAGGGTCGATTTAATTCAGGATTGCGCCAGAGTTTCATTCTGCCAGATGGGGCGAGGGGTCTTCGGTTCACGATTCAAGGCGCTTCTTTTCTAGCTAATGGAGATGCCCCGCCGGATGCATTTGAAGTCGCGCTGCTGGCTTGCGATACGCTGGTGCCCATGGCGGGAATAGCCACTAGTCTTAACGCCACCGATGCGTTGTTTAACCTTCAGAACAATCGGCAAACCTTCTTCAGTCCGAAGGTGACGGTTCCGAGGGCGACTTTCTCAGGTGATCGCATTTCATTGGACGCGCCTGCCGTCGTGCAGATTGATCTGGCGGGAGTGCCGACGGGCACAGCCATGACACTGTTTCTGGATCTGCTGGGCTTTGGCAACCCAGGCAGTTTTGTTGTCGTCGATGATGTGACGTTGTTGTTTGGCTCCACCCAGGAGACACAGGCAAACAATGATTCCGTTGGGACGGACGAGGATACCCCTGTGGTCATTGACGTGCTGAGCAATGATATCGCCGGCAGCGGGGCCTTTGATCCGGGTACACTCACGATCACGGTTCCCCCCTCGGACGGTACTGCACAGGTTAACCTGATCACTGGCCGAGTCACTTATATCCCAGCGCCAAATTTTCATGGTTCGAACAGCTTCCGGTATACCGTGAAGGACGATAGCGACGTGGGCTCGAATGAGGCCACCGTGACGATTCTCGTGAATTCAGTGAACGACAACCCAGTGGCAACTGGCGATCGTGCGGAGACTACGGCCAATACACTAGTATCGATCGACTTGGCTAACAATGACAGCGATGTGGATGGCAGGGTTGCTGCTGAATCGATCCAGATCATTATCCAACCCAAGCACGGCTCCGTACGCCTTTCGCCACAGGACGGGTCTGTGGTCTACACACCGTCCCCAAATTATTTCGGCAACGACGAGTTCACTTACACCATCGCCGATGGCGAGGGTCTGCGATCCAATGCAGCCTCGGTGACGCTGACAGTCCAGCGGGTTAATCACGCTCCGGCGGCATTTGACGATAGTTATCTGACTCCTAAGGGGGTGCCGTTAGTAATTATCACGGCGCAAGGACTATTGGCCAACGATGTCGATTCCGATGGCGATGTCTTCACAGCCTCCGTTTCTGACAATCCGATCCATGGTAGACTCAGCCTGTTGGAGGACGGGAGTTTTACCTATGTACCTGACGCGGACTTTGTGGGCGTTGAGGAACGGTGTTACTACCTCAATGAGGTCTAGTCTGAACGTATGGCTTGTATAGCTTGCAGGATTCAGTTTAGACGACTCATAAAAACCCACTCGTACACCGGATTGATCGACACTTCGGAAACTCGCCATTCGACCACT
>SXSK01000210.1 GCA_005793375.1 Verrucomicrobiales bacterium | reverse complement strand
TCGGCAGCTGCGCGGGAGCTGTAGTGGATTTCGATCTGGATATGAACGAGGTTTTGATCATAGGTCCGGAGCGTGTGCTCCAGACCACCCCGGGCGTCTACTTCGGCGAAGCCCCCCGCGCAGCGGCTTCGTTCAATCAGCACTCGGACAACATTTCCGTGCTGCTGGGAGACGGATTCGGCGCTTTTGGCCCCCCGGTCAATTATCCCGTTGGCTCGCAACCCCATTCGTACCGCGTTGGGATCGCCGACTTCAACGGCGACGGAAGGTCCGACTTGGCCGTTGCAAACTTCTTGTCCTCCGATGTTTCGATCTTGTTGGGCAACGGTGATGGAAGTTTTGGAACGGCGGCCAGTTTCCCGGCTGGCAACGGGCCACAAGCCGTCGGCGTGGCGGACTTTAACGGCGATGGAATGGTCGATATCGCGATCGCCAACTATTTCTCGGCAGATGTCACGCTACTGGTGGGCAATGGCGATGGGACCTTCAACTCATTTGCTGTATATCCAGTCGGAGCTGCGCCGATCAGTTTGGAGGTGGGCGATCTGAATAACGACGGGCGATCTGATCTCGCAGTCGTGAATCGTGATACGAGTGATATTTCAGTCCTGTTGGGGACCGCGGATGGCAGCCTGAATTTCATCGGCAGTTTTCCTGTGGGACAGGGTCCTGTTGTTTCAGCCATGGCGGATTTCAATCACGACGGCAGTTTGGATCTGGCGGTTACCTCTCATTCTTCAAACGAGTTGGTGGTGCTGCTGGGAAACGGGGATGGAACCTTTCCAACTGGCGGTTTGGACAGCGACAGTGATGGGGTCTGTGATGCGGTGGACAATTGCCCAACGACACCAAACCCGGACCAATCCGACATCGATGCCGACGGCAAGGGAGATGTTTGCGATGTGTGCCCTGCCGATCCCAATGATGGCTGTAATCAGTCGGGTTCTACGGCCGAAACGATCGTGGCCGAGCAGGGCGGCACGATCGAAACGCCTGACAATGCGTTGACAATGACGATCCCGCCTGGCGCGATCCAACAAGACACAACCATTTCGATCACGCAGGAGATTCGAACCAATCCCGAGGTCGACCTGATGGTTGGAACAAATCCGGGATTGGGCCAAGCGATGGCCGTCTACGATTTGGAACCGTCTGGATTGTCCTTTGCAACAGACGTCACCTTACGGATCACGATTGATGTGACCGATCTAAACAAAAAGCAGCGCGATAATCTGACACTTTACCAGTTGGTGGATACCAAAGGGGACGGAGTTGGGGATGCGTTCATCGAGGTCCCGGGAACAGAAACGTCTATCACAACGGAGGGACCGCCATTCATCGCGACCCTGACAGCTCCAATCACCCACTTTTCCACCTATGGGGTGATTGCTCCTCTGGACTCCGACCATGACGGGCTGTTTGACCGCTTCCCTCCGCAGGACGAGGCAGCCTTCGGAACAAATCCAAATCTTCCAGATACCGATGGCGACGGTCTGCTCGACGGAACAGAGGTCGACATGGCGATGGGCACGGGTTGTCCGAGTCCGACGGTGCAAGACTCCGATGCGGACGGGCTTTCTGACGGCGGAGAGGTGAGCCTTGGGACAGACCCTTGCCGCATCGACACCGATGGCGATGGGATACCCGATGGTCTCGATCCGTTCCCTCGGGATCCATCCGGGACCTTGGGTTACGTTGAACTCCAACTCCGAGTCTTGAGCGGTGACCTTCTGATGCTGCCCCTCAGTGTCTTTACCGGCCCGAACGATAATGTGAAAATTGCTCGCCGGAGCGCGCTTGCCAATCGACTCAATTCCGTCGCCAATGAAGTGCATCGTGGCGCGAGTTTGGATGGCAAAGTGATCCTGGAACAGGTTCATGCTCAGATGGACGATGACACTTCGCCGCCGGATTGGTTGGTGCCGGGTGCGGAGCGGGACACGATCCGAAATCGAATTGAGAAGCTGATGCTTTTGTTGACTTATATCTAGGCCTGCTACCCCGTACTGTCCGAAAACCCGCCACCAAACTCCGCCTCCGATTGTCCATACTCGGCGTGTTGTTAATGACCCGGATCAAGCTATTGGCACTTGGTGATGGGGATCGCCCGAGAGGCCCGATGGCAGTCAGAGCCACCATGGCTCGCTTGGTGACCTCAGCAGCGATCACCTCAAAGGAATCGAACGTCCTGTCTATTACCAAGGGTCGTTTTGTGAGAAAACCTCCTGAGTTGCGTCGGGGTTGAAGCAAAACGCCGACATTCCAGCCCATTGATTCATCTCAGCCCCAAGTTCTCACCATGGGCGATCACTCGGATCCACACTAACTCTCGCTTTTGCAGGGCTTTCCTCGCACGCTCGAGCCATGTCTGGAATCACGCATATTCTGGGTCGGATGGAGCAAGGCGATGCAAAAGCCGCCGAGGAGCTCCTGCTGCTGGTCTATGACGAATTGCGCCGACTCGCTGCGAACAAGATGGCGAACGAAGCCCCCGGCCAGACGCTGCAACCCACGGCGCTCGTTCATGAGGCCTGGCTTCGGCTGGGCGGCAGTGACGCCCCTGGGTTTCAGAATCGCGCCCACTTCTTCGGCGCGACGGCCGAGGCGATGCGTCGCATTCTGATCGAACGCGCTCGGCGCCGCCTGGCGGCCAAGCGCGGCGGCGGCACGCAACGGCTCGAGCTGGACGAGGTTGAAATCCCCCTGCCAACATCCGACGATGGTGAGTTACTGCGTGTCAACGAAGCTCTGGAAAAACTGGCCCTGCTGGATTTTCGCAAAGCCGAACTAGTCAAGCTCCGCTACTTCGTAGGGATGAATTTCGACGAAACGGCGTCGGCCATGGGCATTGCCGTTCCCACCGCCAAGCAATGGTGGGCTTACGCGCGGGCGTGGTTGTCGGTGGAACTGCGCGGCGAAAAAACGATTTAGTAAGATCGTTCCATACTTTTGGCGGACCGAATACGCATTGAAGAATGTATGAGCAGGAACGGTGTTACTACCTCAATGAGGTCTAGTCTGAACGTATGGCTTGTATAGCTTGCAGGATTCAGTTTAGACGACTCATAAAAACCCACTCGTACACCGGATTGATCGACACTTCGGAAACTCGCCATTCGACCACT
>SXSK01000209.1 GCA_005793375.1 Verrucomicrobiales bacterium | reverse complement strand
TTCCAAGAGAGATTTTCTGACCCAACGACCGGCAACACGGATGGCGTCTAACATTCATCCAGCATGCGTAACACTTGGACAAATGTCTAGAGGGGATCTGTAGAGACAAAGATGAGAGAGGGCTGCCGCACTCCAAAAGGCCCCGATAACTCCGAGATGCGCCCCTGCAGCCCGTGTTTTGGTCCGCGTGCAAAATCACTACGACTGTTCCCGAGCGATGACTAGGGCCAGCCAACACCCCCGGCCTAACCATGGCAACACTCCGAAAAGTTTTTCACGTGGGATTGCAATCGGTCGCGCCCTATGGCAAGCCCTGCCGGTCCTATGAGATTGTTCACCTGCTTAGCCCTTAGCTCCGTGACGATTGCCCTGCTTATTGCTGGCTGCAAACCCACGGTTCCGGAAGATCCTTTTATTGCGCGATGGCATTTCGCGGGCGTATCGAAGTTCGCCCAATTGACCAACGCACCCGGCCTCCACGCGGTCACGACCACCCGCTCTGCTGCTGCTGCCGGCGATCAGATGGCCAAACGACTTTCCGAAACGCTATGGCTCGTGGTCACCGGGCAGACCAATGCACCTGAACCTGTCGTGCAAGCCGCAGCGCCCCTCTGGCGGGAATTGGTCCAGGCGGAATCCGCCGGCACGGTCTTTGACACCCCCACCCATCTTGAATTCGCCTTCTGCGCCCGCATTCCGGCCGCGCGCGCGGATGCCTGGCGCGCAGGCCTGATACAATTCTTTTCCACGGCGAAAGGGGGCGATATCGGCGTATTTGTCGGGCATACCAACGGCCTCTTGACGGTCGCGTTTCCGGCCACGGCCATGTCCAAAGCACCGTCGATTGCCTCCCGTCTGGCAACAGTCCCCGCCGACGGCGTGCTCGATGCCGATCTGGAGTTGTCCAAATGGTCACAGAGCCCATGGCCCAAGGCACTGCTCCCCGCTCCTCGCGCCAAAGTGACGTCAGTTGCCACTAATCAAATCGTGCGGACGACCGTCTCACTCAAATTTCCTGAGGCTCTCAAAATCGAGATGGAACCGTGGCAACTCCCCACGTTTCTCATGAACGACCTGACACGGAGTCTCACGGCGATTCGTGGCATCCGGCCTATGGTTGCCAAAAGCCCTTGGTTTCAATCCTACGAACCCAATGCCGTGCCCAACCAGTTCACAATCTGGATGCAACCGCTCACGGAGCTGCAAACGTATGTTGGATTTCCGGTTGGGAATTCCCAATCGTTCATGGCCTCGCTCACCAATCAATTGGGTAAGTTCTTTACCGGCGAGAACCCGGCGGTGATGGGAATGCTCAACGTCTCCACCAACGGACAGGGGTTGCTCATTGATCAGATACCCATTCAAGGCCCCCCACCCAACTTATCCGTGGTTCGAACCAATAATATCAGCTACATTGCCGGCGGCTTCTTTCCGTCGAAGCGGACCACCAACCCAGTCCCCGCAGCACTCCTCAAGCAGTTGGAAAAACCAGATCTCATCGCCTATAGCTGGGAAATTACCGAACAAAGCATCAAACACTGGCTTGTCCTCAGCCAACTGCGCGGCATCGTCTTCCGCCGATACCCCATCCCTCTCCAAGCCCCGGGCCAAGTCTGGCTCGATGAGGTCACTTCAAAACTCGGCAACACCGCCACCGAAGTGCGACTCGCCGCTCCCAATGAAGTTATCCTCACTCGCAGCGCTCCCGGAGGGCTCGCTGGTCTGGAGCTTGTCGCCTTGGCCCGCTGGATTGATGGCCCCGGCAAACCGATCAAAGGCAACCCTCGATCCGCACTCCCGAAAGGCGTGTCTCCACCCCCACCGCGCGCCAATTAATAGCGGCATCGTCGATCCAAGCTGGATTCGTCGGAATGAACTCGCCGCACTAGCAAGCCCACTTCTCATGCTCAAACTTGGCGTCAATATCGATCATATCGCCACCCTTCGCGAAGCGCGGTATCGCGGAAAAATGACCGGTGAACCCGATCCCGTGGCACTCGCGCGGGTCTGTGAAAAGGCCGGCGCCCACGGGATTACCGCCCATCTCCGCGAAGATCGCCGCCATATCATCGATCGCGACATCTTCCAACTCCGCGCGCATATCACCACCCGCTTCAATCTGGAGATGGGGAACACCCCGGAGATCATTGAAATCGCCCTCAAAGCGAAGCCGGACATTGTCTGCCTCGTTCCAGAACACCGGCAGGAAATCACAACTGAAGGCGGACTCGATGCCGTCGGAGCGGAGGCATCACTGCGCACCACCACTCGACGACTCCAGGATGCCGGTATTGAAGTCAGCCTCTTCGTCGATCCCGATCTCCAACAATTAGACGCCGCCAAGCGGATCGGGGCAGAATTCATTGAATTGCATACCGGCGCTTATGCCGAACTCTTTCGAAGCAAGCGCGAACGCAACGGGGAGTTGGAACGACTCATCGGCGCGGCCAAACACGCCCATGGCATCGGGCTCCTGGTCAATGCAGGGCACGGACTGACCCTCGAAAACCTTCCGCTGATCCATCTCGTCCCACACTTGGTGGAGCTCAACATCGGCCACAGCCTCGTCAGCCGCGCCATTGAGGTTGGGTTGGCCACCTCGGTGAAGGAATTCCTCCAACGGCTGGAAAACTATCCAGGATAACGGCTATTGGGGTCACATCTCATTTTTTGACAAACGTCCCATGTCTGTCTCCAAACTGATCACCATCGATGGTGGCGCCCATTGTGGGAAGTCCACCGCCGCCCGTTTGCTGTCTGCGCGCCTGGGTTGGCCCTGGGTCTCCACTGGTTTGTTTTATCGCGCTGCCGCCTTTGTCGCACAACAGGAGAGGATCTCCCCAAGTCAGGGCGCTAAACTGGCGGTTCGTCTCAAGGCCAAGGGATTCACCGTCCACACTGCCGAGAGTGGTGTCCGGATCCATGTGGGTGGACGGGATGTGACCCAAGAGTTGGAGAATCCAGAGATCGACAAACTCACCCCTCAATTCAGCCGCCTGCAGCCGGTCCGTGCCGCTCTGATGGGCCTGCAACGGCAGTTCTTCAATCGCGACCGCGGGTTAATCGCGGAAGGCCGCGATATTGGCACGGTGGTGTTTCCGAAAGCCCCGCTCAAAGTATTTCTCACGGTGGCTCCCGAAAAAGCCGCGGAAAGGATGAGTGCCAAGAAAGGCATGCCCTTCGCCGCTGCACTCGCCGCGGTCATCGTCCGCGATGCCGCCGATCGCAGTCGTCGTGCGTCTCCCACCAAGCCCGCCAAAGATGCCATCCTGTTTGATACCTCCCACCTCGACCCTGACACCGTCGCGGATGTTTTGGTCGAACTGGCCAAGTCGCGAGGATTGATGGAAATGGCATGAGGAAGAGCAAGAGCAAGAAAGTGGCGGCTCTCTTGCTCTTGACCCTGCACCGGCTCTTGCTGAGACCTGACCCTTACGGATTGGCCTGCAAGTAGGCGTCGACGTCTTTCGTGACGATTAACGTTCCGCGCATGAGCATCGCGTGACCCGGATAAGTGCACACGATTTCGTAGACCCCTTCACTGGAAGGGGCTGTGACTTTGAGGGTTTCCCGCTGATCAGCATCCAGAAGGCGGGTCGCGGCGATCACCGCATCGCTCTTGGGCAGGTAGCCACGGCCTTTGGAATCGAGTTCCTCGGGTTTCATCGTCGCGGCGTCATTGGCAATGGCATCGCGAGTGCCCGGCTTGGTGATGACCAAGTTGTGCGGCATGAAATCCGAGTTTTCGAAAATGATCTCGAATGGTTTGCCAGCTTCGACCACGAGGCGGGTGACGTCATAACGCATTTGCTCGCGAACCGTGCGGACGACGAACACATCGACACGTAGATTTTTGAGTTCGCCCCGCAGGCTGTTGGCGACATCCGCGGGCAGTTGACCTGCCAGATCCGTCGCAAACTGGATTGTGCTGACATAGTCCGGTGAGGTTCGGTCGCTGGCGGGCACGGTTTTGCCCCAGGCGACAATTCCTTTGGCGGCATCGCCAGCGGCACTCTTCGACCAGGATTCGCGTGGAAGGACGCGCAACCCTTGCGCGGCAGCCACGGTGAGTTCACCGCGTTTGATCAGATTAGCGAGGTCTGTGAAGACCGACTCGAGCTCCTTGTTCATACTGACACTCGCCCGGATGGCGGCCCGACGAACGGATCCCAGCGGATCGCCGCCGATCGCCAAGGTCTTGCTGGGTGCGGGTGCACTGATGCCGCTCTGCTTGAACACTTCGAGGTGCCCATCATCGAACACCGTGAGGGTGAACCCATCCAGACGCCGGCCCAGATCCGAATCGGTGCGATTCCAAATCACCACGCTGTCGATGGGCGACTCACTGCCAAGGTCCAATTCCCACCAAGGGTTGTTTTCATTCTCCTGGGAATGAGTCTGGCTCCCGCGCCCGAACTCGCCGCTGGTTCCGCCATCGATAGCTTTGCTGGCCTCTCCGCTATTCGACGTGCTCGACTGCTTGGCCTTTCCTTTGGTGGCGATGTTTCGGCCTTCGCTCATCACTTGAACTTCCGCCAGGGTCAGGGTGCCGCGGCGAGGCAATTCGATCCGGACATAACGGCCACTGCCTGCGGGTTTGGCTTTTGCCAAGGCGACCAGGTCTGCAGGGAGGTTCGACAGCAGCGGCTTCACGCGGTCATAAGCACGGGTCCGGAAGTCAGCGTCATTGATCAACGGAATGCTGTGGATAAGTTCAGCCAGTGCCGAGGTTGTCTTGCTGGCTTCAGCCCAGATCCCATCGAAGGAATCATCGGCACGTGCCAGAGCCGCCCATGCGGACTGTCGCAGCTCAGGTAATTTCCCGGTGCGCGCCAATGTCGCGACGCGGGCGCGGGCCGCCTTGAGTTCTTCCGGGGCTTCCCAGGGCAAGAGATGCGCCAAGGAGGCTGGTGCGGTGGTTTCGAGCACATTGAGCAATTCGGTGACGCGCGTCGAGTTGCGCTGGAGTGCCAACGAAGCCAAGGCGAGGCTGCGGTCCTCGTCCCGCGTATCCGCGCGAGACAGGATGCCTTGAAGCACGCCCAAGGTTTTTGGCAGCTTCAACAATTCAACGGTTGAAATGCTTCGGATCAGGTAATCGATGCCAGCCGGATTGTCGGAAGCGAGGGGTCGGCCCTCCGCGATGGCTTTGCGCCAGAACTGTTCCAACTGCTTCAAGGATTCGCGCAGGCAGTAATCGATGTAGTAGTCGGTCGGTTGCTTGAGGACGAGCAACGCCATCTCGGCGGCCGATGCGTCCCGGAAGAAACTTGCGCCGCGAACGGCCTCCAAACGGACGCGCGGATGCGGATCTTCCACCATTTTCTTGAAACGATTCAGTGGTTCTGGCACCCGATCGCGCCAATAGCACAAGACTCGACCTGCAGCTGCACGCGCGCGAGGTTCGGGCGATTGGAGCATGCGATCCAACAACTTCAGATCCACCACGTTGTGCCATTGATGCACCCAAAGGGCTTCCATCAAATGATGCTGGTACCCGGAGTCATTGGGATTCAAACCCGCCACCCAACGCGTCACGGCCGTCAACACCTGCGTCGTATCGCGTTCGCCCAATTCAATCTTGGCCAATTCGCGGGTCTGATTCTCGGGTTCTTTGAGCAGGTCCAGCAGCCCTTCAATCGGTTGGCCGTCGATCTTCACCGGCTTCATCAACTCACGACCGTTGTAGGTGATCCGATAAACCCGACCATATTGATGACCGCGATTGGGGTCGCGAATATGGTGTTGCATGTGACCGACGATCGATTGATGCCAGTCACAGAAATAAATGGCGCCGTCCGGACCCGTGCTGATCGCGATCGGACGGAAATTCGGATCCGTGGAGGAGATTAGATTCTCGAGAGTTTCACCCTTCAATCCGGAACCTTCTTCCAGGACCTTCACCCGGTAGATACCCTGAAAGCTGATGACATTCAGGTTCAGGAAGTTCCCCTGAAATTCCTCAGGAAAGTGGCGGCTCGTGAGGATGCCAGTGGCAGGACACGGCCGTGAGGGACGCGCCCAGAATTCCCGCATACCGCCGTGCTTGATCGGATAGTCCAAGAACCCGCTGAAAGCCGGCCCGAAGAAATTGGCGTTGCCGGTCGCGTCGGTGACAAAATCATTGCCCCAATTGTCAAACACGCGGCCGTGCGGATTGGCGAAACCATAGGAGATGTAGGTCTCGAACTTGCCGGTGCGCGGTTCAAAACGGTAGATGCCGCCGTCATTGTTGCGAACGGGCCCCGTCGCCGTCTCCACCTGCGTCCGATGGAATACACCATCGCTCAAATAAATCGAACCACCCGGATCCAGGCAGATCGCGTTGGCGGTATGATGCGAATCCGCGGAATCCATTCCCATGAGGATGCGCTCCTTGGTGTCCGCTTTGCTGTCGCCGTCAGTGTCTCGGAGGAACCACAGATCGGGAGCTTGCATTAACAAAACGCCGTCCTTGTAGAACTGGAAGCCGGTCGGGCAATTCAAGTCGTCCGCAAAATGGGTCACTTTGTCGGCTTTGCCATCCGCATTGGTGTCTTCGAAGATCAAGATGCTGTCACCAACCTTGGAATCAGGCGCCCGTTCCGGATAATTCGGCCAAGCAGCCACCCACAGGCGACCCCGGGTGTCCCAAGCCATCTGCACGGGATTCACTAATTCCGGAAACTGATCTTCGCTCGCGAACAGGTTGACTTTCATTCCCGAGTGAACCGTCATCTTGCTAATGGCCTGTTCGCCATCGATGTAAACCTGGGATTTGTCGTCCTTGGGTCCCGGCTTGTTCGTGGGAACCTTGGTCACCGGCGGCAGATTGGAATCGTCGACCGGCGGCAGGCTATTGTCATCGGCCTGAAACCCGCCCGCTTTGGCCATGGTCCAAATCCGCTTGTCGCGGTTGGCGGTCAGGATATCGCGCTGGAGCATTTCCTCCTGCATCACTTTGTAGTTGGAGATGTAGGGTGCCGGTGCATTCCGATCGGAGATGAACCCTCCTTTGTCCGCTTGATACGCCAGTGCGGACCGGCCGCCGTAGACGTTGTAGCCGTCCACCGTGCGATACCGCGCATGCCACTGGGCGCTCTTGTCATTCACGGCCATCCGCAACCGATCAAAGTTTCCGGCCGGTGGCGTTTCACCAAACATCCCGCGGAATAATGCGGGCGCGAGGGCTTTATCCCCGGCATCGTTCAGCATGAACCCATTGATGGTCAGCGATGCCCGCTGGCGGGAGGCTTCCGAAAACAACTGCAGGGATGGATTGAAGACATCGACAAACAGGATGTCATTGGCTCGGGCGATTTCCTGAATCGCTGCCGTGTACATCTGCAAGTTGGAATTGTTGAGGGCCGGATCGGCATAATTGGGATCCTGGTGTCGTTCGTTGCCAATCGGTGATACCAACACCAACCGCGGCGCGCCCTTGCCGGAGTAATCCTTGCCTTTGGTCTCTTTGACGAACTGTTCGAGTTCGGCCCGGAATTTCGGCAGTCCTGTGGCTCCACGGAATGATTCATTAAAACCGAAGAATGCCAAGATGACATCGGCTTTCACCCGTTTCAGCCAATCATCCGGGGAGCCGAAGTTCTCCGATCGATGGCGAATCACCACCTCATCGCCCGAGGCGGCGATGTTTCGGAACACCAATTGATGCTCCGGAAACCGGGCATGAACGAGCGTCTCAAAGTACCCGGTGTGTTGCATTCGATCGGGCAGGGCGTTGCCGATTAAGGCGATATGGTCCCCGGTCCGAAGTTCCAATTTGGTTGGCGGCGCCGCGTAAAGGACGGGTGCCGCAACCCAGGCGAGTGCCAAAGCAAGAAGTCGGTGGTGCATGTGACGGCCACACCCTAAACCATATTTCCGTCTGCCGGGAATAGCGGAATGCAATTTTGGTGCGACGAATTTTGGCCACCACTGCCCCAAGACATCTGCAACGAACTCGAGCTACCTCAAGGGAGGTGCCAACTTGTGGTTCAACTGGAGTCAGGTCCGCAATTCGCGATCCGTCACAACCGGCGTTACCGCTCGTTTTCGCCAGGAAAATTCAATGCAATCAATCCCCTGGACCTCAGAGCTCAGCTCTTTTCGTAGCCGCCTGCCCCGCCGACGCGACCGTTTCGTGAGACAATGTTACCTTGAGGGCCAAAATCACTGGCAACCTTCATCTCGATCGTTAACGAATTCTCCAGCTCATTCCGCCTCAACCAGTTGCTCAGGTCCCACCCCGGATTCCCGGATTCCACCCGAATTCCAAAATCCGTGATTGGCTAACTCACGTTGATGGAAAAATATCCTTCTTCCGTGCGAAGGACGTCGGCAGGATGCTGACGGTCAACCGGACTTTCGAAACGTTTGCGGTAGACAGACTAGAGGAACATCCACTCGCGTCGTATGAGATCACCAAATGCTCGGTGTTCATCCCCGGCGCGTCGCATCTCCTCCGTTTTGGACGGCCTTAATATTCCGCTGCTTTCATGAAATCGACACCGCCCCTGCTCGCTGTGCTCGGCCTCGTTGCCGCCGCTTCTTTGTCTGCCGACGACGCCAGGGCACACTGGCCGCAATTTCGCGGCGCCAACGCCTCCGGACTCTCCGCCGGCGCTAAGCCGCCGGTCAAGGTTGGGCCCGGCGAGAGCGTCGCGTGGAGCATCGATGTGCCATGGTCACCGTCGTCGCCAGCAATCTGGGGCGAACGGCTGTTCCTCACGACTTATCGTGATGGCCAGCTCGAGACGCGCTGCCACGATCGATCCGACGGCAAACTGCGCTGGGCCCGAGGGGTGAAGCCGGAGTCGGTCGAGGACTTCCACCGATCCGATGGCAGCCCCGCCGCCTCATCGCCGGCGACCGACGGCTCGCACGTCGTGAGTTACTTCGGATCATTCGGGCTGATCTGCCATGACATGGATGGCAAAGAACTGTGGCGCCTACCGCTGCCGCTCGCGCTCAGCGCCGGCCAATACGGCAGCGGCACTTCGCCAATCATCGTGAATCACACGGTTGTGCTTTGCCGCGATTTGTATCGCTTCTCGTCGCTGCTCGCCGTCGAGGTGCGCACCGGCAAAAAACTATGGGAGACACCGCGTCCAGAGGCTTCGGGCAGTTTCGGCACGCCCGTGTACTGGAACAACGCCGGTGTCGAAGAAGTCATCGTCGCAGCCAACTCGCGTCTGAAGGGATTTGATCTGAAGACCGGCAAGCAGCGCTGGGTGGTCGAGAATGTCACGGGCTACGTCTGCACAACGCCCGTCGTCGCGGACGGCATGCTCTACTTCGCCGCGTGGTCCAATGACACCGCGGACTCGCCGCTGCCGAAGTGGGAGGAGTTTTACAAAAAATACGATCGCAATCAGGATGGCATTGTTGATTTTTCCGAGATTGACGAAGCTAGCATCGATTACTGGCGAGGGGTCGACGCCAACCGCGACGGCAAATTTTCCAAGGAGGACTGGGACATCGGTACTACCGCGGCCAAGGCCGTTCGGTCGGAGAACGTGATTGTGGCCGTAAAGCCCGGCGGCACTGGAAATATCACGGACTCACACGTCGCTTGGCGGTTCCGCAAGGGTTTGCCCTACGTCTCGTCACCCGTGGCGTACGACGGGAGGATCTATTTTGTGAAGGATGGCGGCATCGTGACTTCACTCGATTCGAAAACTGGTGAGCCTGCCTATGTGCAGGAGCGCATCGCGGGTGCACCCGGCAGTTACTACGCGTCATTGATCGCGGCCGACGGCCGCCTTTATGTCGCCTCGCTACCCGGCAAGCTCACCGTCCTCAAGGCTGGCGGAGACAAGCCGGAGATTCTGCACCAGGCCGATTTCGGCGAACGTATCCTGGCCACACCGGCGATTGTCGGTAACCGCCTCTACGTGCGCACGGCCACCAAGCTCTGGGCTTTCGGCAACTAGCCGCGAGCGAGCGAGCGAGCGAGCTTTTTCGCTGCCGCCTGCCAAGCCTGTGCGACCATTCGACCGTTTGGTTAGAACAAATTTCTTAGGCCAAAAATCACTCGCAAGCCTCATTTCGATCGTTAACGAATTCTCCAGTTCATTCTGCCTGAACCACTTGCTCAGGTCCGACCCCGGAATTGAAAGCGTCGCCGTAGAATTCAATTATCAAAATATGAAATGTGACCCTAAAATTCTTTAAGAACGCCTCCCCCCAACATCCTCGAGGATTCAGGCCAAACATCTTTACTGAAACCTAAGGGAAATTCTCCTAGTGGACGGCGATGATTTGATTCGTTTCATCGGGAAAAGATATGGGCAATGGGCAGGCAATCCACTAGAACTCGGGGCGGGTGAAGCCGCATTCAAAAGTCACAGCGCCAGATTCGACCGCGCTCCAACCAGTTTCGGAGGGGTCCACGCGCCATTCGGGATTTTACCAGGTACGACACCTTCGATTCGGGTGGTCGGCGCTGCTGATTTTCTTGCTCTTGGGAATCGTCCTGGAAGCGTTGCACGGATTCAAAATCCAGGCGTATCTGAATGTTTCCAGTACTACCCGCCGCCTCATGTGGACGTTGGCGCATGCGCATGGCACCCTGTTGGCATTGATCAACTTGGCGTTTGCCGCAGCCATTCCGCTGGTGCCTGCCTGGCCTAGCCGATTGCGTGATCTCGCCTCCATGTGTTTAATGGGCGGCAGCGTGCTGCTTCCCACCGGATTTTTCCTGGGTGGCGCCATCATTCACGGGGGAGATCCCGGACTGGGTGTTCTCATCGTACCAGTGGGCGCCCTTCTATTGCTCACCTCGGTTTTCCTCACGGCCCAAGCCACCCTCGTCGCCCCAAAACCTACCGACGCGACTCCCACTAAGAAAAACGCCGTCACCAAGCACGCGTCGACTTGAGTCAATCCCTGACCACGGCGGCAAGCCTCCAATTCCTCTCCGTCCCAGACCACTTCCACCAACGCGCCCAACCCCTGCAGTGCTGATCGATCATGCTCCGCGATGTGCTCATCCTGATCCTGGTTCTTGCAGCGGCCCTTGGCTGGATGGCTTGGAAATCGCGTGATTCCAGGCGCTGGATGTTCGTTCTCGCCTGTCTGCTCGTCGCCGGGACCTACTGGATGGCCGTGAGATGGGAACGGAATCGGAACTCCAAAAAACGGTCGTCTGTGCAGCTCAGCGAAAAAATGCCCCAAATCGGGCACCCCGGCGGTTACGTGTCGTCCGATACCTGCCAGTCCTGCCATTCCGATCAATACGAGAGCTGGCACAAGAGTTTTCACCGCACCATGACGCAAGTGGCGTCCCCCGAGACGGTCCTGGGGGATTTTAATCACGTGACGCTGCAAGTGGATGGCGAGACGTTTCAATTGGAACAACGTGGGGAAGAATACTGGGTCGAGATGGTCGATCCCAACTGGAAGAATGATCAGGCCAAAGCCCGCGCCGGGATGGCAGGATACCGCCTTCAGGATCCATCCAAGGCGCCCCGCGTTTGGAAACGGATTGGAATGCTCACGGGATCCCACCACTTCCAGGCCTATTGGGTTCCCGGTCTATTTGGGAATGCCCAGTTCGCGTTTCCATTCGCTTGGTTGATCCCAGAAAAGCGCTGGGTGCCGCGCAAGGACACCTTCATTCGGGATCCAGAAGCGCCGTCCCCGAACCAGGTTTGGAACATGAATTGCATTCAATGTCATGTCACTGGAGGTCAACCCGGGCATCACCCAACCACCAAAATCACCCACTCCAGCGTGGGCGAGTTGAGCATTGGCTGCGAATCCTGTCACGGGCCCGGCGAAACGCATGTCGCGGCCAATCAGGATCCACTGCATCGGTACCTCGCGCATTTCTCCACCAAACCGGACAAGACCATTGTTCAACCGAAGCACCTTTCCACCAAACAACAAACGCAGGTTTGCGGGCAGTGCCATGGGATGAAGTGGATGATCGACTATACGGGATGGACCCAGGCGGGCGCGAAATACCGACCCGGAGACGACCTTGAAACCACAGCACCCTTGATTCGACCGGCACGCTTCGACGAGCAGCCTTGGTTGCCGGAGGGTTTCAAAAAGGATCATGGCTTCTTGAGTGGCGCCTTTTGGGCCGACGGCCGGATCCGAGTTACTGGGCGCGAGTACAACGGATTAGTGGAGACCGCGTGCCACACAAAGGGTCCCATGACGTGTCTTTCGTGTCATTCCATTCACAAAAGCAAGCCAGCAGACCAATTGGCGCGAGGCATGGAGGGCAACCAAGCCTGCCTTCAATGCCATCCAAAAATCCGTGAAAACCTCACCGCGCACACGCACCATGGGGCCAACTCCAGTGGCAGCCAGTGTTACAACTGCCATATGCCCTATGCCACCTATGGGCTGTTGAAGGCGGTGCGCAACCATTACATCGACAGTCCCGACGTGAACACCACGTTGACCACGGGGCGTCCGAATGCCTGCAACCTGTGCCATCTCGACCAATCTCTGGGGTGGAGTGCCAAACACCTGAAGACTTGGTATGGGACCCGTGTACCGGATCTGCCACTAGAGGATCAGATAACATCGTCCGCTGTGTTGATGATACTGCGCGGTGATGCGGGACAGCGCGGCCTTCTGGCTGCGAACGCGGGTTGGGCACCCGCCCGTGAGGTTTCCGGCGACCGCTGGCTGGCCTATTTCCTCTGCGGGATGCTCGACGATCCTTATTCCGCGGTGCGGTTGATGGCGCATCGGTCATTGCGTACGATTTCCGGATTCGAATCCGTGGAGTTTGACTATGTGGCAGTACCGGCAGTTCGGGCACAAGCGCGCGCCCAGGCGCTTCAACGGTGGAAGCAACTCGGCGCGGATCGCACCGGCGCGGCCATCCTTTTCCGCACCAACGGTCAGCCAGATATTGAGACGATCGAACGTTTTTTGTCTCAGCGTGATCAGCGTACCGTCGACTTGATTGAGTGAATCCGCTCTTGTTTGATAGGCTGGAATTGCGCACAGAGAGTCTCTATCGCGCATGAAGTCCGCCAAACAAAACGCCAGCACCGAGCTTTACACCCAGTTGCGCCGCCTTTCCTGGAACCAACTGTGGGACCAAGAAGTGCCTCGGTTTAACCAGTCATCCCCTCAAGATCGCATGTCGCGGGTCTCGGTGGTGCGGGCGGTGGGTGTGCTCGCTACCGAATCAAGTTCGCCCAAACCCAGGGAACTGGCCATACCCTGGTTGCGTCGACTCCTTGAGGATCCCGAGGAGAAGGTCCGCCGTTACGCCATCGTGGCCCTTTCAAAACTCAAGGCCGGCCCCGAAGAGGAAACCGCTCTGGTCGCCCTGCTCCAGCGAGCTGTCTCGCAACGGGAACGTCTGGCCGTGGAGGAGGCGTTGTCGAAAATCGGCGGAACCACCACCTTGGAGTCCTTGAACTCGAACGTACTGCCAGCAGGGATCGAACAACGGGTCAAGGCGACATTGGCGCGCCAGGAAGAAACCAGTTCCGTCCGCATTGATCGGCGCATCCCTCCACTTTCGGAAGTTCAAATTCACCTCCGATGTCGTCGCGGACTCGAACAGATACTTCGCGGTGAGGTGGAAGATCTTATCCGCAATCAAGGCCTGGTACGCGTCTCCGAAGTCCACACCGGCCTGGTGAGCCTCACGCCACTCGTACCAATCACCCTGGCGCAACTCTATACGTTGCGTTGTTTCAGCACCGTGGGATTCGCCCTGGGCACGGTGGCAAACATGGACACGCCCGTCGGCGTCGAAGCCTTGGTCGCTCGCATCACCTCGCCCATCGCCCAGAACATTCTCCACACGCTGACCCAGGGCAAGATCCGATACCGCATCGAATTTGTCGGTGAAACTCAACGCAAAGAATCGGTCCAACGAATCGCGGACGGCATTTACGCGCGATGCCCGGACCTGCTGAACGACCCGCGCCAAGCTCCCTGGACCGTTGCGCTCTATCGGTCGGGTTCCAACTGCAGTATCGAACTAACCCCACGCGTCGCCCCAGATCCACGCCTTGGGTACCGCCTTGGTGACGTGTCTGCCGCATCGCATCCACCGCTCGCTGCGGCTCTCGCACGTGTCAGCGGCAAATCTCCCGGCGAGATTGTCTGGGACCCATTTTGCGGTTCCGGCATGGAACTTGTCGAACGTGCCATGCTCGGTGGTGTGGTTCGTGTATTCGGTTCGGACCTCGACCCAGAGGCCATCCAAATCGCCCAGGAAAACTTTGCAGCCTCCAAACTTCCGTCTACCAACCCCACCTTTGGCGTGGCGGATTTCCGCGATTTCACAAAAATCCCAGGTCTGAGTGCCGACAGTGTCTCCCTCATAGTGACCAATCCGCCCATGGGACGCCGTGTCCGCATTGGCAGTTTACACACCCTAATGCGCGAGTTCTTCCAGGTCGCCGCCACCGTGCTCAAACCCGGTGGCCGCCTCATCTTCCCCAACCCCGTGCAATGGGACAACCCGCATCCAGCCCTGCGCTTACAGTATCGTCAAGTCGTCGACATGGGCGGCTTCGACTGCCGAATCGAGAAGTACGTGAAGCCGCCAAGTAAGGCGTAGTCACAACCCCCTCGTTTCCAGGTTCAGCCGATGGGTGGCACACCCAAATCGTCGGCCAATCCGCGGAGGCTGATCAGCACATCTTCGGGGAACTCGATCCCGCCGGCCAACGCCGCAGCTCGACGTTCCCATTCCAAGTCGCCCGGGACTAGGATACGTTCGGAACCCACAGCAAGCGGCGTCGACCGAATGCCTTGCACGACGTGGCGCAACCGTTCGGCAAATTCGGAATGGTCGGTCAGCGTTTCGATATCGAGAGCCAAGAACGCGGCGCCATGTCCGGTCGGCAAGCGCGGATCGTGCATCGACCAACTTACCACCTGCCACGTGGTCGCTGCACCGGTCAGCACGCCGGCGAGCATTTCAATGAGCAGAGCGATGCCATAGCCTTTGTGTCCCGCCATGGGCGTCAGCGCACCCCCTTGCACCAACTTGTTTGGATCGGTGGTCGGCAGGCCGGCTTCATCCGTGAGCCACCCTTCGGGAATGAGTTTGCCGAGTGTCGCCGCCGCATAGATTTTGCCACCCGCGACGGTGCTGGTTGCCATGTCCATCAGAATGGGTCTTCCCGCCTCATGCGGCACAGCAAATGCCAACGGGTTGCTCCCCAAAACCGCTCCCCTCGCCCCAGGAACCGTGACGCTTGGAATGTCATTGGCCATGGCCACACCAATCAACCCCTCATCGGCAGCGAGTTTCGCGTAATAACCGGCGGCACCAAAATGACAGCTATTCCGGACCCCTGCGAATCCGATACCTACCGCTTTGGCTTTAGCAATCGCCCGGCGCATGGCCTCAACCGAGGTAGGCATCGCCAGCCCTGAATTCCCATCCATTTGAACCCAAGCAGGACCTTCTTTCACGAGGGTCGGCTGCGCCTCAGGTCTTAATCCACCCGCACGCAATCGCCGCACATAGCCTCTGAGATTTTTCGTGCCATGAGTGAACACCCCCCAGGTATCGGTGGTGACTAAAACGTCCGCAGCGACGGCGGCGGGTTCCGCTGGAACACCGCACTGCCGCAGCGCGCCCAAGGCAAACTGTTGAAGAACCGAAATGGGAATCGTCACAAAATCGTCCAGTGGTGTGATTTCAGAAACGGTTCATTTGCGCTTGAGCGCCTTAAGCAGTTCGTAGGCTTGTTTGGCCTTGGGATCGCCGCTCTGGACCGCCGAAACCAACTCCGCTTCCAGCGCGACAATCGTTCCGTGCACCGCCAGTCCTTGATCCAAGGTCACGTTTTCAGTCGATCGAACCGTCTGCAAAGAGACCACCGCTTGTTCGTAGTCTTTTTGCCGCAATGCCGCGGCAGCGGAGGACGCGGCGGTGCGTGCCGCTTCAGAGGCCTGCCCAAATGCTGACTCCAACTGGCTCGCGGCTTCCGTTGGATTTTTGGGGATCCCAACATCGGTCTCCTCGCTCTTGGAACAACCCATTATCCCAAGGCACACGGTCAGCCAAGCCGTCCCCAAGAATAGGTTGATCCGTGATGCTTCAAGCGGCTTCATGAATGGCAGGGTGGAGTGATTTGATTGAACATGGCAGCACTAGTCGCCCGTCTTGGAGTCGGGCACGCACCAAAACCGGCCCGGCCTCATGCCCGGGAACCCCCCAATGCCCGCCTCCTTGTAATAAACTCGGAACTTCATGTACTCCGTGTGGCCGCCAAAATTCCCCATCACGGTCCCTGTATTATGCCGTTGGGTGACCCCTTCATCGGGACGACTCGCCACATTGTCAAAATTCGACGGCTGTTTGTCATCTGCTTCCCAGTAGATCATGGCATCCGCAGTGAATTGGGATTGCTTGTAGGTCGTGTAGTCACCCCGAGGCCCCGTGGAATACTTGGAGACCGCGCCGTTCATCACGTAACTGCTGGTCTTCATTTCACGAGCTTTGAACAACGGTGTGTTGGTTCGTTCGAGCGGGCAAAAATAAAGCTTCCGCTCCGTGTGGTACGGAAACAAAAGCCCGCGCTCAGGTGTGTGGCTCGGGTTGTTGGTCGCCACCCGCATGTAACACCAGTTGGCGACATTAAATGTCCCCGAACTCCATGACGTGTACGGCAGGTAATCATTGCTGTCCGCCACATACATGTGCGTGGAGAGCAGGATCTGTTTGAAATTATTGATGCACTTCGTCCGGTAGCCCTGCTCCTTTGCCTTGCTCAATGCCGGCAACAACATCCCCGCTAAAATCGCGATGATAGCAATCACCACCAGTAATTCGATCAGGGTGAACGCACGAGCTCCGCTCGGCGGGTGGATAGGAGCTAACAAAGCGCTGGATGCGTTCATGGAAATGGGAAGGGACGGCAGGAAGTTGCCGGATCCCCTGGTAAAAGTCACGACCGAACATGTCGGCGTCTAGAGCCCGGTGTGAGGGCTGCATCCGGCTCAACGATACAGGCCGCGGAGTAGGAGTGCTAGGCACCCGGCTCGGGTTGATACCGCCCTGAACCCACCAACCGCTCGAACACTGGCGACGCCATCAGCGTGGTCAGCACCGCCATGATCACGAGAATCGCGAATAGTGCTGGTGAGATGATGCCCTTCTGCAATCCGATGTTGATGATGATCAATTCCATGAGCCCGCGGGCGTTCATCAAAATGCCGATGCCCATGGCTTCACGATTTGAAATACCGGTCCAGAGAGCCGCCAGCCAGCAGGCGATGGCCTTTCCGAAGACGGCAGCCGCGAGAACCACGGCGGCGAGAGCCCAAAGGTAAGGTGAATCGATCAGACCCATTTTGGTATTGAGCCCCGAGTAGGTGAAGAACAAGGGCAACAACAAGGCCACGGTCAACGGTTGAATCCGCTGGATCAGCGCGAGGTGCACCACGCCTCGGGGCATCGCAGCGCCCATGATGAACGAGCCAAACACTGCGTGCAGGCCGATCAAGTCGGTAAACCAAGCCCCTA
Organism: Verrucomicrobiales bacterium; assembly: GCA_005793375.1. GTDB lineage: Bacteria > Verrucomicrobiota > Verrucomicrobiia > Limisphaerales > UBA9464 > SXSK01. The sequence goes on along the minus strand of SXSK01000209.1, from coordinate 2,293 downwards.
ACGCCAGGAGTGCTAGACAGAAGACAAACTCACTTTCGGAGAGCTCTCCCCGCTGTTCGACCCCCCTAGCCCAACGAACCATCAACGGCCGAATCACCCACAGCGCCAAAAATACATAGACGATCCCTCCACCCACGCTCCACATGGCTTGGCTGAAATCGCCCGTGAAACTCGCCAAGACGATCGCGAGCAGACACCATGCCATGGCATCGTCGATCGCTCCAGCTCCCAATGCCACGGTCCCCATGGTGGTTCCCGCCAATCCTTTGAAGTGAATAATCCGTGCCAGCATCGGAAACGCCGTGATGCACATGGACGCACCCATGAATAACGAAGCTTCCAGCATGGTAGTCTTTGAGGGAAAGAGTTCGGTGTTCTGGTGAAAGTAGAGACCCAGCAAGACACCGAGAACAAACGGCATAATCATTCCCGCCGACGATACCGCCACGGAACTTCGAACCCGTTTGCCGAGAATATCTATCCGAAACTCTAACCCGACGACGAACATGTAGAGTGCCAATCCCAATTGGGATACCGGGAACAACACTCGCAGTGAATCGGCAGGAAAGAGTGTCGCGGCTGCTTGGGGCCAGAGCACACCCAACAGGGAGGGACCGAGAAAGACGCCGGCGATCATTTCTGCCACCACTTGGGGCTGCCCAAAACGGGCCGCCACCAATCCCACCACACGGCAGAACAATAGGATCAAGCCGATCTGCAAAAAGAATTGGATGGCCAGTTGGAGCGGCGTCATGCGTTGCACCGGCATTATGACAGCCACATTGGACGAACGGAAATCCCATTTAACTCTGGCGAGTTGTGGCGAACTCCCACCTTCACATCGACACGCCCGCCCGGCATGATCCGCCAGTGAACTTCGCCATCTGCAATGAGATCTTCGACGGTTGGACGCTGCCCGATACCTTTGCCTTCGCCAAGCAGGCAGGCTACGACGCCGTGGAAATTACGCCCTACACGCTGGCTCCACGCATCACCGATGTCTCCCCGGCCCGCCGTGCCGAAATCCGCCGCCAAGCCGCCGATGCCGGTGTTGCCATTTCCGGGTTGCACTGGCTACTGGCCCGCACGGAGGGTCTGTATCTCACCCACACAGACGCCACCATTCGAGAACTCACCTCGAATTATTTCGTCGAATTGACCCGCTGCACATCAGACCTTGGCGGACGGTTTATGGTGCTCGGCTCTCCCAAACAGCGCAACTTGCTCCCCGGAGTCTCCACCGAACAAGCATCCCAGTGGACCCTCGACGTCCTGCGCCCCGCCGTAACACTCGCCGAAACCCTTGGCATCACTCTCTGCTTCGAACCCCTTGCCCCCAGCGAAACCAATTTCATTAACACGGCACTCGAAGCCCGAAGGCTCGTGGCTGGCATGAATTCGCGGGCGCTTCAGATCATTCTCGACGTGAAGGCCATGAGCTCCGAAGGGCGCCCGATCCCCGAGATCATTCGCGAATCCAAGGGCGCGTTTGCTTATTTCCATGCCAACGATTCCAACCTGAAAGGGCCAGGTTTTGGCGATGTCGACTTCGTACCCATCGCGGCGGCGCTTCGGGACGTGGGCTATGCCGGGTGTGTCTCCGTGGAAGTATTTCGCTTCGAAGAGGGCCCCGAGGTCATCGCCACTCAAAGCCGTGCCTATCTAAAACGCACCTTTGGGATCTAGAGCCTTTAGACGGTTCGAGCCTCTTCGATGATAGTTATTTTTGGGTATGAATTTTTCCACCAGCTAGTCCGTCTTGGATCCGCTAGTAATTCCTATGTTGCTGGAGGAGAAAGCGGAGGGAGGGCCACCGCACTCCAAAAAAGACGGCGCCTTTGGAGCGCGGCGGCCCTCCACCGCTTTTAGGGAATTACCGAGACGACCGATCCAAAAAAATTCCCACAACTCGGAGATGCGCCCGAACCGTGGTTATTCTACATGGGACACTTGCCTAACTCACCGCAACCCTCTAAACACTTTCCAATGCACGCAGGGATCCGAATCGTCGCACTAGTTTTTTGGTGCGCAATCGCGTCGCTTACAGCGACCGCATCCGGGAGTTATTCGGGCGTGGGCGTCCGGCCACCCGTCAAAATCGACTCCGCCAGATATGAACTGGGCAAGGCAATATTTACCGGCAAGGCCAATCTCCAGGGCAGTTTCAAGAAAAGTGGTTTGGCCGGATTGGTTGAAGGATGGACCCGCGGAAGAACAATAGGCAGGCGGGATATTGAGAACTCGGCTGATTTTTCACAATGGCCACGCTTGAAAGTAAGCGCATGGCTTCTTG
>SXSK01000208.1 GCA_005793375.1 Verrucomicrobiales bacterium | reverse complement strand
ATGTCGAAGTCTGCGCTCCCGGTGTCGGCGTACTCAGCACAGTGCCCTACACCGACACCAGTGCGGTCACCGTTGGCAATGTCACGGCGAAGGGCACTCACATCGAATTCGCCGCCCAAGGCGACGCCTCTGGCACCTTGGTCGATGGTGGTATTGGCGATCAAACTGGCCTCAATTGGTCGGGCAAAATTGCGCTCATTCAGCGCGGCACGCTGTCATTCTTTGACAAGGTCAAGAATGCCCAGGCCAATGGAGCCGCGGGAGTCGTCATCTACAACAATGTGAGCGGCGAGTTCTCGGGCACCCTCGGCGACGGTAACTCTTCCACCATCCCCGCCATAGGTATCAGTCTCGAGGATGGCAATACACTCAAATCAACGGCTCTCGGTCAGGTTGCCAGCCTCACCAGTAGAATCTTGTCGAACACCTCGGGTTACGCCGAATACGACGGCACCTCCATGGCGACCCCTCATGTCTCAGCAGTCGCCGCCCTGGTATGGAGCGCAGTCGGCAATTCTAAAACCGCCGTCCAAATCCGGACCGCGCTGCAGGTCACCGCGGAAGACCTCGGAACCGCCGGCCGCGACACCGCCTACGGTTACGGCTTGGTCCAGGCCAAAGCGGCCATCGACAATTTGGGCGGCCCCGGCGGCGGCAATAACGACGTAACACCGCCAGTTATTTCTAACCTGATGTCCCGCGCAGTGAATGCGAAGCAGGGCACTTTTGAAATCACCTGGAACACCGATGAACCAGCCACATCTCAAGTGACACTGAACGGACAACTCTACAATGACAACGCACTGGTAACGTCTCACAAAATGAGCTTCCGAGGTACCAAAGGTGTTCTTTACACCTATACCGTTACCTCGACAGACGCTGCCGGCAACACCAGTGCCCCTATCACTCAGACACACAAGAACTGAGAGCCCATCAGCTGCAGAAAATGGCGTGCGCTACCGGCGGGCGAACCTAATGGGTTCGCCCGTCTTGCGTTATGACAGAGGGCAATCCCAGCCCTTGTTCCTGCCCTGTAGCCTGCCAAAACTCCCATTGGATACGATTGTAGTCCGCTATGGCACGGAGATGCTCAGCCTGCGCTTGAGCCCAGTCGCGTTCGGACTCAATCGCCTCCAAAATGGCCCCGACACCAAATTCCTTCCGGCCTTGGGTCAATTCCAGCAATCGAGTCGCGGACTGAAGCATCCGTTCAGCAACCGTAAGTTGTCCAGCGGCTGTATCCGCTCGGGTTTTCAGCTCCACCACCTCACGCACCACGTTTTCTCGGGTCTTTTCCTGCTCCAACAGCGCGATTCGCAGACGAGCGTCGGCAACCTGGATCCGGCTGCGGTCTCCAATGCCTCCTGGACCTACTCTCCACGACAATCCCAGCCCATAATCTTGAAAGTCGTCCGCATTACGAAAATCCCCATTGCGTCCCCCGGCCAAACCGCCAAAGGCTGCCTGCGCTCCCAGGGTCGGTATCCATGGTCCTTTCGCGACTCCGTCCCGTTTGGCCTTCGCTGCTCCTGCCAAAGCCTGTGTCCGACGAAGCTCGGGGCGCAACCGCAGTGCCGAGCTCACCAACGTTTCCAGTGCCTGATTGGTGGATACTAAATTAACCGGCACAAATTCCGAAAGGTCAGGCCGCAACTCATCCCCAGGTGGCAACCGCAGCAGTTGTGCCAGTCGACCCGATGCCACCCGCCGCGCTTCCAGCGCTCTCAATCGTTGGGACTCGTTCCGCTCGTGTTGCACCTGGGCTCGCTGAACTTCCCCTGAAAATGCCAAGCCAGCAGACACCGCCTCGGCAACTTGTGCCACGAGTCTGGCGGATACTCCCTTGGCTTCTTCGGTAGCACTCACCGCAGCCGTCGCACGGGACAATTCCGTGTACGCTAGCGCGACTGCCAATGCGGTCTCCCGCCGTTGGACAGATTCACTCGCCTGACCAGCCAAAACCGACTGTTTGGTCGCCAGCAACTTGTAGAGAGAGTCACCGAGATCGACCTGTGCCTGCAACGTCAGTGCCGCCGTGCCGGATTGTTTGGATGCATCAAACACGTCGCCCACAATATCCTGCAAATGGCCATCGTGTCGTCGGTAGCCAACTCCTGGCGCCACCCAGGGAAATAGCTGGCGTCGGTCTTGATCCAACTGGCTCCGGGCCTCCCGAACTCGTTCGCGAGCCAATTCGATGGAAAGATTCTTGGCGTCGGCGAGACGAAGCGCCACCTCCATCGAAATCGTCACCGGCTCGGCTCCCATTGTCAGAATCCGGATCAACCATCCAAACGCTCCGCTCAAGATCCACCACTTCATTTTGCCTCCTTCACAACCACGCTGCCACCCTCTGGCGGAGCCAATTTGGCGGGTGAAATCAACACCACATCCTCAGCGATTCCTGTCAAAACTTCCGTCGTGCCTCCCTCTTGAAATCCCAACTTAACCGCCGTCTTCCGACAAACGCCGTTGTCGACGCGAAATACGAAACTCGCTGTCTTCTCCATCGCAATGGCCTCCATGGGAATCAGCAACGCATCGGTGCGTCGTTCCACCCCCAACCGCACGGTCGCAAACATCCCTGGACGCAATGAATTCTCGGTGTTTGGCAAGTCCGCCTCGACGAGCATGGACCGGTTGGATTCATCCAGCACGCCGGAAAAGCGGCTGACAGTCCCCCGAAAATGATCGGCTGGAAACCCTTCGATAATCAGGCGAACCGGTTGCCCCTGCTTCACATGAACCGCTTCCACCTCCGGAACGGGAACTTGCACCCGGATCATGGAGACATCCGCGAGCGTCACCACCGCCGAAGCACCTCCAACGGCACCCGCAGGCACATACGCCCCGGTATCCACGAACCGAGCCGTAATCATCCCGGCAAACGGCGCCCTCAATGTCGCATATCGCAGTAGGATCTCCGTCTTTTCCAACTGCGCCCGCGCCACGTCCCATCGTCCTTTCGCCGCGTCGACAGACTGAGGAGTCACCAAGTCCGGAGACTTCTGTTGTGCCGAGCTCAATCGTTTGGACTCCGTCTCCGCCACCTGAACTTCGGCCAGCAGTCTGGTCCGTTCAGCGATCAATTCCGGCACTTCAATCTCGGCCAATACTTGTCCAGCTTTCACACGGTCACCGCGGTCCACAATAATGGATGACACAAAACCTGCCACCCGCGCCTGTAAGGTCACTTGTTGGTTCGCGCGCAATGTCCCAGGTAGCGACACGTATCGCGTGATCTCACCCCGCTTCGGCCGAACCACGGTCACCACCATCGGATCTGCTGCCGATAACTGGCAAGTCAGCAGCGAGCCAAGTATCCATGCCATCCACACGCAAGGCTGAGCTAGTCCTTCAATCCGTCGTCGCTTCATATCGGTCGATCTTTCTCAAAATGCAAACTCTCCGGATCGTCTGGATCCAACGACGCCGAACGAACCGATCCGGGTGCCAACCAGGCAAAAACCGCCGGTAGGACTCCGAGCGTCGCCCCAGTCACCACAAGCAACCCCCCGGCAACGGCCCGCGCCAAAGGCGCCGTTTGAGCTCCCCCTTCCCCAACACCCAGCGCCATCGGAATCATACCGGCGATCATCGCCGCGCTGGTCATCAAAATCGGGCGCAATCGAGCTTTAGCGGCGGCCAACGCCGCATCCACCGCCGGAACCCCATCGCGGCGCAATTTTTCGGCGAACGTCACCAACAAGATGGCATTCGCCACCGCCACCCCTACCGCCATGATGGTCCCAATCGCGGATTGCAGATTCAGAGAAGTGCGCGTCAGCCAAAGCATCAAGGCGACGCCGCATAACACCGCCGGCATGGTTGAGAGAACGGTAAGCGCCAGGCGCAAACTCTGAAAGTTGGCCAACAACATCAGAAAAACCACGGCGATCGCCACTCCGAGCCCCGAAACAAATCCATCGACCAGTTGCCGAAGGGGAACCGCCTGCCCCCGGACATCCACCCGCGTCCGCACCGGCCACTGTTGACGGTTGGCAATCTCAGGGAGCGCCTCGATCTCGCGCAACGCTCGCCCCAAGTCCATTCCTCTGAGATTGGCTGATATACTAACGACTCGAGCCATGTTATAGCGCTCGAATTGCCCCACGACCATTCCCGGTTCCACGGATGCGACACTCCGAAGCAGGACACTGCGATTCGGCCCCGCAGAAATTGGCAGATTGCGCAGGTCTTCCATCGAGCGCGTCTCCGTTTGTGGCACCTGAACCTGGACACTGTAACTCACACCCGAGTTGGGATCTGACCAGAAATTGGGGACCGTAAACCGGCTCGAAGTCGTCGCGGGCACCAGGGATTTACTCACATCACTCATGCTCACTCCCATCAGGCCAGCGCGCTCACGATGGACATTCACCTCCACGCTCGGAAAGTCCAGCGACTGCACCAATTGCACATCGCAAAGCCAAGGAAGTTTGGAGAGTGTCGCCAGCAAGGCTTCGGCATACTGGCGACTGACCGCCAGATTGGGTCCACTCACTGCCACCTCAATCGGGGTCGCCGCTCCAAAACTCATCACGCGACTGATGATGTCGCTCGGTTCAAATGATAACCGCAACGACGGCAACTCGGCGGAGAATCGCGAGCGCAACCGATCCTTCAAGGCAGGGATCTGAATCCGGCTGCCTCGACGAAGTTGTACAGACACGTGAGCTTCATCCGGCCCGCCATTCCATAAATGGATCAGGTTCACCGGATAGTTCGCCGCGTGAACACCCACCAGCGCCATGGTCAAGTGAACATTGGTTTCGCCAACCTCGTTCCGGATCAACTCCAGCGCACGAAGCGTCAACTGTTCGGTCTGCTCCAGCCGGGTCCCAGTCGGCGCGTGCAAACGGACGGCAAACTGGTCAGACTCAACCGACGGAAAGATCTCCAGACCGAGACGGCGCCCCGAGAGGATCAGGGCTGAAACGGTAACGACCAAATATAAGATCACCACGACCCACCGTGCCTGAATCAACGGTTTTAGCGTAGTTCCATACACACGTTGAAACCACACGAGCCAACCGGGATCGCTTGCATGACCGGAAAACTTGAGTATCCAGACACTCAGAATCGGAACCAGGGTGCTCGACAGCACATAAGAGGCGGCCATGGAAAAACCCACCGCTAAAGCCAGTGGCGTGAAGAGTGATTTCGCCGCGCCCTCCATAAAGAATGCCGGCAGAAAGACCGATACCACGCACAACATCGCCAACAACCGCGGCAACGCGGTCTCGCGTGTTGCGGTCAAGGCCGCTCGAGACAATGATTCCCCGCGTCGCAAGTGGACCTGCAGGTTCTCAACCGCCACGGTCGCTTCATCGACCAAGATACCCACCGCCAGCGCCATGCCACCCAAGGTCATTAGATTGATCGACTGGCCTGCTACCCATAACCCAAAGCATGCCACTAAGAGCGCCAGGGGTATATTCAGGACCACCACCAACGCACTTCTCCAGTCGCTCAAAAACAGCAATACCATTAAACCGGTCAAGGCGGCGCCCAAGAACCCTTCTTTCATCAAGTCGCCGATTGCCCGGGTTACGACGGGGGATTGATCCAACTCATAGCTCACCACAATATCCTCAGCGACCGCCGCCTTAAACCTCGGCAGATTTCGTTTTACCAACTCAACCACCGCCAGAGTCGAGGCATCCGCACGCTTCGTCACCGGCATGTAGACGGTGCGCCTCCCGTTCACCAACGCATAACTGGTAACCAAATCACTGCCGTCCTGAATCACCGCCACATCTCGCAGAAACACTGTCCCGCCGCCACCCGGAGAACCACGAATCGACACACCCTCCAGATCCTGAATGTTGCGGACCTGAGCATTCACTGGCACCAGCGGATATTTGTCCCCAAGATTCATGCTTCCGGACGGACTGATGACATTGGCCTTGGAAATAGCTTGGACGATTTCATCCGGCGACACGCCGTAAGCCCGCATGCGATCAGGCTTCACATTGACCGTAATGGTCCGGGCACTCCCTCCAAAAGGGGGCGGCGCCGAGACACCCGGAAGAGTGGCAAACAAGGGACGCACCTGGTTCAACGCCGCGTCCTGCATTTGTCCAACTGTTCGGTTAGGATTCTCCGTGGAAAAGACCAATTGCCCGACTGGGACGCTGCCGGCATCAAACCGTGTCACGAAAGGACCGGGTGTTCCCAAGGGCATAAAGGCACGGGCACGATTCACATAGGCAACGGTTTCCGCCATCGCCCCCGCCATATCCGTGCCTGGATGGAACTGGAGCTTCATGATCGAAGCCCCTTGAATACTCTTCGATTCCACGTGTTCGATCCCCGTGATGTAAAGAAAGTGGTACTCGTAGTAGTACGTGAGCGAACCCTCCATTTGAGAAGGATCCATTCCGCCAAAAGGCTGGGCGACGTAAATCGTGGGAATCCCCAACGGCGGAAAAACATCCCGCGCCATTCGTCGAAGTCCCAAAACTCCTCCGAGGCAAACCGCCAGGATCACGACGACGACAGTGACGGGGCGCCGCAGGCAGGAGTTGAGCGTGTCCAACTTCAATGTAGGATGGGACAACCGTTGAGGTTAGTGGAAAGCACGAGTCCAGGCTAGCAGTCCGAGGTAGCGCATGACCACAGCGTTCTAAAGCGATCCATTCGCGACGAACCATGATCTCGACATTGGTTCTCGGCTGAACCCGGTGTTCAACCGTTACCGACTTGTTCCGGGTCCGTACTTGTCCAAACCTGCGGATGACATCAGAATTGGCAGTTCTTAATTTTAAATACATTTAGCCCACACACATGAGCGCCCCAACACTAAACATCACGACTTACCTGTTCTTTGGCGGCCGTTGCGAAGAGGCGATCCGGTTCTACCAAACCGCGATTGGTGCCCAACTGGAGATGTTGATGAAATTCAAGGAAAGCCCACAACCAATGCCCCCGGGAATGTTACCTGCCGGGTTTGAAGAGAAAGTCATGCATGCCACATTTCGCGTTGGGGAAACGCGCATGATGGCATCGGACGGCTGTTCGGAAGGGACTACTTTCAGCGGATTCTCACTTGCCCTTTACGTAGCCACCATTGCCGAGGCTGACCGAGCCTTCGCAGCACTCGCCGAAGGCGGCAAGGTTACCATGCCACAGACCGAAACCTTCTGGTCACCTCGCTATGGCATGCTCGAAGATCGATTTGGCATCGGATGGATGGTCATGGTTGCTACCGCCACCACGGCGCCCCATTCCTGACGGGGACACCACCCAAGTCGACCGAGTGATGGTTGTTCCGCAACCACTTCCTTCCCAACTTTATGGATAGGGCTTAGAGTCTCGTTTCTGCAGACACACACTCAGATTGCGGTCATCGGTGGCGGCCCGGCAGGACTTCGAGCAGCCGAAGTCGCGGCAACCGCTGGATTTCGGGTCACCCTCTTCGATGCCAAACCTTCGGTAGGACGTAAATTCCTGGTCGCAGGGCGCGGCGGATTGAACCTAACCCATGGCGAATCCTTCGACCGATTTGTCACTCGATATTCCGGACAGGATCAACCGGACTCACCATGGCGAAGTCTGCTGGAGGGATTTGACCCCGGGAAATTGCGACAGTGGGCGGCGGAATTAGGGGTGGAAACCTTTCAAGCTACGAGTGGCCGAGTGTACCCTAAATCACTCAAAGCCGCTCCCTTGCTGCGGCGTTGGGTGGAGCGGTTGCGCCGACTCGGAGTTCAGTTCGAAATGAATCATCGCTGGTCGGGCTTGCGCCGTGAGTCATGCTGGAAGCTGGACTTTGCCAACCAAACCGAAAGCGGCGCGGATGCCGTGGTTCTTGCTCTGGGTGGTGGCTCCTGGAAACAGACCGGTTCCGACGGCGCCTGGAAAGAATCCTTGGAAGCCATGGGGATTCAGGTGCATGAACTTTCAGCAGCCAACTGCGGATGGGAACACTCCTGGCCTCCGGGGATGCTGGCGGAAGTTGAAGGCAAACCGCTCAAGAATATCCATGTCCATGCCGGCACATCCGTGTCCATCGGAGAATTATTGATCACTCGCTATGGGCTTGAAGGTGGAGCCATTTATCAACTGGGCGCTACGCTCCGCGCCATGCCTAAGCCCTCCATTGCCATCGACTTCAAACCGACATTTTCTGAGGCGCAGTTGGTAACGAAAATGCAATCGGTGCGTCGAAACTTCCTCGGAGAGGCTCGAGCCCGTTGGCGGCTTTGCGACGGCGCCCTTGCCATCCTTGGTCGAAAAGTCTGGGAGGATGCACCAACGCTCGCTCGAGAAACCAAACACTGTGTCATCAACCTGAGTCGGGCGCGTCCTATCGACGAGGCTATTTCGTCGGCCGGCGGCGTCTGTTGGAAGGAACTCGACCCAACTCTCATGCTGCATAAACAGCCTGGCGTCTTTGTTGCAGGCGAAATGATCGACTGGGAAGCGCCGACCGGGGGATACTTGATGCAGGGTTGCTTTGCCACAGGCACCCGTGCCGCTCAAGGCGCAGCAGCTTGGGTAAAGCAATCCGGCCGAAGGCCATCCTAACTATCGGGATGAGGGAGCATGGCTCCCATCCAGGGAAAAATAGTGGCCGGCGACAGACCACACACTAATCCGCCGCCGGCTCACATGAACGGTGTTACCACCCCAATGGGTTTCAAGGAGTCCGCATTGGGGTGTAGTAAATCTTGAACAGTTCGTGGCGACCTTCGGCTGAAGAGCGGGACAGGGATCTGCGCGCATGTTTCGGACCTGTTGGTGAGGAGCCT
>SXSK01000207.1 GCA_005793375.1 Verrucomicrobiales bacterium | reverse complement strand
GATTAACGGGCGGGCCAGTTCCGCGCAAGCTAAAAATGTCGTCGGGTGCGATCGACAGCTTTCCAACCGTCGCGCCAAGAACGGCGCTTTTCCCCTTCATCTTCCAAACTTTAAGTGAACTGTCGCTGTAGTGCTAGGCGGGGTTTGAGCAGGAATCGAACCGACGAACGCAGCCAGCAACCATGCCGTAGCAGTGGGCCCAATGGCGCAAGTTTTCATAAGACGGAGTGTTTGTGTTCCAAGCTTCAGTTACTGGTTTACCGGACGACGGCGCGATAAAAGGTTTGAGAATCTGAGGGACGGCCGGCGTCGTTAAAGACGACCGGCTCCAATGCACCGGTGAGTGTGGTTATCTCCGACCAAGTGAGCAGATCACTGGAGGCTTCGATGGCATACTTTTGACCGGCATCTCCCCGCAGGGAGAATTGCTCGACACCTTGGACGCGCGTGACGTGGAGCTGGGGCTTGCCACCGGGTTCGGTAATCCTGAGAATTTGCTTGGCTGGAACGTTCTTCAACTCGGTGACCTGGCCACTGGGCCATTCAATGCGGATCTCGTCGGCTTGTGTGGCGTCGCCCAAGCCGAAATGGGCGCGCAGATCGTTCTGCGAGGCCATTCCGTGGCCGCCACTGATTTCGCGGAGTTGGGTGACAATCTCCCCTTGGATCGTGGTTTTGAGGCGTACCTTCGCACCAATGGCGGCGCGATTGGACTTGGTTCCGACGAGCTTGAAGAGCAACCAAGCGTTGGAGTTCCCCGAATTACGGAAGAGAGCGTTTGGAGCGCCCGGTCCTCGATCGGACGTATTCGCAATCAAAAGATCGAGGAAGCCGTCGTTATTGTAGTCGGCCCAGACGCCGGTGTAGGCGGAGTCCGTGTCGTTGACCATGCTGCCGGAGGTGATGCGCGTGAACGTGCCGTCACCATTGTTGTGATAGAGCAGATTGTCCCCCGAATTATCGAAGCGGTTCCACTGGGTGGTGCGGGCGACGAACAGATCCAACCAGCCGTCATTGTCGTAGTCGCCCCAAGACGCGCCAAAGCCGCCACCAGCACCGCCTTCGCCAAGATCGCCCGCTTGGACGCCAGTGAAGTTGTTCGCACCGTCGTTTTGCACCAGTGGGTTGACCCCGTTTTGACTGCAAAAGAAGACGTCGGTGTCGCCATCATTGTCATAGTCCGCAATGGCTAAACCGTGGAAACCACCGGAAGCTATGGAGAATATCTCGTCCGTGGTGAAACCGCCACTTTGCTCCTGTAACAACCAAAGGCTAGGGTTACCGAAGCGGGCAACCAGCAGATCGGGTCGCCCGTCGTTGTTGAAATCCGTCCAGGCCGAGCCTCGGATACTCTGTGGCTCGTCGGCAAAAACTCCGTCAGTGACACGTGTAAAGACTCCCTTACCGGAGTTGTGATACAAGTTCGGCTTCCTGGGAGCCGACTGCCAGGTTCCAGGCCGCCAGTAGCCGCCAGCAAATAAGTCTAGGTGGCCGTCGCGATCATAATCACCCCACGAGGCGGAATAGGCATCACTCGCTCCATCAGGCAAGACCTTGGTGGGAGGCGTCGCGACGAACCTGCCGCTGCTGACTTGCTGATACAGAACGCTCCAACCTCCCCAGCCGTCAGCAACGAAGAGATCTAGCAATCCATTGTTGTCGTAATCACCCCAGACGCCGCCGCCGGCGACAGGGGTAGCCGCTCTGACAATGGGGTTATCGCCGGTGATACGAGCAAACGTGCCATCACCGTTGTTGTGAAAGAGCTGATTATTGATACGTCCATTGGTGAAGAGATCGACAAAGCCGTCATCGTCGTAGTCCGCCCAGGCGGCTCCCAGGCTCGATCCTGACGACGTGATCGCGTTGCCGGTCACAAATCGAAACGCAACATCCACTTCGAGCAGTGCGACGTCACTGGTGATGCTGCCGCTGGCATTGGAAACGGTCACCGTATAATCACCGGCGCTGGCGCGGCTGAGATTGGTCACGGTGAGCGTGCTTTTTGTCGTGTTGGGCAGCGCAGCAGCATTGTGATGCCACTGGTAGGTGAACGGCGGCGTGCCAACGGCCTCGACTCGAAAGGAGTAGCGGTCCCCCAAGCTGCGCGAAGCACCCAGCGGCTGAGTGCTTATGGTAGGCAGAGTCTGGGCAAGGGTTGTTGCGCAGCAGAAGTGGACGAACGGCAAGAGGACTGCCACGGCTCGGAGCCTGGTGGCGTGAGGGACCGTTGGCGCTAGAACTCTGGCATGGGGACGGGCGTTTATATCCAACTCGGAGCGTTGTGGTAAATTGTCATCTGGACGTCCGTTTAGAGATGGATGCACCGGTGCCGCGGTGCGCCAATTCAGAATCGAAGTGGTTTTGGGGATAGTCGAATTCATAGTCGGGAAATATTTGGGTGTTGTCTTGCGTCCTCGGAAGCGGTGTAAAAACCGATGTGCGTTGTCATCGGACGAAGTGATTGCGTTTCAAGGTTCAATTCCCCGTTTACCGGATGACCGTTCGGTAGAAGGTCTGAGAATTTGAGGAACGGCCGGTGTCGTTGAAAACGACCGGTTCTAGCGCGCCCGTGAGCGTGGTTAATTCGGACCAAGCGCGCAGATCGCTCGAGGCTTCGATGGCATACTTCTGGCCAGCGTCTCCGTTGAAGGCGAATTGAACGATCCCATTGACACGTGTGACCTGGAGGCGAGGCTGGCCGCCGGGTTCGGTAATCGTGAGAATTTGCTTGGCTGGGATATTCTTCAACTCGGTGACCTGGCCGCTGGGCCATTCGATGCGTACTTCGATCATCATCATCTCCCCAGACGCCCGCGGTGCCCTGCGTTCTACCATTTACGGGACTTCCCCGGTTGATACGTGTCAAGGTTCCATCGCCATGGTTGTGGAAAAGAGTGTTGGTGACCTTGTTGTTGGAAGATGTATCATCGGTGTAGTTTGAAACGAAAAGATCCAGCCAGCCATCGTTGTCATAATAATGAGGAAGTCTCATGAGGAAGAATGCGTGGGAATTTCGAAATGGAATCATTTTAAGCCCGTAGCGTGATTCTGCAGCCAGGCGACGTCTGGATTGTTGGCACAAGCAAAGCCGCCACCGGGCGTGCCTCGGACAATTGGTGGAAGCGTTCGGGGATCCTGCCATCGTCGTATCTCGGCATGTCCGTCCGCAAAGGAAAGTCCGCCCGCGCGGTTGTGATAACTCGCCGGCAGGTCCACCAGAAACGCCTGGGCGCCGCGGCGCCCCATTCCAACATAGAATACGCCGTCATTAATGCTGTCTTCCCGTTCATCGATCAGAACAAATGTTTGACTCGGCGCGGGTGTATTTAAGTCCGTTGATCGGCGTCGTATTCCGTAGCGATCATCGCCCTCTCCAAAGACCTGGCCCTCTCGGTTACCTTCCTCAATCAGATAGCGGCCCAGCCAGGAGTTCATGGTGAGGCTGCGGACGCGGGGATAGGTCACCTTGCGGACAACTGCGGTGCTCCTATCCGCCGGACATTTGAAAACTGCAACGGAGCCTGAATAAGGAAAGAGAAGGCTATTCTTGAGATTGAGAGTGTTCGTGTTGTCGAGATTGTTTATGTCAAAACTCAAGCCCCCTGGAACCCAGGTGTTGCGGGGATTTTGACTGAAGGCCATGCCCAAGTTTGGGACCAGCGCACCATTAAAATCCTCATGATACATGTACCAACCCAGCTGCAGTTGCTTGAGGTTATTTAAGCATTGGATGCCCTGCCCCTTCTGCTTGGCCTTGCCCAGTGCCGGCAGGAGCATCCCCGCCAGGATGGCGATGATCGCGATGACCACCAGCAGTTCGATCAGCGTGAAGGCCGGGGAACCGATCCGCCCATGTGGAGTTGGCATCCCTGAGCAGTTCGGGCTCGGCCGTGCAACGGCAACTTTGGCGCATAAATTGACTCTCACCACCCCCTTCAACCAAGCCAATTGCCGGTTCTTTCAAGAAATGTTCTTAAACCAGTGAATTGACGGGAGCTGCGGGGCTCCGAGGTTTCCGCGGGTTCCCAAGCGTCCGGTAGCTATCCTACCTTCGGTAGATCGCAATTTCTTTGAAAGAACACTCGCGAACGTGGGTTAAAGAGACAGTATGACCTCCACGATGCCGCGTCCGGAATCGCCTTCCTTGGGTACCCGCCCTAGCCTCATCGCCGGATTAAAGGCCGGAGATGAAGATCGTTGGCAGGAATTCTTTCGAACGTACGGTCCGGTAATCCGAGGGTTTGCGCTCAAGGCTGGCCTCACTGAAGCAGAGGCTGATGAGGTGATGCAGGAAACCTCCATCGGAGTGGCGCGAAACGTCGAGGAGTTTCGCTACGACCCGAGGACGTGTCGCTTCAAGACGTGGTTGCTGAATCAGGCGTCCTGGCGAGTGAAGAATCAGTTCGCCAAGCGACAGCGTTGGGAAGATCGACTGCAGGTTCCCAAACCCGGTGCCGGGGAGCGAGAGGCTGCCGACGTATCCGAGGTAGCGGGCGCCGACCCTTGGGGGGCACTGTGGGAGGGGGAGTGGCAGGCGAAATTGTTGGAAGCCGCATTGGCGACGATCCGTTTGGAGTTCAGTGCGACTCAATTCCAGATCTTCGATCTCAATGTTTTAAAAGAATGGCCAGCCAGTGACGTCGCAAAAGCACTCGGTGTCAGCATGGCCAGTGTGTACCTCGCCAAACATCGGGTCTCGGTCGCTTTGAAAAAGGAGTCGGCTCGGCTGGAAGATCAGTGGGAAAACGTCGAGTTACCGACGTGAGCGATGAGCAGTTCTCATTTTGTTGCGGGTTGCAACCGGGCCGCCTTAAGACGGAACTCCAAACACAGTAAAGCTGGCTGGACGCCCTCTAGGTCTGCCTAAAACGCGTGGTTTAAAGGGTCCAGGGCACGGTGTCTCACGTCTCGCACGTCACGAGTGTGGGAAATGGCTTCGACAGCGATCCAGCCTTGATCACGCCTCCCTGCATCACGGCCAGGAATTTTGACCGCTCAGTCAACACCGAGATATCCTTCAGTGGATCGCCATCGACCACCTGTGGGTGGCAAAAAATCCGTCGGAGCGGAAAAGCAGCCGTTCGAGGGTGGGAGGTGGAACGGAAATTTGCCAAGATGATCTGGTGAGGATTGCTTCGCGATCGGGAAATAGCCGTTGAGGAGGATTTGAGCCTGAGCTGGACGTGGTTCTTCCGTGCGCAACTTAACTTCGTTGAGTTGTTGGCGCCGACTCAGGCAGCTTGCCGGAGATACTGACGATGCAAGCCCCCGACCTTCGGGATCTCAATGACTCTCCCACGATCTGGCGACTCTAGTGGCCGTGGGATCGGACTGTCGTGAGAGAGTGAACGGTGCGGACGTACCTGATGGTAATATGCGAAGTAATCTTTCAGAATCTTTCTCAACTACTGTTCGTTCAAAACGATGACTCGATCCAGGCATTCTCGTCGAATGGAACCGATCAAACGCTCGGCAAATGGATTTTGCCAAGGCGATCTCGGGGCCGTCAACTTCTGCTGGATGCCCATGCCTTTTACTCCAGTTGGCAATCCACATCCGCCGGATGAGTTGGACCACTTCCTGGCTCTTTTCATGCCGCCCAAGTCGGTGTCGGGATTTCCATCGCCAGAACAGCCTGAAGCCAGCTCGTTGCCAGCCGATGAGTGTTTCGGGTTGGAGGAAGATCAGACCGTTTCTCCAATTGGGCCAAACCCTCATTAGGAGAAGCCAAAGATATCGGTCGGACCGGCGGAGCCTGGGCCTGCGTGTCTGCCGTTCGAGCACCATGAGTTGATGGCGCAGCGCCAGGACTTCGAGGGCGAGATCGTGCCGGCGTCGGAAGAACGAAAACGAGTATGTCAGAACG